>CAYPAX010000118.1:0-13575 GCA_964408735.1 uncultured Rhodospirillaceae bacterium | reverse complement strand
TTCATCGTCTGGGAGTGAGAATCAGCAAAGCCACTTAATCAACGGGCTGTTATGGCGAAGATCGTTGCCAACTTGTCGATTGAGCTGACCGGCGCAGGCGGCGACACGGTGGTGGATGTTGTGGGCACCGACATCATCGCAGCCTATGATGCCTATCTATCTGGGCGCGAGCATTATCGCCAGGGCAATACGGAGGCCTATCGCAAGGCGATCGCCGCATACGAAGAGGCTATCGCGCTTGATCCAGATTACGGCGAGGCCTATGCGGCGCTGGCGGAAGTCTGGCTTAGTTTGCACAAGCTCGGCTGGCGTTTTGCCATCGGCGACGGCTTCCGTGAGAATTTTGACCAGTTGCGGCGCAATGTGGCGCGGGCCAAGGCGCTGCCTACGGCGCACGCCTTCGTGGTATCGGCAGAGCTGCTGGCGCGGCACGGCAACCTTACGGAAGCGCTGGCTGACGCGGACCGCGCAATTGCTTTGGCGCCGAACGATCCAGACGCCCATATCAGCCGCGCCGGAGTGTTGAACTTTCTTGGCCGGGCCGAAGAGGCGGAGGCGAGTGCGCGCGCAGCGCTGCGGCTCGATCCCCACCACAAGCCGGCGCACCTGCGTATCCTGGGTCAATCCCTATTCCATCAGGAGCGCTATCAAGAAGCGGCCGAGATCATGCAGCGCGTGATCAGCCGTCAGGATAACATTGCCTTCGATTATGCCACGCTGGCGGCGGCTTACGGACATCTGGGTGAAGACGAGCAAGCGGCGACAGCAGCAGAGCAGGGTAGCGCGCTTCTGGCGGGCTTCCTCGGGCGTCCGCTCACCGTACAGGAAAATGGCATGTTCTGGTGGCATGGCGATATTTTCGACTATGACCCCGACTATCGCGCGCGGCTTGCTGAAGGTTTGCGCAAGGCAGGCGTCGCTGAGGGGCCCGGGGCGCCTGAACGCTACGCCGAATATCGCGCGCGCATGACCAAGCTTGGCGCCGAATATGTTGTGAATGGCGCAATCAAGGTCGATGCGGCTGATGCCAAGGCGCTGCACGAAGAGGGTGCGATCTTTATCGATGTGCGTGGCAACATAAATTACCGCGAGGGCCATATCCCGGGTGCACTCGATCTTGATCTCAATGCTGTGTTGTCGGAAGAGCGGCTTTTGCAGCATGTGGGCAAGGACGACAAAGTGGTTTTCTACTGCTTTGCCATCTACTGCCCCTATTCGGCCTATGCCGCAGCCAAAGCGCTGGTTTGGGGGTACACTGAGGTCTACCGCTTCGATGGTGGCTATCCTGGCTGGGTCGATGCCGGCTACCCTGTCGAAAGCCTAGTTGAGCCAGATAGCTGATCTCCAGGACGGCCGACAGAACCTCCATCGCCCAGTTTCTTCGTCTTGCGCACAACGTAAGTGAAACTGTGGCTGCCAAGACCTCAAGCTTGGAGCGCTGTCGCGGCACGGCGCGCTTATCCCCACAAAGGCGAGGTATTCTTGGTTCACCCACGTAGAGCCACCGATTTGCCTGCCCGTACGCCGCTTTGCTGCTATACAGGCGCCAAAGCCACAAGGTGGACGAGGGAGAAGGACCATGGCCAAGGCATTTGCCTCACAGGGCGACCTGGAGGAGAAGAAGGCGAGCTTCACGGAGCTGGCGGACGGCGTTTACGCCTATACCACCGAGGGCGATCCCAATACCGGCGTGATCATCGGCGACGACGGCGTGCTGGTGATGGACAGCCGCGCCACGCCGGTGGCGGCGGAGGAGCTGATCGCCGAGGTGCGCAAGGTTACCGACAAGCCATTCAAATATGTCGTGCTCAGCCATTACCACGCCGTGCGCGTGCTCGGCGCCAGCGCCTACAAGGCCGAGCAGATCGTCTGCAGCGCGGCGACGCGCGATCTCATCGTCGAGCGCGGCCAGCAGGACTACGATTCCGAGCTGCAGCGCTTCCCGCGCCTGTTCGATGCCGTCGAATCCGTGCCCGGGCTGACCTGGCCGACGCTGACCTTTCCGGACCGCATGACGCTTTATCTGGGCAAGCGCGAAGTGCAGCTCATGCACATCGGCAAGGCCCACACCAAGGGCGACATCATCGCCTGGCTGCCCGAGGAGAAGGTCTGCTTCGCCGGCGACCTTGTGGAATACGGCGCTGCCCCCTATATGGGCGATTCCTATCCCGGCGAGTGGCCGGCGACGCTCGACAACCTCGAGGCGCTGGGCGCGCGAAAAATGGTGCCGGGACGGGGCGACGCCCTGACCAGCCCGGAGCAGGTCGCCGAGGCCATCGGCATGACCCGCGACTTCGTCGGCCGCATTGCCGCCAGCACCAAGGACAGCGCCGCCAAAGGCTACGACCTCAAGCAGGCCTTCGAGGCCGCCCATGCCGAGCTCGCCCCCGACTATGGCGACTGGGTGATCTTCGAGCATTGCATGCCGTTCGATGTCAGCCGCGCCTATGACGAGGCCAAGGGCATCGTCGATCCCCGCATCTGGACCGACGCGCGCGATATCGAGATGTGGAGCCTGTTGCAGGACTAGGACGACGAGATGAACGCGCACCAATATGTCTATCAGATGCAGCGCCTGGGCAAGGTCTTCCAGGGCGGCCGCACGGTCCTCAAGGACATCTCGCTGAGCTTCCTGCCGGGCGCCAAGATCGGCGTGCTGGGCCTGAACGGCGCCGGCAAGTCGACCCTGCTGCGCATCATGGCCGGCGAGGACAAGGAGTTCGTCGGCGAGGCTTCGCCGGCGGAGGGCCTGCGCGTCGGCTTTCTACCCCAGGAGCCGGTGCTGGATGCGGACAAGACGGTGCTGGAGAACGTGCTCGAAGGCGTCGCCGATACCAAGGCGCTGCTCGATCGCTTTGAAGCGGTCAATGCCGGCTTCGCCGAGGTTGGCGACGATATGGATGCCATGCAGGCGCTGATGGACGAGCAGGCGGCGCTGCAGGAGCAGATCGACGCGGCGGACGCCTGGAACATGGAGCGCGATATCGAGGTGGCGATGGATGCCTTGCGCTGCCCTGCGGGGGATGCCGAGGTCGGGCCCTTGTCAGGTGGCGAGCGCCGCCGCGTGGCGCTTTGCCGGCTGCTGCTGTCGCAGCCCGATATGCTGCTGCTCGATGAGCCGACCAACCATCTCGATGCAGAGTCGGTAGCCTGGCTCGAGCACTATCTCGACGAATATCCGGGCACGGTCGTGGCGGTCACTCATGACCGCTATTTTCTCGACAACGTGGCGGGCTGGATTCTCGAGCTCGACCGCGGCCATGGCATTCCCTGGAAAGGCAACTATTCGTCGTGGCTGGAACAAAAGGAAAAGCGCCTGGCGCAAGAGGAGCGCGAGAATCAGGCCATGCAGCGCCAGCTGCGCCACGAGCTGGAGTGGATCCAGGCCAGCCCCCGCGCCCGCCAGGCAAAGGGCAAGGCGCGCCTCAATGCCTATGA
The DNA here is from genome assembly GCA_964408735.1 of uncultured Rhodospirillaceae bacterium. GTDB lineage: Bacteria > Pseudomonadota > Alphaproteobacteria > UBA7887 > UBA7887 > UBA7887. The sequence continues at coordinate 10,137 of CAYPAX010000118.1, read as the reverse complement.
CAGCCTGCTGGCGGAAAGCGCCGAGCGCGAGCGCCAGGCGGCGACCAGCCAGATCACCATTCCGGCCGGCCCGCGGCTCGGCGATGTGGTGGTGGAAGCGGAGCACCTCGGCAAGGGCTTCGGCGACCGGCTGCTGATCGAGGACCTCTCCTTTCGCCTGCCGCCGGGCGGTATCGTCGGCGTCATCGGCCCCAACGGCGCCGGCAAGACGACATTGTTTCGCATGATCACCGGCGAGGAGACGCCGGATTCCGGCGCGCTCCGCCTCGGTGATACGGTCAGGCTCGGTTTTGTCGACCAGAGCCGCGACGCGCTCGACGGCAAGAAGACCGTATGGGAGGCCATATCGGATGGCCTCGACGTCATCGAGCTGGGAAAACGCGAAGTGCCGAGCCGGGCCTATGTCTCATGGTTCAATTTCAAGGGCGGTGACCAGCAGAAGCCCGTGTCTGTGCTGTCGGGCGGCGAGCGCAATCGCGTTCACCTTGCCACCATGCTCAAGTCGGGCGCAAACCTGTTGCTGCTCGATGAGCCCACCAACGATCTCGACGTCGAGACCTTGCGCGCGCTCGAAGACGCCATTCTGGATTTCGCCGGCTGCGTCGTCGTGGTCAGCCATGACCGCTGGTTCCTCGATCGCATCGCCACCCACATCCTCGCCTTCGAAGGCGACAGCGAAGTGGTCTGGTTCGAGGGCAATTACGCGGATTACGAGGCCGACCGCAAACGCCGGCTGGGCGATGCCGCCGACCAGCCTCATCGCATTCGCTACAAGCCGCTTAGAGCATGATGTGATTATACGCGGTCATTTGACCGGGATGATTTTTTGCCGTCGGTTAGGAGCGCGTCGCGCCGTCGTGCGACCCCACGTCAAGCGGTGTGCGACCCGGCCGACAGCAAAAAGCACCCGGCCTTCGGTGGCCCGCCTCGCCGCGCTGGACGCGTTGCGCCGCTTGCCCGATGGCACCGCATCGCGCGGCGCGACGCGCCTACCCAGCGCGGCTATCAGGGCCATCAAATGGCCGCGTATAATTACATCATGCTCTGGCCGCTGACAGTCAGGACGCTTCGGTTCGCCCGGCGTTGTTGAGCTCTCTTAGTTGCTCGATCAGCCCATCCAGGCCGTCGCGCTGGATCACCGAGGAGAATTCGGAGCGCTTGGTGGTCATCATGCTGACGCCTTCCGCGGCGATATCGATGACACGATAGGTGCCGCTATCCTCGCGCACCAGCCAGTCGAGCTGCAGCGGCGCATCGGATGAGCGCTGCACTTCGGTGCCGACGATGGTGTCGCGCTCCGTGCGCGGTGCAACATTGCGGATGGCCACCGTCTCGTCGCTGTAAACACCGAGTTGGGACGTATAGATCCTGACGATGTGCTCCTCGAACTCCGCCGCGAAGGCCACCTTCTGCGCATCTGTTGCGCGGCGCCAATGACGGCCGACCACCAGACGGGTGATCAGAGGCACGTCGAAATTGGCGCGCAGCAGGGTGCGGAACTCGGATTCGCGCGATTCCCTCTGCTCGGCGGGAATGCGCAGCACCGTGATCGCTTTGTCGATCAGGCCCTCTACGAAATTCGCGGCACCGTCCGGCGAGGTCGTCCCTGAGGCCGGCCAGGCAGCGAGGCTGATCGCGACAAGCAGAGGGGTGGCAATCCTGGTAAGCGAGCGTCTGCTAATCATCGCTTTGCCTATATGTAATCGCATTTCGACTGACGCCACCCCGGGCCCCTAATAAACGAAGGGATCATTGGCGAACGGGTCGTCCTCGAGCGGCGTATCACCGTTGTTGATCAAGTTGGTCCGGTGCTGGCGATAGAGGCTGCGCATGGCAGCATAGAAATCTACCGACGTGCGTTCGATCTCGTCGAGGGTCTCCAGATTGCGCGAGCGTAAATCCAGCGCCGTGGTGGCCGCGATCGACGGGCCGAGATAGTCCTTGTCCGAATTGGCGACCACATAGGTCATCGGGTCGAAAAAGATGTCCACGCCACGGCCGATGCCGTCGCGCAGGCTTGCGGGACCGAAGACGGGCAAGACCAGATACAGGCCTTCGCCCATGCCCCAGACCGCCAGGGTCTGGCCGAAATCCTCGTCGACCGGCTCAAGACCGAGGTCCGATGCTACATCGATCATGCCGCCGACACCAAGCGTGGTGTTTATCAACAGCCGGCCGAGCACTGTGCCCATGTTCTCGAAATCGCCCTGCAACAGAGAATTGGCGAAATTCACCGGCTCGTGCGCATTGCTCAGGACGTGATGCACCGCCTCGCGAAACTCGATCGGGAATGCCCAGACATAGGCCTGCGCGGCCGGTTCGAGGAGCGCGTCGTCCAGTACCTGGTTGAAAGCAAAAATACCGCGATTGAGGGGCTCGAGCGGGTCGTTCAACGCGTCGAATTCCGCGCGCGCCTCAGGATCGTCCGGCGGCGTGGCGCAACCGCCCAGCATGGCCCCGAACAGGGCCGTCGCCACGGCCAGCTGCTTAAGGCCCGGCCACATTTGCGATTGTGCCGCTATCGTCGAGGTCTTGCCCACGTATGAGCCTCCCGCCACCAGCATATCTCGTCCCAGACACAGGCGTCGCGACACCTGCCTTCCCCAAGTTGCGTAGCACAAGCCTCTCTCGCAACACCAGACTCCCCCCCCAATGCTCACAACGCCGTACCACACCTGTTGTAAATATGTCTCAACCGCGCGACAGCAAGACCCAAGCGCATTTTCGTTGCGCTCTGGAAGTTCCCGCTGACGCCAAGTTGGAAAAGCTTGCTGCGCCTTAAATATAACTGTATCTTTATATGCAAATAAACAGATGTAATGGTACGAATGGCCTCTCTCGATCGTCTGCTCAACGGATTCCGTGCCGCTGCCGAATCGACCCGGCTGCGCGTGCTTTTCCTCTGCGCGGAAGGCGAGCTGACGGTGACCGAGCTGACCCAGATTCTGAGCCAGAGCCAGCCGCGTGTTTCGCGCCATCTGAAAGTGCTCTGCGAGGGCGGCCTGCTGGAACGCTATCAGGAGCGCACCTGGGTGTTCTACCGCCTTGCCGACCCGGGCCGCGAACCAACGCTCGCACAGTCCATTGTCGCCCTGCTGCCGGCTGACGATCCGACCCTGGCACTGGACCGCGAGCGCCTCGCCGCGGTCAAGCAGGCCCGCGCCGAGCGCGCCGGCCGCTACTTCCGCGACAATGCCGCGGACTGGGATCGGATCCGCGCCTTGCACGTCAATGAGCGCGAGGTCGAGGCAGCATTGGCCCGCCTATTCAATAGCCGCCACATGGAAAGCTTTCTCGATATCGGTACCGGCACCGGCCGCGTTCTGGAAATGATGGCGGCGAAAGTCGAGCGCGGCATCGGTATCGACCTGTCGCACGAAATGCTGGCGCTAGCGCGGGTTCGCCTGGAGGGCGCCGGCCACAGACACTGCCAAGTCCGCCAGGGCGATATGTACAACCTACCCTTCGCCAGTGACAGCTTCGACGGCATCGCCTTCCATATGGTGCTGCATTTCGCCGACAACCCTGGCGGTGCACTTGCCGAGGCGGCGCGGGTGCTGAGACCGGGAGGGCGCCTAGTGCTGGTCGACTTCGCGCCCCACGACCTGGAATTCCTGCGTGACGAGCAGGCCCATCGCCGCCTCGGTTTCGCGCCGAGTGAAGTGACCGCCTGGTGCGCGACCGCAGGTCTCGAGCCATCCGAGCCGTTGCGCCTGGAGGGCGAGGCGCTCACGGTTCTACTGTGGGCGGTGGACGCATCATGACCTGCTTCCCAAGCCGTATCGACGACACGCCCCGCGTCAGCTTCGAGTTCTTCCCGCCCAACAGCCCGGGGATGGCCGAGACCCTGTGGCGGACGGTTGAACGGCTGGCGCCGCTGGGCCCGGACTTCGTCTCGGTTACCTATGGTGCGGGCGGCAGCACGCGCGCGCGAACCCATGCGCTGGTCGAACGTTTGCGGAGCGATACGGCGCTCGTACCCGCGGCACATCTGACCTGCGTCGGTGCGTCGCGCGACGAAATCGATGCCATTGCGCGGCGCTACCGCGATGTTGGGGTCGGTCATTTCGTCGCCCTGCGCGGCGATGCTGCCAATGGCGGGAGTTTTGCATCCGATCCCGAGGGCTATGACGGCTCGGTGGCGCTGATCGCCGGCTTGCGGCGCATCGCCGATTTCGAGATCAGTGCCACCGCCTATCCCGAGCCCCATCCGGATTCGCGCGGCGATGCCGCCGATATCGATCATCTCAAGCGCAAGATAGATGCCGGAGCGACCCGTTTGATCACGCAATATTTCTTCGATAACGATCACTACCTGCTTTTTCGCGATCGCCTCGCTGATGAGGGCATTACGGTGCCTCTCGTGCCGGGCATCCTGCCGGTGACCAACTTCGCGCGTGTCGTCAGTTTCAGCGCTGCCTGCGGCGCCAGCGTGCCCGACTGGCTGGCGCGACGCTTCGAGGACCTCGACGACGATCCCGACACGCGCAAGCTGGTCGCCGCTGCGACCGCCGCCGAGCAATGCCAGGAGTTGGCGGCCGAAGGCGTCGGCGAATTTCACTTCTATACCCTCAATCGCGCGGACCTGGTGTTCGCAATCTGTCACATGCTCGGGCTCAGGCCCCGACCGGAGGCCCCATGAGCCATCTTCTCGACACCCTGACCGAACGGGTGCTGCTGCTCGATTGCGGCATGGGCAGCCATGTGCAGGCGCTCGACCTCGATGTCGCGCGCGATTATGACGGCCGCGAGAACTGCCCCGAGGTACTCAATCGCACCTGCCCGGATATCATTCGCGACCACCACCGCAATACGCTGCTGGCCGGCTCGGATGTCCTTCTCACCAACAGCTTCGGCGGCTCGCCCCTGACCTTGTCCGAGTTCGACCTTGCCGACGAGGCGCCAGAGCTCAACCGGCGTGCCGCCGAAATCGCCTGCGAGGCGATAGAGGGTTTCGCCGGCGATGGCCGCGAGCGCTTCGTGCTCGGCTCGATCGGCCCGGGCACCCGCCTCGCCACCCTCGGGCAGATCGATTACGAAAGCCTCGAAGAGGCGCTTGCCGTTCAGGCCGGCGGGCTCATCGCCGGTGGCGTCGACGGCATCATCATCGAGACCGTGCAGGACATGCTGCAGGTCAAGGCGGCCGTCAACGGCAGCCGCCGCGCCCTTGCCGATGCAGGGCACGACGTGCCTATCGTCGTGCAGGTTACCGTGGAGACCACCGGCACGCTCCTGGTCGGTGCCGATATCGCCGCCGCCGCCACGGTCGTGCATGCCCTCGACGTGCCGGTGCTCGGCATCAATTGCGCCACCGGGCCGCAGGAGATGGCGGAGCATGTGCGCTGGCTCGCCGCAAACTGGCCGGGTCCCATCTCGGTCAAGCCCAATGCGGGTCTGCCGGAACTGGTGAATGGCGAGACCCGCTATCCCCTGAGCCCGGAGGAGATGGCCAAATGGCTCGCCCGCTTCGTCGAGGAGGACGGCGTGGCGATGGTCGGCGGCTGTTGTGGTACGCGCCCTGAGCATATCGCTGCCCTCGATGCAATGTTGCGCGAGCGCGCAAACGGCGCCGTGCGCCCGGCGGCGCGCGAGCGCTCCCTGCATTGGCTGCCGTCCGTGGCATCGCTCTATGGCCAGGTGCCGCTGCGACAGGAAACCGCCTTGCTGATGGTTGGCGAGCGCTGCAATGCCAATGGCAGCAAGGTCTTCCGCGAGGCACAGGCGGAGGAGAACTGGGACTCCTGCGTTGCCCTGGCGCGCGATCAGGTGGGCGAAGGCTCCCATTGCCTCGACCTCTGCACCGCCTTCGTCGGCCGCGACGAGATTTCCGACATGACCGCACTGGTCTCGCGCATTGGCCAGGCGGTGCAGGCTCCCCTGGTGCTCGATTCCACCGAGCTGCCCGTGCTCGAGGCGGCCTTCAAGCTCTATCCCGGCAAGGCCATTCTCAATTCCATCAACTTCGAGGACGGCGACGCTCCCGCTGCTGCCCGCCTCGCGCTCGCCAGGCGCTATGGCGCAGCAGTGGTGGCCCTGACCATCGACGAGACCGGCATGGCGAAGGACGCCGACGCCAAGCTTGCCGTCGCCGAGCGGCTGGTCGCTTTTGCCTGCGACAGCTATGGCCTGCCGCGTGGCGATTTGCTGATCGATCCCCTGACCTTCACCATCTGCACCGGCAACGAGGAGGATCGCCGCCTAGGCATCGAAACCCTCGACGCCATCGAGCGCCTCGCCGAGCGGCTTCCCGAATGCCAGATCCTGCTTGGGCTTTCGAACATCTCCTTCGGGCTGAAGCCCGCAGCCCGCCACGTGCTCAACTCGGTTTTCCTCGAGCATGCGCGTCGCCGCGGCATGACCTCGGCGATCATCCATGTCGGCAAGATCGTGCCCTTCCACAAGATCCCGGAAGGCGAGCTGACGGCTGCCGAGGACCTCATCTTCGACCGCCGCCGCGACGGCTACGACCCGCTGCACGCCTTCATCGAGCTCTTCGCCGGACGTGACGCAAAGGCGGTGCGCGAGCGCCCGCGCGCCGCCACGGTCGAGGAGCGCCTCAAGCAGCGCATCGTCGACGGCGACCGCACCGGCCTCGAAGACGACCTCGACGAGGCGCTCAAGACCTGGACGCCGCTCGACATCGTCAACACCCTGCTGCTCGACGGCATGAAGGTGGTCGGCGAGCTGTTCGGCTCGGGCCAGATGCAGCTGCCCTTCGTGCTGCAATCGGCCGAGACCATGAAGGCCGCGGTGGCCCATCTCGAACCGCACATGGAGCGCACCGAGGGCCAGGAGCGTGGCACCATCGTGCTCGCCACGGTCAAGGGCGACGTCCACGACATCGGCAAGAACCTCACCGACATCATTCTCAGCAATAACGGCTACAAGGTGATCAATCTCGGCATCAAGCAGCCCATCGCGGACATTCTCGCCGCCGCCAAGGAGCACAAGGCCGACTGCGTCGGCTTGTCGGGGTTGCTGGTCAAGTCGGCCACGATCATGCGCGAGAACCTGGCCGAAATGACCCGGCGCGAGCTCGACATTCCGGTCATTCTTGGTGGTGCCGCACTGACCCGCCGCTTCGTCGAGGACGACTGCCGCAGTGCCTATGGCTGTGGCCGCGTCGCCTATGCCCGTGACGCTTTCGACGGCCTGGGACTGATGGGTGCGGTGGCGGAAGACCGCTTCGACGAGGCGCTTAGCGAGGTCGAGGCACCCGAGCCGGCGCCTGAGAAGAAGAAACCGGCCCGCCCCAGCGTCTCCCCCGAGGCGGCAGCGATACTGGCGCGGCGCGCCGAATGGGCCGCCGAGACGGCCGTACCCGAGCCGCCGTTTCTCGGTCCCCACATCATCGGCCGCATGGCAGCCAAGGACTTGCGGCAATACATCAATACCAACACGCTCTATCAGCTTCATTGGGGCTATAAGAAGCAGGGCCGCAGCTTCCGCGAGTTCCAGGCCTGGTGCGCCAAGGAGCTTGATCCAATGCTCGATGACCTGATCGCCGAACATGAGGCCACCGAGACCCTGCGGCCGAGCGCGGCCTACGGCTTCTGGCGGGCAGTCGCCGAGGGCGATGACCTGGTTCTGCTGGATGATACCGGCAGCAAATCCATGGCCCGCTTTTCCTTGCCGCGGCAAGCGAAGGCGGATGGTCTGTGCATCGCCGATTTCGTGCGTGACGGATCGAGTGGCGAGACCGATATCGTCGGCCTGCAGGTGGTAACGGTGGGCGCGCGAGCCTCGGAAGCCGAGCAGAAGCTGTTCGTGGCCGATCGCTACCGCGACTATCTCTACCTGCACGGCCTCGGCGTCGAGCTGACCGAGGCCATGGCCGAATACGTCCATGCGCGCATTCGCACCGATCTCGGCTTTGGCCATCAGGACAACCGCGACATGGGCAAGATGATCCGCCACGGCTATCGCGGCGCGCGCTATTCCTTCGGCTATCCCGCCTGTCCCAATCTCGAAGACCAAGCCCAGCTGTTGGATCTGTTGAGCGCCGTGCGCATCGGCGTCGCCATCGGCGAGGAAGCCCAATTGCATCCCGAGCAGTCGACCTCCGCCCTGGTGCTGCACCACCCCCAGGCGCGCTACTTCAATATCTAGCGGCCGCTGATACGGGCCGCCGTCAATCGAAACGCTCGATCTCTCCGGTACAATCCAGCTTCATCCGGTGCAGGACTGTGTTCTGTAGGATGTAGTGATATCCCGCCATCGTGATAAACCCTGTAGTATCAAACCATTTCGTTTTACACTCAAATGCCTCCGAGGGATCGTCAGTCTCGGTCGGTAACGGGTCGGGACTGCCGTTGTCGAAATTCGTCACGCGGTGAAGAATATCGGACTGAATGATGTATAACGCACCGTCGAAGAATGTCATGCGCACATCGCCGCGCCAAGCATCATAGGACAACTCCCGTATCGAGCCATCGCTCGGCACGACCATGACGATGTGATTATCGACAATTCCCGCAAGGCGATCGCCCATGACGATAAGAGCGGCGGCCTTGTCCAGGTTTAGATCGTCGGAGCCTGGCAGTCTCTCGATACTATTGCCTTGCCAATCCATGGTGTAGATGCCAGCCTCATCGAGCAGATATACCGTCGGGCCGAACAGGGCCAGAAACATCGGTGCCGGCGCCGCCCCTCCTGCGCCAGCGTCTCGGTACGGCGGAGCATCGCGGCAAGCGTCGCGGCACGATTTGTAATCTCTGAATTCGCGTGCCTTGAAATAGAATGACAAAGCATCCTTACCGAGGTCGAAATTACGCCATATCACAGCGGGATCGTCCTTTGGCTTAGGTCGCAGGCTGTAAAAGACGTTCACATGCTTGCCCAGATACAGCGTATTCCCGATGACCCAGACATTCTTGATACCCAGTGTCTCGTCTTCGCTGATTTCGACGGTCAGGTCGCTGCCGCCGCACTCCTGAATAGTGTTTCCAGCGGCAGTCACGTTCAAGCTGCGAGCGATAACCATACAGGCATTGTGTCCACCCCGTTGGGTTCCACTTTGCTCCACAACATTCCCAATCATGAACACCCGGTCCTGCACCGCCACATCACCTTCGGCGGATCCGGTCGGCTGGCTGTCTCCTTGGTAAAGCGCGTGCCGTCCGGCTCGGAATATCACGTTGTTGCGGACGATAAGGTTCGTATTGAAATACAGATGCACGCCGTATCCCACACCGGACTTATGGCCAATCAGATGATGGATGAAGTTGTTCTCGATGATGACCTCGCGCAAAGTGTTCTGGGTTGCTTTGGCCGTTGCCACTTGAATGCCGGTAGTTAGATTCGATATCTCCATATTTCGAATCCATAGCCCTCTAATGTTCTTAGCATGACGACCTATACAAAACTGCGACCCAATGCCGCGACTCACGGAGAACCAGATTTCGCCATCGGCATCACCGGGTCTGCCGCACAAGCCCCAGCGGTCATAATTCGCGTCACTTGACTTGCTTGCGCTACCAACAATGCTGAAGCCTTCGATCGTCAAATAGGCGTTGTCGGCGCCGAGAGCTATGCAATTCTCGGTCAGTCGGGGAACATGGACGGTCGGCGACGTTCCCCGCACCCCTACCAGGCGAAAATTGTGCTTCCCGGATATCACGAAGCTTTCGGCGCAGCGATAGGTTCCGCTGAGGGCAAGGGCCCCGCCTTCCATCGTTGCTGCTCGGTCCATCAGGTCTTGCCACCTGACCATTCCCCGCCAGCCGTACTCCTGCGCCTTGTCTACGTCAAACGGCAGCTCGATAAGCCTGTGCCAGCGCGTGTCGCTGCTGGGGGATACGGAATAGATGATGTGATTCTCGAATGGGCCTGATCGGTTGAACTCGAATAGGACCGAGTAATCATCAAATTTCAGCTTCGCGCGGTAATACCTCGGCTTGGCCTTGAAGAGCAGCGTCCCGATGCGACTATGGGCGGTGATGACCCACTGATCCGCATCGCGACAGATTTCCAGCCTAATGTCGTTCGTTGTGTCGGCGTTGATGCGCGCGGTCTTCGAGATGCACTCTCGAGCGTCTGCCTGCAATGGAAACAACGAGGCGGAGATTACGACCAGAAGGATCGCCCATAGCAGCCCGTTGACGAAGTCTGCTCTGGACGCGTGTCGCTGTGTCTGAT
>CAYPAX010000117.1:0-13678 GCA_964408735.1 uncultured Rhodospirillaceae bacterium | reverse complement strand
TTCATCGTCTGGGAGTGAGAATCAGCAAAGCCACTTAATCAACGGGCTGCTATGTCCGCCTGATCCTTCAGGATGAGAAAGCGGCGAACGAACTTGTCGACATATTCCGGGTCTTTGAAGTCCTCAATGTCGACCCGGGTGTCGATCAAGTCCTTCTGCTTTTCGATCGTTTGCAGGGCGATCTCTTTCGGCAGGCCCAAGGTGAAGGTCACCACCTCGCGCAGCACCTTGTCGCCAAGGATATTGTAGGCGTTGGTGACGGAGCCGATATTGCGCTTGAAATATTCCGCTTCGCGTAGCGCCGGATTTCGCTCTCCGAGAAATTTCTCGAACTCGTTGGTCTTGAACTTGTCGATCACGTCTTCGACGAATTTGTTGATGGCCAGGTTGGCGAGACCGGTCGTGCCGAAAGCGAATGCCCCGGAGAGTGCCTTGAAACGCGGATCGATGAGCTTGTTTGCCAGCGCTTCCTTGTCGCTGAGCGGCTCCGTCATCACCTTGCGGATTCGCCCCATATATTGCAACTCGTCGTCCAGACCGTAGGCAGATAAGGCCACGGTCATAAGGCGGCGATCGGCAAGAAATTCCTCTACCGTCTCCACTTTCTGGGCGTTGGCGCGGAAATAATCGACGTCACGCTCGGTCTGCGGCAACCGCTCGAAGGCGGCAAACTGCTTTGCGCGCGTCTGGGACAGCGACTGATAGACCGGAAAAGCCGCCTCCAGGGAGCCTCCGAACTGTATGCCGAGTAGTCCGACCATGCCATGCCTCCGGCGTCAAAACGACGCCTCCTGCTTGTCTAATTTGGCCTTCTTGGCGACAAAAAGCAAACTCCGTGCCAAATCCCGACCAATCTGTGCGAATCCCCCTTACGGGCACGAAATCATCACCGAGCCGCCTCTTTTCCGACCCAAGCCCGTACTATATAAGGAGCCACCGCGCCGCGCGGGCCGAGAGAGTCGTCCGCGGGGGTCCGCGGCACACCATCGGCGGACTGGCGGAGATTTTCATGAGCCGAGAACGATTTAGCGCTTGCGGCACGCTCTTTGTGGCAGCGAGCATCGCCCTGTTCGCCAACCTCGCCGGCGTGGGCGCGGAACCGCCGACCGTGCGGCTCGGCATTCTCCAGTTCGGTACCGTGAACTGGGAAATCGACGTGATAGAGCATCATGGCCTCGATCGCGAGCAGGGCGTGGTGCTCGATGCCCGCCGCCTGGCGAACAAGAACGCCACCGCCATCGCACTGAATGCGGGCGAGGCGGACATGATCGTGACCGACTGGCTCTGGGTGTCGCGCCAGCGGGATTCGGATTTCGATTACACCTTCGTGCCCTATTCCGAGGCCGCGGGCTCGCTCATGGTGCATCCCGACCGCGGTATCGACAGCCTCGCCGATCTCGACGACAAGGTGCTCGGTGTGGCCGGGGGCTCTGTCGACAAGAGTTGGCTGCTGCTGCGCGCCTATATGATCGAGAAGCATGGCCGCGATCCGGTCGACATGGTCAAGGCCATACACGGCGCGCCGCCGCTGTTGCAGGAGAAGTTCCTGCAAGGCGAGTTCGACGGCGTGCTGAATTTCTGGAACTACTCAGCCCGGCTGCGGGCCGGCAACAGCGTCGAGATGCTGCGCGTGCAGGACATATTGCCTGCGCTCGGCGTCGAGGGCCGACTGCCGCTGATCGGCTATGTCTTCCGGGAATCCTGGGCGGCGGAAAATCCCGAGGCCTTGCAGGGCTTCCTTGCCGCCTCCGCGGCGGCGCGCAAGATCCTCGTCGAATCCGATGCGGAATGGGAGCGCCTGCGGCCCATGACCCGGGCCGAGAACGACGCCGTCCTGGCCTCCCTGCGCCAAGGCTATCGCGATGGCGTGCCGCAAACCACCGCCGCCATGCAGAGCGATGCGATCGCGGCGGCTTTTGCCATCGTCGCCAAGCTCGGCGGGCGCGAGCTGGTCGGCCGCGCCACGCAACTCGCGCCGGGCACCGTCTGGCAGGGGACGCCGTGAGCCGAGCCGCCGCCATAGCCCGCGGGCCGAGCCCCACTCAGCTGCGGCTGATCTCCTTTCTGTCGCTGCTGGTCATTTGGGAGGTCGCGGCTCTGCTGCTGCAGTCGCGCGAGTTGCCCGATCTGTGGCAGGTGGCAAGCACGTTCTGGATCGAGCTCACCGATGGGCCCCTGCTCACCGACCTGGGCCTCACGCTGTTCCGAGTCTTGGCCGCATTTCTGCTCGCCATGGTCATCGGCTCTGCCATCGGCATCGCCATGGGATTCAACCGCCGCCTCGATCACCTGTTCGACGGCTGGCTGATCCTGTTCCTTAACATTCCGGCGCTCGTTACGATCATCCTTTGCCTGCTCTGGTTCGGCATCAACGAGGCCTCCTTCATCGTTGCCGTGGCGCTCAACAAGATTCCCAACGTCGTAGTGACGTTGCGCGAGGGCGCGAGAGCCATCGACCGCGACCTTCTGCAAGTGGCGGAGATCTTCCGCGTCAGCCGGCGACGCACGTTCTTCCATTTCTTCCTGCCCCAGCTCTATCCCTACCTGATGGCGGCCGGGCGCTCGGGCGTGGCATTGATCTGGAAGATCGTGCTGGTGGTCGAGCTGATCGGCGGCTCGAGCGGCATCGGCTTCCGCATGGCCAATTTCTTCCAGTATTTCGACATCGCCGGTCTGCTGGCCTACACCATGGCTTTCGTGGTGGTCATGCTGCTGGTCGAGATCGCTTTCGTCGAGCCGCTCGAGCGGCGCATGACGCGGTGGCGGAAATGACCGCGACAGGGTCAGAGCTTTCGGTTCGCATCGACCGCAAGGCCTATCCCTCCATGGCTGGCGAGCCCGAGAGGCTGGCCATCGAAGGGCTCGATTTCACTGCCGCGGCAGGTCAGTTCGTCTGTATCGTCGGCCCGTCCGGCTGCGGCAAGACCACCATGCTCAATGTGGTTGCCGGCCTCGATCATGCAGCGGAGGCGACCATCCGCTTCGGCGGCAAGGCCGACACCAAGAGCTCGCGCATCAGCTACATGTTCCAGACGCCACGGCTGTTGCCCTGGGCGACGGTGCGTGAGAACGTACGCTTGGTGCTGCCGCCGCAAGAGGCCGATAGCGGCCGCGCCGAGGCTCTGCTCGAAGAGATGAAGCTCGGCGACCGCCTCGACGAATATCCCAACCGCCTTTCCGGCGGCATGCAGCGCCGCGTGGCGCTGGCTCGCGCCTTCGTCACCGAGCCCGAGCTGCTGCTACTCGACGAGCCCTTCATTTCGCTCGACGGGCCGGTCGCCGATCACTTGCGCGGCATCTTGCTGCAGCTCTGGCGGGCGCGACCGACGACAGTGCTCTTCGTCACCCACGATTTGCGCGAAGCGATCTATCTCGGCGACCGCATCCTGTTCCTGTCGGGGGCGCCGTCATCCGTTATCCTGGACGAGCCCGTGCCCATCGAGCGGCCGCGCGATGTCGAGGATCCGCGCATAGAAGACTACCGCCAGCAACTGCTGGCGGGCAATCGCCTGCTTTTGCAAGGGCTGAATACTGTGTCAGAGACGCCGACAGAAAAAGAGCCGGACGACCGGCAGGCGGCCGGAGGTTCGAGGTGAACGACGTGCCCACGGAGACAGCAACGCGCTGGGCCCTCAATGCCCACGACGTGCAAAAAAGCTATGGCCCGCGCAAGGCGCTCAACGGCGCCAACATCGCCCTCGCCGAGGGCGAATTCGCGGCGCTGCTCGGGCCCAACGGCGCCGGCAAGACGACACTCTTTCAGCTTCTGACAGGCCTGTTCGTGGCCGATGGCGGCTCCATCGAGGTGGACGGCGCCGATATCAGCCGCAATGCGGTGCCAGCACTGTCAGGCATCGGCGTCGTCTTCCAGCAACCCACCCTCGACCTCGACCTGTCCGTCGCCGAGAACCTGCGCTTTCACGCCAGCCTGCACGGTATCGGCGGCGCCGAGGGGCGCCGGCGTGTCATCTACGAACTCGAAAAGCTCAATCTCGCCGACCGCGCCAACGACAAGTCGCGCGCGCTTTCGGGCGGCCAGCGCCGCCGGATCGAACTGGCGCGGGCGCTGCTACACCGGCCGAAAGTGCTGCTCATGGACGAGCCCACGGTAGGCCTCGACCCGTCGAGCCGACGCGATCTCCTCGCCTATGTCCTGGAGCTCAGGCGCGAGCGCAAGATGGCGATCCTCTGGGCGACGCACCTTGTCGACGAGGCCGAGAAGGCCGACCGCGTCGTCGTCCTGCACCGCGGCAGCGTGTTGACCAGCGGCAGCCCGCAGGCGCTGATCGAGGAGACGGGCGAGGCGGACCTGCACGATGCCTTCGTTGCCCTGACCGGCGGCGACGCGGCGTAACGAGATCGAGATTTCGGGAGAAAAAGAGTGAAGTTTCCCCTACCCACATTCGCTGTCGGGCTAATCGCTTTTCTTGCCTGGAGTGTCGCCCCCCAGGCGGCAGGTACCGGCTACATCTTCGTCAGCAATGAATCCGACGACACCGTCACCGTCATTGATGGCGGCAGCTTCGAGGTGGTCAGGACCATCGCGACCGGTGATCGTCCCCGCGACATGCGCTTCAGCCCCGACCGCAGCCTGCTTTATGTCGCCACCAGCGGCGACGACCACATCGAGGTGATCGACATCGCGACCCTTGAGGTCACAGGCACCATCGAGGCCGGCGAGGACCCGGAGATCTTCCAGCTCGACCCCTCGGGCAAGATTATCGTGGTCGCCAACGAGGACGACAACGAGGTGACCGTCACCGACGTCGCCAGCGGCAAACAGCTGCGCGTGATCGAGGATGTCGGCGTCGAGCCCGAGGGCATTACCTTCCGTCACGACGGCAAAGTCGTCTTCGTCACATCGGAAGCTACCAATTCGGTCCTGATCATCGACCCCTGGGCCGGCGAGATCGTCGACGAGGTGCTGGTCGGCAATCGCCCGCGCCGAGGCATCGTGACACCCGACGACAAGGAATATTGGGTCACCAACGAGCTTGGCGGCACGCTCAGTATTCTCGATGCGCAAACCTTTGCACCCCTCGGCGATGTCTATTTCGAAAAGCGCGGCATGCGCCAGGAAGACATCAATCCGGTGGATTTCGCCATGACCAGCGACGGCAAGACCGCCTATGTCACTCTCGGCCGCGCCCGTCATGTCGCGGTGGTCGATGTGGCCAGCCGCGAGGTCGAGGAATACATCCTCGCCGGCGATAGGGTCTGGGGCGCCGCGCTCAACCGCGACGAAAGCCTGCTCGTCGTGACCAATGGCGCCAGCGACGACATCACCATCATCGACACCGGCAAGAACCGCGCTATCAATGCCATCTCGGTCGGGCGCACCCCCCATACCGTGCGTATCGACGACTGATGCGCAGACTGCTCGCATGCCTCGCCCTCCTGCTGGCCGCGCCGCTCGCGCTGGCCCAAGACGACGATACGCCTGTCATGACCATCGGCTATCTCGATATGGCCGAGGATGCGCGCTACGACGAGTGGGGCATTCATCCGGTGGATATCCGCTCCTCGACCGCCATTGTCGACCGCCGCGGCCTGGCAGGCGCTGAGCTGGGCATGGAAGACCTTTCGCGCCTGAAGCGCGTGGCCAAGACAATTTTCGCCATGGACCACGCGCGCGTGGCCGACGCTGCTGCCATGCTGACCGAGATTGCCCGCATGCGCGAAGCCGGAGCCACGGTGTTCGTGCTCGATGCGACGACCGACGTGGTCGCTGAAGTATCGGCAAGCCTGGCGGGCGAGGACGTCCTGCTCCTCAACGCCACGGCTCGCGGCGACAGCTTGCGCAGCAGCGCATGCCAGACCAATCTTTTCCACATTGCCGCCAGCGAGGCGATGCTTGCCGACGCCCTCGCCCAGCACCTCAAGGAGCGCAATTGGCAGGAGATCCTCGTGCTCCAGGGTCCCTTCCCCCGCGATGCCGAGTCCGCTGCGGCTTTCACACGCTCGGCCAAGCTGTTCGGTCTCGAGATCACCGAAACCCGCAACTTCGTGCTCGGCAACGACCCGCGGGCGCGCGAAGCCAACGATCTCGACTTCCTCACCGGCTCCGTCGATTACGACGCCGTCTTTATCGCCGACATCCATGGCGAGTTCGCGCTCGGCGCGCCCTATCGCACCCAGCGCGCCGCACCCGTGGTCGGCGCCGCGGGATTGGTACCGCGCATCTGGCACTGGTCCTACACGCGCCACGGCGCGCCGCAAGTGCATGGCCGCTTCGAGCGCTTGCATGGCCGCCGTATGGGCGAGGCCGACTGGGGCGCCTGGGTCTCGATGAAAGCGATTGGCGAAGCCGTGGCGCGCAGCAAGTCGCGCGAAGTTGCGGATATTCGCGAGTATTTCCGCGGCGAGCAAATGCGTGTCGATGGCTCGAAGGGCCCGGGCATGAGCTTTCGTGCCTGGAACAACCAGCTGCGCCAGCCGATCATGCTGGCGACTCCGGACTGGGTCAGTGCGCGCGCGCCGATCGAGGGCTTCAAACATCGCACCAACGATCTCGACACGCTGGGGCAGGGCGAGCGCGAATCCGAGTGTGCCTTTTGACGGCAGGCGCCGCGCACGCTAGAAAATCACAATAAAGAGCAAGAGGCACTTCGGGGAGAGGACACCGTCACGATGCGAGCCGACCATGCGGTCACGGCACTCGTCGCCTTGAGCCGGCGCGAGGTGATCAAATTCCTGCAGCAGAAGGGCAGGCTGTTCTCAGCCTTTGTCCGCCCGGCGCTATGGCTGTTCGTCTTCGCCCTGGGCTTCCGCAACACCTTCGGCATCGATGCCGGCGACCCCTACCCGCAGCAGAATGTGGTGTACGAGTATTACATCCTGCCGGGCCTCGCCTGCATGGTGCTGCTGTTCAGCGGCATGCAATCGTCGCTTTCGATGGTCTACGACCGCGAGATGGGCATGATGCGGCTGCTGCTCACCGCGCCCCTGCCGCGCTGGTATCTGCTCACCGCCAAGCTGCTCTCAGGCACCTTTCTGTCGGTGATCCAGGCCTATGCCTTCCTGCTCATCTGTCTGCCGTTCGACATGTTTACCGGCTTGCAGGTGGCCTTTACCGATCCCATGGGCTGGCTCTACGCCCTGCCGGCGCTGATTCTCACCGGCATGATGCTGGGCGCGCTCGGGCTGCTGCTTTCGGTGCACATCAAGCAGCTCGAGAACTTCGCCGGCACCATGAACTTCGTCATCTTTCCGATGTTCTTCATCTCGCCGGCCCTGTTCCCGCTCTGGCGGCTGTTGGAGAACGGTGCCGATGTGGTCTGGTGGGTGGCCCAGTTCAACCCCTTCACATACGGCGTGCAGCTCGTGCGCTATGCCGGCGAAGGCCAGTTCTACGGCCTTGGTGCGCTCGTCGTCGGCGGCTGCACGGTCGCGTTCCTGGTCGGCGCCATTTACGGCTACGACCCCCAACGCGGCTTCGTGCGACGCGGCCCGCAAGCGGCCTGAGCTCATCCGGGAGACAGTCATGGACATCAAGCCGGGCTTTACCGATCTCGTCGGCAACACGCCGATGCTCCGCCTCAAGCGCGCATCGGAGCTGACGGGCTGCGAGATTTACGGCAAGTGCGAATTCCTCAATCCCGGGCAGTCGGTAAAGGACCGCGCCGCCCTGTTCATCGTGCGCGATGCCGAAAGGCGCGGCGTGCTCAAGCCCGGTGGCGTGATCGTCGAGGGTACGGCAGGAAATACCGGCATCGGATTGGCGCTGGTCGGCAATGCGCTCGGCTATCGCTCGGTCATCGTCATGCCCGAGACCCAGAGCCAGGAAAAAAAGGACATGTTGCGCATGTGCGGCGCCGATCTGCGCCTGGTCCCCGCCGTGCCCTATTCCGACCCCAACAACTACGTGAAGTATTCCGGTCGCCTGGCCGACGAGATCGCAGGCTCGGAACCGGCGGGCGCGATCTGGGCCAACCAGTTCGACAATGTCGCCAACCGCCAAGCCCATGTCGAAGGCACCGGGCCAGAGATCTGGCGCCAGACCGACGGCAGGGTCGACGGCTTCACCTGCGCGGTGGGCACCGGCGGCACCCTCGCCGGCGCGGCCATCGCCTTGAAGGAGCGCAATCGGGACATCCAGATCTGGGCCTCCGACCCCCTCGGCGCCAAGATCTACGAGCTCTACAAGCCCGGCGCGCCGGTCATCGAGGGCGACTCGGTGACGGAGGGCATCGGCCAAGGGCGGATTACCGCCAATCTCGAAGGCGCGCCCATAGACGACGCCCAGCAGGTTACTGATACGGAAGCCCTGACGGAGATATTCGCCATGATCAAAGGCGAAGGGCTGGTGCTCGGCGGCTCCACCGGCATCAATATCGCGGGCGCCATCAAGATGGGACAAGCCATGGGGCCGGGGCACACCATCGTCACCGTGCTTTGCGACTATGGCGACCGCTACGCCAGCAAGCTCTTCAACCCGGACTTCCTGCGCTCGAAGGACCTGCCGGTCCCGAACTGGATGGGCTAGCCGCCATGACCGAGCCGGTCTTCCGCGACGACGCCTATGCACAAAGCTGCGAAGCCCGCGTGACCGGCGCCGACGCGCGCGGCATTCGCCTCGACCGCACCGTCTTCTATGCCCGCGGCGGCGGCCAGCCGGGTGATATGGGATGGTTGGAGCGCGCGGACGGCAGCCGAATCGAGATCACCGATACGGTGAAGGACGGCGACGACATCCTGCATGTTCCCGCCGATGGCTCAGCCCTGCCGGATGTCGGCGATACCGTCACCGCGAGCATCGACTGGCCGCGCCGGCACAGACTGATGCGCTCCCACAGCGCCCTGCATCTCCTGTCATCCCTGGTCGACGGCGCCGTGACCGGCGGCAGTGTCGGCCTGGAGAAGAGCCGTCTCGACTTCGATCTGCCCGACACCTCACTCGACAAGACCCAGCTCACCGAGGATCTCAACCGCCTGATCGCCGAGGACCACCCGGTCAGCGCCCGCTGGATCAGCGATGCCGAACTCGAAGCTCAACCCGAGTTGGTCAAGACCATGTCGGTGGCCCCGCCGCGCGACGCCGGCCAGGTGCGCCTGATCGAGGTCGCCGGCGTCGACCTGCAAGCCTGCGGCGGCACCCACGTCGCCCGCACCGGCGAGATCGGCCAGGTGCGCATCGGCAAGATCGAAAACAAAGGCCGCCACAACCGCCGCATCAATGTGCTGCTGGTTGACGACGAACGATAGGAATACACCCATGGACTACGCCAACCCCGACGCGCTTGTCTCGACCGAATGGCTGGCGGGACATCTCGAGGCGCCGGATGTGCGCGTGGTGGATGGCTCGTGGCACATGCCGCAGCTTGAGCGCGATCCGCGCGCGGAGTATGACGCGCAGCACATTCCCGGTGCGGTGTTTTTCGATATCGACGAGATCGCCGATACGGCGTCGGACCTGCCGCATATGCTGCCGGACCCTGCCAAGTTCGCCAGCCGCATGCGCGCCCTCGGCCTTGGCGACGGCGTGCGGGTCATCGTCTACGACACTACGGGCATGGGAAGTGCGGCGCGGGCCTGGTGGACCTTCCGGGTTTTCGGCCACGAAGACGTGGCGGTGCTCGACGGCGGCCTGCCCAAGTGGCTGGCCGAGGAGCGCCCGGTCGATGCCGAGAAGGTCTTTCCCCAGGAGCGGCATCTCACCGCCCGCCGCAACGATATGCTGGTGCGCGATGTCGGCCAGATTTTGGGCAATGTGAAGAGCCAGCGCGAACAGGTGCTCGATGCCCGCAGCGCCGGCCGTTTCACAGGCAGCGAGCCCGAGCCGCGCGCGGGCCTGCGCGGCGGCCGCGTTCCGGGCTCCTACAATTTGCCGTTTCCGACGCTCTACGACGCCGAGACCAAGACCATGAAGCCCGCGGACGCCTTGCAGGCGCTCTATGACGCAAGCGGCATCGACCGCAACGGCCCCATCGTCACCAGTTGCGGCAGCGGCGTTACCGCCTGCATCCTGGCGCTCGGCCTCTATCTCATCGGCAAGACCGACGTCGCCGTCTATGACGGCTCGTGGACCGAATGGGGCGGGCGCGAGGACACACCCATCGACCAGGGAGAGGCCTAATGGCGGATCAGGATCCGGGAGCGATCACATCCGACAGCGAACGCGTGATGCTGCACATCTTTCTCAAGCACACGCAGCAGCTCACCCTCGACGAGATGGGCGCCAATCTGCGCAAGAACGACTTCTTCAAGAACTTTCCGCCCGAGGGCGTGGAAGTAAAGAGCTGGTATCAGCTCATGAGCTTCGGCCACGTGGTGACCCTGATGGTACCGCCCGCCAAGGTGCGCGAGGTCAACCGGGCGCTGGAATCCGGCAGCTACACCACCTTCAAGAGCGAGGTCTATGCGGGCTATGATTTCTGGCCCGTGATCCAGGCGACCAAGGCGAAGATTGTCGAAGAAGACGCGTGACATGAAAAAGGATACGGTTCTGATCGGCGCCGGGCGCGCACCGGACAAGAACCACGGGGTGGTCAACCCGCCCGTCTACCACGCCTCGACCATCACCTATCCCACCCTCGCGGCGCTAGAAGAGACGCAGCGCAAACGCTTCGATGCCGGCGTCACCTATTACGGCCGCTACGGCACACCGACCCACTTTGCGCTGGAAGAAGCCGTGGCGGCGGTCGAGGGCGGCGACCGTGCCGTGCTGTTCGGATCGGGCAAGGCGGCATTGGTGGCGGCACTGACCGCGTTCGTGAAAAGAGGCGACCATCTGCTGATGGTGGACACGGCCTATGGGCCGACGCGGGCCTTCTGCGACGGATTTCTTACGCGCTTCGGTGTCGAGACCACCTATTACGATCCCCTGATCGGCGCCGGGATCGGCGCGCTGATTCGCCCCGACACGAAGCTCGTGTTCGTCGAATCGCCGGGCTCCGAGACCTTTGAGGTGCAGGACCTTCCCGCCATCGCCGAGGCCGCCCATGCCAAGGGCTGCGTCGTGATGTGCGACAACACCTGGGCGAGCCCGCTCTATTGCGATCCCTTCGCGCTTGGCGCGGATGTCTCGATCCAGGCGGCAACGAAATATATCAGCGGCCATTCCGATGCCATGCTTGGTGTCATCACGACCACGGCGGAGCACCACCGCGCGGTTCGCGCCGCGGCTTTCGACCTCGGCGCCGCGGCGGGACCGGACGATGTCTATCTCGCCCAGCGCGGCATGCGCACCCTGAGCGTACGCCTGCAGCGCCATATGGAAACCGGCCTGGCCCTGGCCGAGTGGCTGCAAGCGAGGCCCGAGGTCGCGCGGGTCATGCATCCCGCTTTGCCGGACGACCCGGGGCATGCGCTCTGGCAGCGCGACTTCAGCGGCGCCAGCGGCCTCTTCGGCCTGGTCCTGAAGCCGGCATCCCGGCAAGCGCTGGCGGCCATGCTCGACGACATGGATCTGTTCGCCATGGGCTATTCCTGGGGCGGCTACGAAAGTCTGATCATTCCCACCAAGCCGCACCGTCACCGCACGGCCACCACCTGGTCCGACGACGGCCCGGCCTTGCGCATCCATGCCGGGCTGGAAGACGTGGACGATCTGGTCGCCGATCTCGAAGCCGGCCTGGCGCGACTAAGCGCCGCGCGCTAACGGCTCTTGCGTCCGGCGGCCGGGTCTGTTCCCCTATTGGGCATGATGCGAAAATGCAAGATCGGGCATAGGTCGGAGGGGGGCGGCTGATGGCGCTCGCGGCGCTGGCATTGGGCTGGCCGGAAGCGGCCAACGCGCCGGGGGTGGGCTTGACCCGCTGGCAGGTCGGCTGCGCCGCGACGGCGACCGCGTTCACCGGCGACGGCGAACACGCCGCTTTCGGTTTTGTCGACGGCAGCGTGCGCCTGGTCATGCTCAACCGCTACGACTCGCGGCGCATGATCGGCGAGGCCATCCACGACGGCGCGGTGCGCGCCCTGGCTTCGGGAGACGGCGGCGAGGTCGCCAGCCTCGGCGCGGACGGCCGCGCGGTGATGATCGACGGCGGCGGCTTCGCGGCCGAGCTTTACGAGCCCCGCGCCGAAGGCCAGGGCGCCCTGGCATTGGATGGCGCCGCCGGCCGCTTTGCCGTGGCGACGCCGGGCGGCGCCTGGCTGCTCGACGCCGCCGGCCGCGAGATCGCGCATATCGAAGTGCCGTCGGTCAACACCGTGGCCTTGTCTCCGGATGCACAAACCATTGCCATAGGCTGCGCGGACTCGGTGCTGCTCTGGCGACCAAGAGACAACACAGTGCCGCAACGCCTCGGCTGCAATGCCGTGCACAACCTCGCCTGGTCCCGCGACGGCAGCCGCCTCGCCGCCGGCACGGAGGCCGCCACCACCACCTGCTGGCGCCTCGACACCGAGTGCGAGCCGGCGACCCTGCTCGGCCGCGCCAACCGCCTGGCCTGGAACAGCGCCGGCAACGCCCTCATCGGCGACGGCGAGGGCGGCCTGCTCTGCTGGCGCCCCGACCACGAGCCCGGCAAGCGCGGCTGGCACGCCCCGGCCCAGCTTGCGCCCATGAGCGGCCGCCACGTCAGCGCCATCGCCTGCCATCCACACCATGAGCTTGTTGCCGCGGCCTATGACGACGGCTGCGTGCTTCTCGCCGAGCTCGGGAGCGGTGCCGAGCGCCTGGTCCGCCACGCCACCGACACGGCCACATTGGCGATATCCTGGTCGCCCGACGGCACCAGGCTGGCGGCGGCCGGCGAGAAGGACGTGGCCATATTCGATTTCCGCGAATTGGAGGACGGCCAGCCATGAGGCATCTGTTCGTCGTCGCACTCATCCTGCTGGCGGCGCCGGCCGCCGCCGAGGATCTGGTCTTCCCCCGCGACGAGCTCTGGATCGAAAGCGCCGCGACCCAGACGCGCCACCATTTCGAGATCGAGCTGGCCGAAGGCGACCGCCAGATGGCGCGCGGGCTGATGTTCCGCAGCGAGCTTGCCGACAATGCCGGCATGCTGTTCGACTTCGGCCGCACCGGCCCCATCGCCATGTGGATGAAGAACACCCTGATCCCGCTCGACATGCTGTTCGTCGATGCCCACGGCACCATCACCCGCATCGCGCGCTGGACGACGCCGCTGTCGCTCGAGACCATCAGCTCCGGCGGCCCCGCGCGCGCCGTCATCGAGATCAAGGGCGGCAGGGCGGAACAACTCGGCATCGTGCCTGGCGACAAAGTCATCCACTCGACCTTCGAGCGTTAAGCCATGGGCGGGCAGCGCAAGCTTCGCCTGCGACTTCTCTTCGGCCCGGAGATTGCGGTCGGACCGGGCAAGGTCGCGCTGCTCAGGGCCATCGGCGAGACCGGCTCCATCTCGGCGGCAGCGCGCGAGCTCGGCATGTCCTACCGCCGCGCCTGGCTGCTCTGCGACACCATGAACCGCTGCTTCCGCTCCCCCGTCGTCGAAGCCAACCCCGGCGGCCGCGGCGGCGGCGGCGCGCAAGTGACGGCGCTCGGCGAAGAGGTGCTGGCGCGCTACGACACCATGGAACGTACCGCCATCGACAGCGTCAGCGAGCAGATCCACGACTTTTCGGCGCTTCTGGCGGAGGATATGCCGGAGGCGGACGACGAAGAGTAGGGGTAGGATGAGGGCATCTATCGGAAGCGACGGGGCTCCGGCCTGCAATGAGGTGGTCCCACATTGTTGGACAGGTTGGCGGCCTAGTTAAGGTGTATTCC
>CAYPAX010000116.1:0-13725 GCA_964408735.1 uncultured Rhodospirillaceae bacterium | reverse complement strand
TGCCTAACAAAATGTGCGAAAGATTCTGGACACTACCTTTGGTTCCTTCAGGGGAAGATCGCCCTTCTGTTTAATAGATGTCGACCCTGCAAGGTCTATGCTCAGAAAGATCCTTAACTTCGGTTCCAGGAAAAGTGGTATATTGGGTTTTATGTTCCTGGCCATAGCAGGTCAAAAGAAGATGGGTTGATCGTTTCTAAGAAATTATTTCTGTAACGCTTTGTATCTAACTTTTGCAGCCATAACTGATACCCCAAAAAATCTTGCAATCGACGCATAATGATTGCCAAATTCCTGTATCGCGATTTCGAATTTCGATTCTGGCATCAAAAATTCTGCAGCAAACCAGTTTGCTTCCCACTCAATTCTCGATGAGCCGTATCGCAGAGCACGCATTCTTTGAGGCACGTCATCAGAATTTAATTTTCGCCATAAATAGTGAAGAGCGTAGTGGCCCAGCTCATGGCCCACTGTAAATCGGTCGCGCTCCAAGCTTGTTCTCATGGCGACGAAAATTGTGAAGTCCCTTACGCCTTCTACATCCAGAGACCCGGAGTAGGGCGAATCCAACTGCCAAAAATCTCTGTATTCAATAGTCCCTCCAAGCTTCTTAACCGCATCACGAATATCGCCATTTGGTTCGTACTCCACCGAATCGGCGACACTCCGAGCGATGGCGTAAACGGACTGTTTCGTAAGGTTTGTTGGCTCGGGGCCGACATAATCCTCAGACTCATTCACCATGATATTCGTCGGCATTGAATTTTATGTCCGTACATCGATCCCAGGTTGCGCCGAATCAGTGAGTCAAAATACACCATATTTGTCAAGTTTTTTCCACGAGCCACACAGAAGGCAGCCGCGTAGGCGCCGTATTGACCGGAAAACCAATCTTGGTGATGGCTCGCCCCTTATCTCGGGGCGATCACCATGGTCATCTGGCGGCCTTCCATCTTGGGGAACTGTTCGACCTTGCCGAGTTCGTCGAGCTCGTCGCGGACCCGGTCGAGCACCTGCATGCCGAGGTTCTGATGGGCCATCTCGCGGCCGCGGAAGCGCAGGGTCACCTTGACCTTGTCGCCTTCGCCGAGGAACTTGACGATGCTGCGCATCTTGACATCGTAATCGTGGTCATCGATGCCGGGACGCATCTTGATTTCCTTGATGTCGATGGTCTTCTGCTTCTTGCGCGCCTCGGCGGCGCGCTTCTGCGCATCGTATTTGTATTTGCCGTAATCGAGAATCTTGCAGACCGGCGGTGCGGCATTGGGCGAGACCTCGACCAAATCGAGCCCCGCGTCGTCGGCACGGGTCTGGGCGTCCCTTAAGGAAAGCACCCCGATCATTTCACCCTCATCGTCGACCAGGCGTACCGGATCGGCATGAATCTGGTCGTTGGCGCGTGGACCCTCGCGTTGCGGGGGCACGGGCGGATGGAATCTGGCTATCGGGCTTCTCCTCTCGTTATTGACATCAAGGCACGCGCAAAGCGCGACGGCCTCTCCTTCCCGAGAGCCACGACACGACTTTGACAGCTCTGGGGAAAAACACCTCGTTAGGTTTTGCCGGCCCGCGTCAGCGGATCGGCAGCAGCGGCGACAAGTATCGATATCGCGTCGTCGAGGGCAAGCACTTCCTGCTTTTTATCGCCCAAGCGGCGTAACGATACCGTGCGCTCGGCCGCCTCGCGTGCGCCGACGACGGCGATCACGGGCACTTTGGCGTGGCTGTGCTCACGGACCTTGTAGTTGATCTTCTCGTTGCGCAGGTCGATCTCGCAACGCAGGCCGGCGGCAGCGAATGCATCGCGGACCTCCGTGGCATAGGCATCGCCATCGCTGGTGATGGTCGCCACCACGGCCTGTACCGGCGACAGCCAGAGCGGCAGGCGCCCGGCATAGTTCTCGACCAATATGCCGATGAAGCGCTCGAAGGAGCCGAGAATGGCCCGGTGCAGCATGACCGGGCGGTGCTTGTCGCCGTCCTCGCCGACATAGTTGGCGTCGAGGCGCTCGGGCAGCACGAAATCCACCTGCAAGGTGCCGCACTGCCAGTCGCGGCCGATGGCATCGCGGAGGACGAACTCGAGCTTCGGGCCATAGAACGCGCCCTCGCCCGGATTGGCCACGGGCTCCAGCCCGGCGGCGCGGCAGGCCTCTTGGAGGGCCGTCTCGGCGCGGTCCCACGTCGCGTCGTCGCCGGCGCGCACGGGCGGGCGATCGGCGAACTTCACCATCACGTCCTCGAAACCGAAGTCGCGGTAAATATCGAGCAACAGGGTGCAGAATTCCACAGTCTCCGACGAGATCTGGTCCTCGGTGCAGAAAATATGGGCGTCGTCCTGGACGAAGGCACGCACGCGCATCAAGCCGTGCAGGGCGCCGGAAGGCTCGTTGCGATGGCAGGCGCCGAATTCGGCCATACGCAGCGGCAGGTCGCGGTAGCTCTTTATGCCCTGGCGGAAAATCTGCACGTGGCAGGGGCAGTTCATGGGCTTGAGCGCCAGCACCCGGTCTTCCGACTCCGCAGTGAACATGTGCTCGCGGAACTTCTCCCAATGGCCCGAGCGCTCCCAGAGCACGCGGTCCACGAGCTCTGGCGTACGCACCTCGACATAGCCGGCCGCATCGAGGCGGCGGCGCATATAGTCCTGGGCGGCACAATAGACGGTCCAGCCCTTGGGGTGCCAGAAGACGCTGCCCGCCGCTTCCTCCTGGAAGTGGTAGAGGTCCATCTCGCGGCCGAGGCGGCGGTGGTCTCGTTTCTCCGCTTCTTCGAGGCGGTGGAGATAGGCCTTGAGCTCCTTCTCGGAGCGCCAGGCGGTGCCGTAGACCCGTTGCAGCATGGCGTTGCGCGAATCGCCTCGCCAATAGGCACCGGCCAGCTTGAGCAGCTTGAAGGCCTTGCCGAGCTTGCCCGTCGACGGCAAATGCGGGCCGCGGCAGAGATCGGTGAAGCCGCCCTGCTTGTAGATCGTGATGGTCTCGTCGTCGGGCAGCTCCTGGATGATCTGCGCCTTGTATTTCTCGCCGATCTCTTCATAGAAGTGGATGGCGTCCTCGCGCTGCCAGACCTCGCGGGTGATCGGCTCGTCGCGATCGACGATCTCGGCCATGCGCGCTTCCAGCGCTTCGAGATCCTCCGGCGTGAACGGCTCGTCGCGGGCGAAGTCGTAATAGAAGCCGTCCTCGATGACAGGGCCGATGGTGACCTGGATGTCGGGCCAAAGCTCTTTCGCCGCCTCGGCCAGCACATGCGCGGCATCGTGGCGCAGCACCTTCAGCCCATCCTCGTCCTTGGCGGTGACGATCGCCACCTCGGCGTCGCGTTCGATCTCGCGCGAGAGATCCCACAGCGCCCCATCGACACGCGCGATGAGCGCCGCCTTGGCCAAGCCAGGCCCGATGGCGGCAGCGACATCGCCGGCCGTGACGGGGCGCGGAAAGGCGCGGACGGAGCCGTCCGGCAGCGTAATGGCGACCTCTTGGGCCGCCGATTCGGAAATATCAGCCATATCGGCGCGGACAATGGTTGCCGTGCGGTGCCCTGTCAAGCGAGGGCGGCCAAGACTTTCTCGGGTGCCAGGTCCGACAGCGGGGCCCGGCGCAGGACCGTGACGGCCCCGCCGCGCGGCGCACAGAGGCTGGGGTCAGAGGCGTCGCTGAACAGCACGACGCTGCGCGTGCCGCAGGTGGCGATGATGTGCATGGGGCCGGTGTCGTTGCCGATCGCCAGCGCAGCGCCACGGGCGAGCGGGGCGAGCTGGTCGAGGCTGGTTTGGCCGCAGAGGTTCTCACAGGGCGCCGCTGCGGCGATGGCGGCCAGCGTCTCGCGCTCGGCCTCAGCACCGATCAGCACCGGCAGGGTGCCGCGCTCGGCCAGTGCCTTTGCCAGCGCCGCGTAATGGGGCCAGCGCTTGGCCGGGCGGTGGGGGGCGCCGCCGGGAACCAGCAGGGCGTAGGGCGCTTTCGGCAACGCGATCTCGGCGTCGAGCCAGTCGAGCGAGGGCGGCGGCACCTGAGTGATACCGGCCATGGCCAGCTGCTCGGCCTGGCGGTCGAGGGTGTGCATGGCATCGCGGCCGGGATTGGCATGGGGATGCGAGCAGCCGGGAGCGATGCCCGACCATTCGGGCCGCGCGGCGCGCTGGAAAAGGCGAAAATAAAGGCTCGAGCGAACCGAGGTCTGCAAGTCGTAGACCCGCGCGAAGCCGGCCGCCGCCAGGCCCCGGCGCATGGCGAGCCAGGCGCCGGGCCGCGTCCAGCGCGGGCGCTCGTCGAGCCAGACCTGGTCGAACCAGCCGCAGGCCTCGCCCCATCCCGCGAAGCCCGGCACGGTGAGTAGCGTGATCTCGGCAGCCGGGTGGTGCGCGCGGATGGCCGCAAACGGCCCCGTCGCCAGCACCCAGTCGCCAAGCGCGCCGAGCTTGATTACGAGGATGCGCTCAGCCATGGCCCAAAAGCTCTTCGTAAACGGCAAGCGTCGCGGCGCACATCGTCTCGGTCGTGAATTGCTCGCGCACGCGGGCGATTCCCGCTGCACCAATGGCAGCGCGCGCCTCCTCGGGCAGGGAAAGGGCTCGCTCCAGCCCAGCAGCCAGGGCGGCGGCGTCGCCGGGCGGCACCAACCAACCGGTTTCGCCGTCGGCCACGGATTCGAGTGAGCCGCCATGGGCGCTGGCGATGACCGGACGGCCCATGGCCTGGCCTTCGATGGCGACGCGGCCGAAGGCTTCCGGGTCGGTCGAGGCCGAGACCACCACGTCAGCGGCGAGGCAGGCCGCTGCCATGTCGTCAACCGGGCCGGGCAGGAGCACCATATCGTCGAGCCGCGCCTCAGATATCTGCGCCCGCAGCCGCGCCACATAACGCTCGCGGCCCTGGGCGTCGCCCGCCAGGACGATACGCATGGGCCGTTGCGCCAAGCGGGCGGCCTCTATCATAACTGTCTGGCCCTTCCAGCCCGTGAACCGGCCCGGCAGCAGAACCACCGGCGCATCGTCGGCGCCCCAGGCCTGGCGCAGCGCAGCGACTCGCTCGGGCGTCACCCTGGCCGCATCGAACACCGCCAGATCCACGCCGCGTGGGATGACGCGGATGCGCTCTGCTCGCGTACCGTAGACCTCTTGCATGTGCCGGGCGATGTGCTCGGAGATGGCGATCACCCGATCGCCTTTTGTCATGACCGAATTGTAGCGCCGCTTGAGCGCGTTCGCGTGGCCGTAGGTGCCGTGGAAGGTGGTGACGAACGGGATGCCGGCGCCGCGCGCGGCCAACAGTGCGCTCCAGGCCGGCGCGCGGCTGCGAGCGTGTATGAGCTCGATACCGCGCTGGCGGATCAATGCCTCCAGGCGGCGGCCATTGGCGGCGATGGCGAAAGGGTTCTTGCTCTCCAGGGGCAAGGCGATGTGCTCGGCGCCTGCGGCTTCGAGTGCGGCGACGCCGGGCCCGCCGGCCGAAGCCACCAGCGCCTGCCAGCCCGCCGCGACTTGCGCCGCCGCCACCTCGACCGTGCCGCGCGGCACGCCGCCGGCGCCCATCGCCGGCAACACCTGGAGTGCGCTTCGCCCTTCGCCCATTGTCCCTGCCCTTGACCTGCGCACACGCGCGCGGTCTCCTTGGCCCCATAGATAGCCCGCATGGGGAGCCGCCGCCATGACCGATCCCGCGCCCGCACGCCTCGACCGCCCGGACGGTGCGTACGTCGCCTATCACCACAGCCCAGGCAGCGGCCCGTCGGTGATCTTCTGCGGCGGTTTCATGTCGGACATGAGCGGCACCAAGGCGCTGGCGCTGGAGGCATTCTGCGCTGAGCGCGGCCAGGGCTATGTGCGCTTCGATTATCTCGGCCACGGCCAATCGTCGGGCGAATTCGCCGACGGCACCATCGGCCGCTGGGTCGACGACGCCCTGGCGGTCATCGATTCCCTCGACGACGAGGCACCGGTGCTGCTGGTCGGCTCGAGCATGGGCGGCTGGATCATGCTGCTGGCGGCACTCGCCAGGCGCCAACGCGTTGCCGGCCTGGTCGGCATCGCCGCCGCCCCGGATTTCACCCGCCGCATGGTGGAGGAGGAATTCGACGACGAGCAGCGCCTGGCGCTACTGCACCAGGGCCACGTCGAGCTGCCCTCGGAATATGACGACGGGCCTTACGTCATCACCCAGGCGCTGATCGATGACGGCAACGGGCGCTGCCTACTCGACGGGCCCATCGGGCTCGACATGCCTGTGCGCCTGCTGCACGGCATGCAGGACACCGCCGTGCCCTGGCAGACCGCACTGACCATCGCCGAGGCCCTGGAAAGCGAGCAGGTCATAGTCACCCTCGTCAAGGACGGCGACCACCGCCTCAGCGAGCCGGCGGATCTCGCCCGACTCTGCGCCGCCGTGGCGGAGGTGAGCACGTTGATCCGCTAGCGCCATTTAATTGGCTACGAGCTGCGCCGCATGCCGCCGAGCTGGCGCCCGCCCATGACGTGGAAGTGCAGGTGGGGCACTTCCTGGCCGCCGTGCGCGCCGCAATTGCTGACCACGCGATAGCCGTCCGCGGCGATGTTGTATTGTTCAACGATGGCGCCGATGGCTTTGAAGACGGCTGCCGTCTCCTCTGCGCCGGCCTTGGCGCTGAATTCGGTCATGTCCGCGTAGCGGCCCTTGGGCACCACCAGCACATGCACCGGCGTCAGGTGGGCGATGTCGTGAAATGCGAGCACGTGCTCGTCCTCATAGACTTTGTCGGCCGGGATCTCGCCCCGCAATATGCGGGCAAAGATATTGTCGTCGTCATAGGCCATCAGGCGCCCCTGTTCCTCTTCTCGTCGATGCCGGAGACGCCTTCGCGCCGCGCCAGCTCCTCGAGCACGTCGGCGGGGGCAATGCCCGCATCGGCCCAGAGGATCATCAGGTGGAACAGCAGGTCGGCGCTCTCCGCCACCACCGCCTCGCGCCCGCCGGAGACCGCGGCGATGGCGGTCTCGACGGCTTCCTCGCCGACCTTCTGGGCGATCTTGGCGGTGCCCTGGTCGAGGCGCTTGGCGACATAGGAGGTTTCCGGATCGCCGCCCTTGCGCGCCTCGATCACGGCTTGCAGCCGCGCCAGGATATCGCCCGCGTCAGCCATAAAGCGTCTCCGGCGGCACCAGCACGGGCGCGGTCTCGCTGCCGTCTTCCAGGTCGGTGAAGAAGCAGCTGCGCCGCCCGGTGTGACAGGCGACGCCCGTCTGATCGACCAGCGCCAGCAGCGTATCGCCGTCGCAATCGAGCCTCAGCGAGATCAGCCGCTGCACCTGGCCCGAGCTCTCGCCCTTGCGCCAGAGCGCCTGCCGGCTGCGCGAGAAATAACAGACGCGCCCAGTGCCGAGCGTCTCGGCCACCGCCTCGCGCGTCATCCAGGCGAGCATCAGCACCTCGCCAGTGTCGTGCTGCTGCGCGATCACCGGAACCAGGCCGTCGCCGTTGAAAGCGATACGATTGAGAATGCTCTCATCCATGCCCGGCTGGCTAACAGATTTGCGGGGTGGTGTCATCTTTGCGCGATCACCGCGAAGACGCGGTGGAGCACGGGCAACGGATCGTCCGGA
This sequence comes from uncultured Rhodospirillaceae bacterium, assembly GCA_964408735.1. Classification (GTDB taxonomy): domain Bacteria; phylum Pseudomonadota; class Alphaproteobacteria; order UBA7887; family UBA7887; genus UBA7887. Next base: position 6,143 of record CAYPAX010000116.1, on the reverse strand, counting down.
AAGCGCTCGGCCAGCAGCGCGGCATGCGCCGCGTCGAAACTGGCCACCTGTTCGGGCGTCAGGCTGGCGCCGATGCCGGCGCTGGCGCGCACGCGGCCGCGCCAGGATTCGTGGCTGTAGGGCTGGTCGACGTCGTAGGAAAACGTCTCCAGCGCCGTGTAGCCGCCACGCGCCAAGCCACGCAGCCAGCGGGGATAGAAGCCGTTGCCGCCACTGAAGGTCCAGGCCGGATTGTGGCTGACGATCAGCGCCTCGGTGGCCTCGACCACATTGCCGGGCAACGCTATCCAGTCGTAATGGGCGATGACCAGACGGCCGTCCGGGCGCAGCAGGCGCCGGCATTCGTCCGCGACCTTGCGCCGTTCGAACCAGTGCCAGCATTGGCCGGCAACGACCACATCGAAGGCGGCGGTAGCAAGGCCCGTGCTTTCAGCCCGCGCCACCACGTAGTCGGTGTCGACGCCGGCCTCGCGGTCGAGCGCGCGGGCTGCGGCGATGGAGGCAGCGGCGATGTCGAGGCCGACGACACGACAGCCGTGCCCGGCGAGAGCGCGCGCGACAACGCCCGTTCCCGTGCCGAGGTCGAGCACGTCCTGTCCGGCCACGCCGATCCCTTGCATCGCGAGGCGCGCAAAGAACGAGCCCGGAAAGCCGACCCGATGAGCGACATAGTCGTCGGCCGTCCTGCCGAAATCGGCAGAAAAGAGTCTTCCGCTTTTGTCCCGCATGAAAGGCCAGGGTCTCATACGGAAGCCGAGACTGGCAAGCCGGCCAACGGATGCGTGAAAGCGTCACGAAAGCGCATTATGGTCGCTGGCGCCAATGGAAGACGACATTCACCAACAGCCTCTGGACGCGCTCTACCGGGGGCTTGAGACGAGAGAGGCGGGTCTCGATGCCGAAGCGGCGGCGGCGCGGCGCGCCGAGCTCGGTCCTAACGCGTTGCGCGTGCGCCAGGAAACGCCGGAGCTGGTCAAGTTCCTGCGCCAGTTCAAGAATTTCTTCGCCGCGCTGCTGATCGTCGGCGGCGGCCTGGCGCTATTCGCCGACAGCCTCGATCCGGGCCAGGGCAATCTCTACATCGCCTATGCGCTCATCGGCGTCGTGGTGCTCAATGCCGCCTTCACCTATCTGCAGGAGCGACAGAGCGAGCAGATCATGGAGAGCTTCCGCCGCATGCTGCCGGCCATGGTGGTGGTCTTGCGCGGCGGCGACACCGTGCAGACGGATGCGAAAGAGCTGGTACCCGGCGACGTGATCCTGCTGGCGGAAGGCGACAAGGTGCCGGCGGACTGCCGCCTGATCGAGGCCAACCGGCTGACCATCGACCTCAGCAGCCTGACCGGCGAAAGCGAGCCCCAGGCGCGCGAGCCGGGCGAGGGCGACAAGGCACTGCTGCAAAGCCGCAACATGCTGTTCTCCGGCTCTCTCGTGCAGAGCGGCGACGCCAAGGCGCTGGTCTGCCGCACCGGCATGGCGACCGAGATCGGCAATATCGTCGAGCTGACCAAGCAGACCGGGCATGTCGAGACGCCGATCCGCCGCGAGCTGACATATTTCATCAAGATCATCTCCGGGATCGCCATCTTTCTCGGAGTCTCGTTCTTTCTCGTCAGCGTCGCCATCGGCCGTGGCGAGCTGGCCAGCCTGATCTTCGCCATCGGCATCATCGTCGCCAACGTGCCGGAAGGCCTGCTGCCGACGGTCACCCTGGCGCTGACCATGGCGAGCAAGCGCATGGCGCGGAAGAACGCGCTGATCAAGAACTTGGAAAGCGTCGAGACCCTCGGCAGTACCACGGTCATCTGCTCCGACAAGACCGGCACGCTAACCCAGAACCGGCTCAGCGTGAGCACGCTGGTCATCGGCGGAAATGCCTATGCGGCCAGCGATCCGGCCTTGTTGCAGAGCGCCAGGATCGCCGAGGCCGATCGCGTCATGACGCTTTGCAACAATGCCCACCTGACCGAGGACGGCGCCGTCGGCGACGCCACCGAGGCGGCGCTGCTGCGCTTCGGCCACAACGTCCTCCTGACGGGAGATCTCAGCGCCTACCGGCGCATCGCCGAAGAGCCCTTCAATTCCCAGCTCAAGCGCATGGCGACGCTGTGCGCCGTGCCCGACAGCGGCGCCTACGAGGCTCATCTCAAGGGCGCGCCCGAGGTCGTGCTCGCCATGTGCGACCGGATCTATCTGAATGGCGAGACGCTGCCGCTTTCGGAGGAGCGCCGCGAGCACGTGATCGACGGCTATCGTGAGCTGGCGGCGCGGGGCGAGCGCGGCCTGGCGCTTGCCATTCAGGCGACGGACGAGGCGCAAGTTCCGGCGATGGGCTACATTTTCATCGCTATCGTCGGCATGCTCGACCCGGCGCGGCCCGAGGTGCCGGACGCCATCGCGCGCTGCCGCAGTGCCGGCATCCGGGTGGCCATGCTGACCGGCGATTACGGCCTCACGGCGGAGACCATCGGCCGCCAGATCGGCCTCATTCGCGGCCAGGGCACGGTGATCCAGGGCGACGAGCTTGGCACCATGGACAATGCGGCCCTGCAAGACGTGCTGGCCGAGCCAGAGCTTATCTTCGCGCGCATCTCGCCGGCCCAGAAGCTGCGTATCGTACGCGCGCTTCAGGAGCGCGGCGAGGTCGTCACGGTGACCGGCGACGGCGTCAACGATGCCCCGGCCCTGAAGAACGCCGACATGGGTGTGGCCATGGGCCTGCGCGGCACCGACGTGGCCAAGGAAGCGAGCAACATGGTGCTGATGGACGACAATTTCGCCACCATCGTCACCGCCGTCGAAGAGGGCCGGACGATCTTCGACAACATCAAGAAGTTCATCGCCTACATCTTGACCAGCAACGTGCCGCAGATCCTGCCCTTCATCGCCTATGTGCTGCTCGACATCCCGCTGCCGCTGACCGTGGTGCTGATCCTCGCCATCGACCTCGGCACCGATATCGTGCCGGCGCTGGGCCTCGGCGCCGAGAAGGCCGAGACCGACGTCATGCACAAACCGCCACGCCAGCGCGGCGAGCGCCTGCTGACGCGCAATCTGTTGTTCATGAGCTACGGCATCGTCGGCATGCTGCAGGCGGCGGCCGGCTTCTTTACCTATTTCGTCATCCTCCATGACGGCGGCTGGCAGTGGGGCGATGCTCTGGCGACCTCCGACCCGCTCTACCGCACCGCCATCACGGGCTTCTTCGCCTCGATCATCATCTGCCAGGTGGCGGACGTGATCATCTGCCGCACACGGCGCCAGAGCCTGCTGACCGTCGGCCTGCTCGCCAACCGCCTGGTGCTGCTCGGTATCGCCACCGAGCTGGCGCTGCTGGCAATCATCGCCTACCTGCCGGCCGCCAACGTCTTCTTCAACACCGCACCACTGGAAGCCTGGCATCTGGCACTCAGCCTTCCCTTCGCGGCGCTCATCCTGCTCGGCGACGAGCTGCGCCGGGTCTTCGTGCGCACTGGCAATCCCTTCGTGCTACGCTGGCTGACATGGTGATAGACCATGTAGTAATTGCGGTGCGCGATCTTGCGGCGGCGGCGGCGCGCTATCGCGACCTCGGCTTCACGGTGACGCCGAAGGCTTCGCATCCGGACCATATGGGCACCTCGAACCAGCTGGTGCAGTTCGCCGGGCGCAACTTCATCGAGCTGGTGACCCTGGACCGACCGGATATGGTCGTCACTTCGCCTGACCGCTTCAGCTTCGGCGCCCATGTCGGCGCTTTCGCCGAGAAAGGCGACGGCATGGTGGCGCTTGTCTTGGCAAGTAACGATGCGCGCGCCGAGGCGGATCGTCTGGGGGCGGCGGGGCTGGAGACCTATCCGCCGTTCGATTTCGAGCGCCACGCCACCCTGCCCGACGGCAAAAAGGTCACGGTCTCCTTCACGCTCGCCTTCGCCACCAGCCCCGAGATGCCCGGCATCGCCTTCTATTTCTGCCAGCACCACTTTCCTGAGAATTTCTGGAAGCCGGCCTATCAAGAGCATAGCAATGGTGCCACGGGCATCGCCGCCGTACACATGCTTGCCGACGAGCCGACGAGCCATCGTGGCTTTCTCGAAGCCGTGATCGGGGCCGAGGCGACAGCAGTGTCGGATGGGATTGCCATAGGCAATACCCTGGTCGTGCGCCGTGCCGCCGGTCGTGCGCCGGTCTTTGCCGGGCTCACGATCTCGGTGGCGGGGGCGCGGCCGGAACGCGTGGACACCGCCTGCGGCATATTTCTCGACTGGCAGGCTCAATGAATCTCGGGCTCGCCGATGGGAGGGCCGGCGTCGCGCTGCAAATAGTCGAAGTCGCAGCCCTTGTCGGCTTGCGTCACATGAGCGGCGAACATGGCGCCCCAGCCGCGACCATGGCGGGCCGGCGGTGGCGTCCAGGCCTCGCGGCGGCGCGCCAGCTCGTCCTCGGCGACATCGAGGCTTAGCCTGCGCGCAGCAACGTCGAGGGTGATCGCATCGCCGTCGCGCACCAGCGCCAGCGGCCCGCCGACATGGGCTTCCGGCGCCACGTGCAGCACGCAGGTGCCGTATGAGGTGCCGCTCATGCGACCGTCGGAAATGCGTACCATGTCGCGCACCCCTTGCTTGAGCAACGTCTTGGGGATCGGCAGCATGCCCCATTCCGGAAAGCCGGGACCGCCGAGCGGCCCGGCGCCCTTGAGTACGAGAACGGAATCCGCGGTCACGTCGAGCGCCTCGTCATCGATGCGCGCCTCCATGTCGTTGTAATCCTCGAACACCACCGCCGGGCCGGTGTGCTGGAGCAGGTTCGGATCGGCGGCGATGGGCTTGATCACAGCGCCGCCCGGCGCCAGGTTGCCGCGCAGGATGGCAAGCGTCGGCTCGCGGCGCACCGGGTTGTCGAGGCCGCGGATGACGTCGGCGTTGTGCACTTCGGCGCCTTCGAGGTTCTCGCCAAGGGTTCGGCCGTTGACGGTGGGCACATCGAGGTCGAGCAGGCTCTTCATCTCGCCCAGCAACGCGCGCAGGCCCCCCGCATAGTAGAAGTCCTCCATGAGATAGGTGCCGGCCGGGCGGATATTGGCGAGCAGCGGTGCCACCGCCGCGGCTTCGTCGAAGGCCTCCAGCGGCAACTCGACGCCGGCGCGGCCCGCCAGGGCCACCAGATGCACCGCCGCGTTGGTCGAGCCGCCGAGCGCCATGTCGACGCGCAAGGCGTTCTTGAAGGCGCGCTCGGTGAGGATCTTCGACGGCCTCACATCGTCGCGGATCATGTCGACGATGGTGCGCCCGCAGCCCGCCGCCATGCGCGAATGCCCCGAATCCACCGCGGGAATAGAGGCCGCGCCGGGCAGGGTCATGCCCAGCGCCTCGGCCAGGGAGGTCATGGTCGAGGCGGTGCCCATGGTCATGCAGTGGCCGTGGCTGCGCCCGAAGCCGGCCTCGATCTCGCTCCAATCGTCGTCGGAGATGGTGCCGGCGCGCAGCTCGGCCCAATACTTAAACATGTCGGTGCCGGAACCCAGGGTCTCGCCACGCCAATGGCCGCGCAGCATGGGCCCAGCGGGCAGGAAGATGGCCGGGATGTCCATGCTCGCCGCCGCCATCAGCAGCGCCGGCGTGGTCTTGTCGCAGCCCCCCATCAGCACCACGCCGTCGATGGGGTGGCAGCGCAGCAGCTCCTCGGCCTCCATGGCCAGCATGTTGCGGTAGAGCATGGTGGTCGGCTTCATCATGATCTCGCCAAGAGAGACCGCCGGCAGTTCGACCGGAAAGCCGCCCGCCTGGTGCACGCCGCGCCTGACGTCCTGGGCGCGCTCACGGAAATGGCCGTGGCAGGTATTCATCTCGCTCCAGGTATTGAGGATGGCGATCACCGGCTTGTCGGCGAAATCCTCGGGCCCGAAGCCGAGCTGGCGGATGCGCGCGCGGTGGTTGGCGCCGCGCATGGTCTGGGCCGCCAGCCAGCGCCGGCTGCGGAGGGTATCACTGGTCATGAAAGGGAAGTCCTTGGCTGAAAAGTCGGAGATGGCCTGCACCACACCCTCGATATAGGGCGATTCGATGCTAGTTTGGTTCGATTATGGAGAGGGCCACAGATTGAGCATCATCCTAGCAGCCCGTTGATTAAGTGGCTTTGCTGATTCTCACTCCCAGACGATGAAT
>CAYPAX010000115.1:0-13758 GCA_964408735.1 uncultured Rhodospirillaceae bacterium | reverse complement strand
GGCTTAGTCTTGGCCGCAGATCACCGTTTCCTGGTCTTCCGGCACGTAGAAATAAGATCCTGGCCGGAAGTCGTATCCGAGGTCACCCAGCAAACGCCGTTGGCGGGGCGTGCAGCGGTCAAGCACGTCCGCCGGCGGCTCACCGAAGTCGTACCAGCGAATGAACATCTGGCAATAATTGTAGAGCAAGGTTTTTCTGGCACGGCCGGAATTGTTCGGCGCCGGGCCGTGCCAGATGGCATGCGGGAAGATGAAGGCGTCGCCGGCCTTGCCCGTCGTCTGTACCGCGCCGGGCGCGTGGGGGTGCGGCGCGCGCTCCGGGCCTTCGGGGAAGGGGCGCATGTGGCTGCCCGGAAACAACGTGAAGTTACCGTTATCCGTTCCCGAGACATCCGTCAGCAGATACAGCACCTTCACCGCAAGGGGATGGCTCGTCTCCGTGACGCGAATGCGGCGTTGGCCTTCGCCGCCGTCCGTATGGGTGTAGCCGCGAAAGCCGTCGCCGGAGGCGCGTACGATCGCTTGCGACATTGAGAACTGGATATACGGGCCCATGATATCTACGATCAGGTCGAAGATGCCGGGCTTGTCGATGAGGTCTATGAAGGCCTGGTGGTAGGGCAGCAGGTTGCGCCGATCCATGAAAGCCGAGGGGTCGGGATCCGCATGCTCTACCCAGGCGTAATGGCCGAGCGGCAGGCTGTCGCGCGCCGGCTCGTAACCCGGCAGCAGGCGCACCCGGTCGAGCTCGCCGCTGAACAGTTCGACCTCTTCCGGGCTCAAGGCCCCCTCGATTTGGAGATAACCGTCGACAGCCCACTGCTCCCGTTGCAGATCGGTCAATCCGTGCATCTTGTCTACTCCTTGATCTTGTAACCGCTCGACAGCATCCACCAGCACAGGGTCCACAGTGCGGCGTTGGTGACGAGAAGAATGAACGCACCCAGCCACAGCGATCCGTCCGCCGTACCGATGAAGGCGTAACGCATGCCGTCGATCATGTAGAAGAAGGGGTTGCACAAGCTAACCATGTGCCATGGCTCCGGCAGCCGGTCGATGGAATAGAAGGTACCGGACAAGAATGCCAGGGGCGTCACCAGAAAGTTGGTGATGGCGGCCATTTGATCGAACTTCTCGGCCCATATGGCGGTCGCCAAGCCGATCAAAGATAACATCAATGACGCAGAGATGGCATAGAACACGATGGCCAGGGCGTTGTGTATCGTCAGGTCGACGAACCCGGTCATCACCACGGCAACGGCAATCCCGACCATGAGGCCACGGGTCACGCCGCCGCCGGCAAGCGCCAGTGTCAGTTCGCTGGGGCTGAGTGGCGGAATCAGGACATCGACGAAATTTCCCTGCACCTTCGAGCCCATGACGGAAGACGAGGTGTTGGCGAAGGAATTCTGCACGATCGCCATCATGACCAGGCCCGGCGCCAGAAAGAGCAGGAACGGAACGCCGTTTATCTCGCGCATGGCCCCACCCAGTGCGAGGGCGAATATCGCCAGGAACACCAGGGTCGTAATGGTTGGCGCCAGCACGGTCTGCGCCGGGATTTTCATGAATCTCCTGACTTCCTTGGCGTATAGCGTCCACAGTCCAAGCCAATTCACCGCGCCCACGCGGCGGGCTCCGAAGGTATCGGCGTGGATGTCTTTGAGGTTCTCTTCACTGGCCATTTGTCGAAATCCGCATTCGGGATGGATGGGCGCCGCGCTTTGCAGCTTTGAGATTCTGCAATATAGTCGAAAATGGAGTTGGGCGAGGGGTACTGTCCGACGAGCCGGAGTGGCAAAAAAGCCCCTACAATCCGCAGGGAAATCCAGCGGTTGTATCGGGCCAGCGAGGTTGGGCCGAGGCTGACCGTTTGGGGTCGTGATCTCGTCAACGTGGCCGGCATGGCTTGAGGGGCGGGCGCAGCAAGGAGGTGCCAAGTGAGTGACGGTCCCGTCACGGCTTTGGTCGTCGATCGCGATACAGAAGACCGCCGCACGTTTTCCGAACAATATGGCTCGGAGGCGACAGCCTTCGCCATTGTCGACGACGTGGCTGAGGCACAGCGCGTGCTCGATGAGCGCGATCCTGAGGTCATGGTGCTCGACATGACCGACGAGGCCTTGGGGGGCATGGCTCTGCTCAAGTCTCTCCGTGCCGCCCCTGATGGCGCAGCGCTGCCAGTGATCGCGGTCATAGATGAGAACCACCTTGAGCAAGCCGATACCATCCTTACGGCAGGCGCTGATTTCCTCGAGATGCGTCCGCTGATTCCGGAACTCGTGCGGGCGCGGCTGCGGGCAGCTCAGAATCAGCGCCAGCTGCGCGATCAGGTCAGCGGCCAGCTTGGTCATTTCCGGGCCTTGAACGAGATCGGCGTAGCCTTGTCTGCCGAGCGCGACAAGAATCGCCTGGCTGAGAACATTCTGCTCTACGCCAAGGGCTTGGCCGATGCGGATGGCGGCACGATCTATCTCATGAGCGACGACGAGAAGGAATTGCGTTTCGCGATCGTGCGCACAGACTCGCTCGATTTTGCCCTCGGTGGTGCCACCGGCAAACCTATTCCATTCGCACCTCTGCCGCTTTACGCCGCGGACAGTGGCGAGCCCAATCACGCCAATATCGCGACCCACGTCGCGCTTACGGCAGAGAGCGTGAACATTCCCGACGCCTACGAGGCCGAAGGTTTCGATTTCACGGGCATGCGCCGATTCGATTCGGATCAAGGCTATCGCTCGACGTCGTTTCTGACCATTCCGATGAAGAACAACGCCGGCGAGGTGATTGGTGTCCTGCAGCTTATCAACGCCACGGACCGCAGGTCGGGTAAGGTTGTGCCGTTCACGGCCGAGGTGCAGGAGGTCGTGGAATCGCTGGCCAGTCAAGCGGCGGTAGCCATTGACAATCAGATGTTACTGGAAGGCCAGCGCGAGCTTCTCGATTCCTTCATCAAACTGATTGCTGCCGCAATCGATGCGAAGTCACCCTATCAGGGCGGCCATTGTGCGCGTGTGCCGTTGCTGACCGGCATGATGGCCGATGCCGCATGTGATTCGAGTGTGGCGCCGTTCGTCGAGTTTTCTCTCGACGAGGAACAGAAATACGAGCTGCTGACGGCGGCTTGGCTGCACGATTGCGGCAAGGTGACGACGCCGGAATATGTCGTCGACAAGGCGACCAAGCTGGAAACCATCTACGATCGCCTGCACACCGTGCGCGCGCGCGCCGAGGTGCTCAAGCGCGATGCCGAGATCGCCTATCTGATGGCGCGATCGCGTCCGGAATTGGATGCCGACGAATTGCGGGAGACGTTCGCGGCCACGGTGGCCGAGATCAATGACGACCTTGTCTTTATCGAACGGGTCAATATCGGCGGCGAATTCATGAGTGACGAAGCCGTCGCCAGGGTGGAACAGATTGCCGCACGAACCTGGCGCGATGCGGAGGGTGAAGACCAGGCGTTTCTGACTGAGAACGAGGTATACAATCTGAACATCCGGCGCGGCACACTGACCTCCGAGGAGCGCAAGATCATCAATCATCACATCGTGATGACGATCGAGATGCTCGAGAAATTGCCGTTTCCGAAAAATCTGCGAAAGGTGCCGGAGTTCGCCGGTGGCCATCACGAGCGCATGGATGGCAAAGGCTACCCACGGGGCCTCATGCGTTACCAGATGTCGGTACCGGCGCGCATGATGGCCATTGCCGATGTGTTCGAGGCATTGACGGCTAGCGACCGCCCCTACAAGCCGGCCATGAAGCTGAGCGTCGCCATGACCATCCTCGGCAAGATGAAGCACGAGCATCACATCGATCCGGACCTGTTCGATCTTTTCGTCGAGCACAAGATCTACGATCAGTACGCCGAGCAGTTCCTCTTGCCGGAACAGATCGACGAGGTGGATGTGAGCCAGTACCTGGGTCCGCTACCGGATGCTTTTCCGGATGCCGAGCCTGAGTCCGCGCAACAAACAAGCGCCTGACGTCGAAGGGCGAAGCCGCACATGCGCTGGCGTCCCAAGATCAAATTGATGCATGTCGTCGGTCTGGCGATTCTCGTTTTGGCTTGGGGCATTCGCCACTGGGATCCAGCCCCGGTGCAAAGCTTGCGCCTGGCGACCTTCGATCAATTCCATCGCATGTTGCCGCGCGAGCCTCAACCGACGCCCGTGCCGATCGTGCTACTCGATATCGACGAGGAAAGTCTGCAGCGTGTTGGCCAATGGCCTTGGTCGCGCGCAACATTGGCGAGGTTAATTGACCGCCTGGCCGATTATCAGGCTCTGGTAATCGGCTTCGACATCCTGTTCCCCGAGTATGATCGCCTGTCGCCAGGTCTTGTGGCCAGCGAACTGGAAGGGTTGGATCCTGCGACTGTCGCCCAATTGCAATCATTGCCGAGCAACGAGGAGCGGCTCGCCAAGGCGATGGGGCGCATGCTGGTGGTTCTTGGCCAGGCCGGCGTTCCCGAGCAGATACAGGTTCGAGACGGGCTTGGGCGCAAAGCGACTTTTGCGGAATTGGGCCCGGACCCGAAACCCTACATGTATCAGTTCCCCGGCGTGGTCCGTAATGTTCCGGAATTGGAGGCGGTGGCAGCCGGGATCGGCATGATCGTCGTTCCGCCTGAAGTCGACCAGGTCATTCGGCGCCTGCCTTTGGTCGTGACGGTTGGTGAGGATATCTATCCGGCGCTGGGGCTGGAGATGCTGCGTGTCTTGAGCGGCAAGCCTACCGTGCTGGTGAAGACGGACGAGAAACTGCAGCAGCGTCTTGTCCGTATCCATACCGTGCCTGCCATCGAGACCGACGTAAACTTCCGTGTCTGGCCGTATTTTCGGCGCTCATTGGAAGACCTGTACGTATCCGCCGCGGACGTTCTCGACGGCAGCGTACCGCCGGAGCGCCTGCGGGGAGCCATGGTGGTTTTCGGGACATCTGCACTCGGTTTGCACGACATCAAGCAGACACCAATGGGGCCTGGAACACCAGGCTTCGAGGTCCATGCCCAGTTTCTCGAGACCGTCCTGACAGAAAATTTCCTGACCCGTCCGCCTTGGCTGGAGGCGGCGGAAGGCACGGCGCTTGTGGTTCTCGGTCTGTTGATGGTCATATTTGTGCCGCTACTTGGCGCCACCTATACGTTGCTTCTGGGTGCTGTGCTCTCCGGCGGCATGTTCGGGGCCTCCTGGTATGCCTTCAGCGAGCACCATTTGCTCGCCGATCCGCTATACGCCTCGCTTACAGGACTGCTGCTGTACATAACGCTGAGTTATCTGAGTTATCGGGGGGAGGAAGCTCAGCGGCAACAGATTCGCAATGCTTTTGGCCGTTTCCTCGCCCCTGCCATGGTAGAGGCCCTGGCTACCGACCCGTCGCGTCTCAAGCTCGGCGGTGAGATGAAGGAACTCACCCTGATGTTCGCCGATATCCGGGGATTCACCTCGCTTGCCGAGGATTTCGACCCGGAAGGCCTGACAGAGCTCATAAATCGCTTCCTGACGCCGATGACAGGAATCATCATGGCGAGCGGTGGCACTATCGACAAATATATCGGTGACTGCGTAATGGCGTTTTGGAATGCGCCGCTCGATGACGATACCCACGTGGCTCATGGTTGCGCGTCGGCGCTGGCGATGTTGGCGGCATGCCGTGAGCTCAATCGCGAGCGTGCGGGGGAGGACGAGGCCGACGGGCGTCTGCACAAGCCCATCCGCATCGGTATCGGCATCAATACCGATGAAGTGTGCGTTGGCAACATGGGCTCGGACCAGCGCTTCGACTATTCGGTGCTCGGCGACGGGGTCAACCTGGCCTCGCGCCTGGAGGGGCAGTGCAAGACCTATCGTGTCGACGTGGTGATTGGCGAGCGCACACAGGCACAGCTCAACAATATGGCGACGCTGGAGCTTGATCTCATTGTGGTCAAGGGACGCGCCCAACCTGAACGAATCTATACGCTCATCGGAGATGATAGCGTTGCCGAGAGTAATGGCTTCATGGCGCTCCTGGAGCAGCATGATGCTATGCTGGCAGCGTACCGTTCACAGGCTTGGGACGATTGCGAATCTCGTCTCTCTAGATGTCGCGAGCTTGGCGATGGTTGGGCGATGGAAAATTACTATGACCTCATTGCCGAGCGCATCGACGATTTTCGCACTGAGCCGCCTGGCGAAGACTGGGATGGCGTGTATGTTGCCACCAGCAAGTAAGCAATGAGGTTTGACCATGCCCGTCACGATTTATCATAATCCGCGCTGCAGCAAGTCGCGCCAAACGCTGCAGTTGCTGCGCGATAAAGGCATTGAGCCGGACATCATTGAATATCTCAAGACGCCGCCGGATGCCGAGACGCTCTCGGGATTGCTGAAGATGCTCGGTCTGGCGCCGCGCGAGCTGATGCGCCGAAAGGAGACAGCGTATAAGGACAACGCTCTCGATGACGACGCCCTCGGCGACGCGGCGCTGATTGCGGGCATGGTGGCCAATCCCGTGCTGATCGAGCGTCCGATCGTGGTCAAGGGACGCAAGGCTGCGCTGGGCCGACCGCCGGAAGCGGTGCTCGATATCCTTTGAGCCGTGGCTGGGCCGCATTCGCGGCGTTACTGGCCGTCGTTGTCGTCGGCCTTGTCGTTCTGCACCGCCTCAATCCTGGCGTGCTGGAATCCGAAGCCGGGCTGATGCGGGTCATCTATGCATCGCTGTTATTGCTGATTGTTGGCCCGGCCGTTTTTTCCGGCCGGTTGCGTGGCAATCTGCGCAATCTTGCCATATGGGCCGGCCTGTTGGGGGTGGTGGCGCTGGCCTATTCCGCTTGGCAGCAGGGCAGCCTGGCGCCCCAGGCGATCCGCGCCGAGCTCGATCCCCACCGAGGTGTTAGTGGCGTTGCTGGCGAGACACTAATTACTGCCGATGCCGGCGGCGATTTCGTCGTCGAAGGCCTGGTAGATGGCGTGCCGGTGCACTTCCTTGTCGACACCGGCGCCAGCGACGTCGTGTTGTCGCGGGCGGATGCGGCTCGTGTCGGCCTGGATCCGGATAGCCTGGCCTACACGCGCGCCTACGCCACCGCCAATGGCACTGCCTTTGGTGCCCCGGTAAGCTTGGCGAGCGTTAGCGTCGGCTCGATCACCATTGAAGGTGTGCGAGCCTCTGTCAGCCAGTCGGGGCTGACCACTTCTCTTCTTGGCATGAGTTTTCTCAATCGTCTGGATGGTTTCTCGGTGCGCGGCCGGATTATGACGCTTTATGAGTAACGCGGTGGATTTGCCGTGCCAATTGTGACAGTTTTATGACAGATAAATAGTGGTAGGAGCACAATGCCTACAACTTGCGAAGACTTGGTCTTATTGTCGTTTACCGGAGGTGCCGACGCTGCTGCGGCACGACCGTCACTGGCCTTGGCGTTGGCCGGCTCGGCGTTGGCGGATCTGATGCTGGCGGGACGAATCGAAGTTGCAGACGAACGTATCAGCCTGGCCGATTGGTCGCCGCTCGGAATCGGTTATCTCGATACGGTGCTGGGCCGCATACATGCGGCCGGTGCGTCACGACCGGTTGGCGATTGGATCGGCGATCTCAGCGATTCGGCAGTCGATCTCGAGGCAGGGATCCTGACGGGCGTTCTCGAACGCAAGCTGCTGGTCGCGGACTCTTGGCCGCTTGCCGGTGGTTTCTCGGTTTCGGGGTTTTCGGCGGCACCGGAGGCGGCAGCGCGTATTCGGCGATTGCTCGATCACCTGGAGCGCAAAAAGCCGCTCAAGCCGCGCGAAGGGTTGCTGATCGGTCTCGCCCATGCCTGTCAATTGTTCGAACGTGCTCTCAGTGGCAAGGAAATGAAGCGCTTGGCGGAGCGAATCGCCCATGCAGCGCAGTTGCCCGTGGCAGGCTCGGAAATTGTTGCGGCGGTGACCGCCGCCTATGCCAATGCGGAGGCGGCGAGTTCTGCGGCGCCTGTCGAGGGCAGGCGCCTGTGGGAGTGGCGGGCATTCTGGAGCGAAGGGGTTCCGACCCTGGCTGCAACCGGGGCCTTGGCGTTGCCGCCCGAGCGCAAGCTTTCGACGACGTGCGTGACTGACCGCTACCTGCTGATCCCGGAGCGCCGCGACAGCATCAAGGTGCGGGCCGAAGGCTTGGAGGTGAAGCAACGCATCGAAACATATGGCCAACTGCAAGCCTTCATGCGCAAGCGGGTATTCAAGTTTCCTTTCGCCGCCAGCGATATCGCAGCATTGTTTCCCCGTCTCGGTGGGGTTGACGAGACTATCGAGGATGTCGATGCGCTGGAGGCCTTGCTCAACCGACTCGACTATGCGCCCCGTCTTCTCGAAGCGCGTAAGCGTCGCTTCCGAATTGGTTTCGATGCCTCGCTGAGATACGAGTTTGCCGAGGTAAGCGTTCGCGACCAGGTCCACTGGTCGGTCTGTGTCGAGGGACCCGACCACGGCCGTGTCCTGGCCGAGCGGCCGCGGGCGCTGCCAAGCTGTGGCCGGGTGATGGGGTACGTCGATTTTCTCGCCGGCGTAGCAGCCGGATCTTGATGCTGGAAGCTTGGCAACTGCTGGTCAGCTTCGGCCGCATTGGCCTGTTTGCGCTCGGCGGTGGCAATTCGATGATCACCCTGATCGAGCAGGAATGTGTCGAGAATCGCGGTTGGTTGAGCATTGAAGAGTTCGCCACGCTGCTCGGTGCCAGCTATCTCTTTCCTGGCCTCACCGCGGTCAAGCTATCCGCTTTGATCGGTCTCAAGGTCGCCGGCGTGCCCGGGATGATTGCCGGTGTTCTCGCTCTCAACCTGCCTGGCCTGGTGCTTGCCGTCGTGCTCTGGCGTGTCATTGTCACGCATCAGGATAGCGCTTTGGTTCGCAAGCTCCTGGTCGGTATGCGTTACGGTGCGGTCGCGTTGCTCGGGGCCGCGCTATATGCCTTGGCCAAACCGCTGGCCACCGATCAGCTTTCGCTGCCGGCTTTGATTCTTGCTTTGGCACTGTTTGTTGCTGTGGCTCTGTTCGATATCTCGCCGTTCGTCGGCATCGTGATTTTTGTCCTCGCCGCGGTGATCGTCATTTAGGCGCCGAACAGCGCGCGCAGCACGACGAAGGCGAGCGCCGCAAGACCCGCGGCGAGCGGCAGCGTCACCACCCACGAGACGACGATATCGCGGAACAGCCTCAGGTCGACCTCGTCGACCGCGCGGGCAAGTCCGACTCCCATCACGGCGCCGACGGCGATGTGGGTGGTGGAGACAGGCAGGCCCGTGCGCGAGGCCAACACCACCGTTGCGGCCGCCGCCAGAGTGGCACAGAAGCCGCGGTTGGGGGTCAATGGCGTGATGCGCGTGCCAATGGTCTCCATGACCCGATAGCCATATGTGGCGAGACCGGCGACTATGCCGGCACCGCCGAGCAGCAGAACCCACAAGGGCAGGGCGGATTTGCCGGCGATCTCACCACCGGCGCCGACAATACCGAACACCGCCGCCAGCGGGCCGATGCCGTTGGCGACGTCGTTGGAGCCATGGGCGAAGGCCATGGCGCAGGCGGCGAACAACATCATAGGCGTGAAAATGCGTTCGACGTTCATCAGTGCGACGTCGCGGTCGGTGCTTTCGGTAGTGTGCACACGGGCGATCAGATATTGCCCCAAAATCGCTGCCAGAACGCCGATTGTGGTAGCGGCGAGGAAACTGGCTTCGATACTCAACTCGAGTTTGAGGTGTTTCAGGCCTTTGAACAAGGTCACCAGTGAGACCACGAAGCCCAGCAGGAAGACATAGGCTGGTCCCCAGCGTCTGGCGCAGGCCGCTGGGTCGTCGCCATTGAGAATCAATCGCCTGACGCTGACCTTGAGGGCAAAGGCGATGGCACCACCAATCAGGGGAGAGATCACCCAGCTGGCGGCAATTTGACCGACTTTGGGCCAGTTCACCGCGGCGGTTCCGGCCGAGACCAGGGCAAAGCCGATGATGGCGCCGACGATCGAGTGGGTTGTCGAGACCGGCCAGCCACGGGCCGAGGCCACCAATAGCCAGACCGCGGCCGAAAACAAGGCTGCCAGCATGCCCAGCACCAGTAGCTCGGGCGTGCCCGCGAATGCTGCGGCATCGACGATATTGCGGCGCACCGTGGTGGTGACATGGCCGCCGGCGATGGCGGCGCCGGCAAATTCGAAGATCGCAGCGATGATCACCGCCGTGGTCACGGTGATGGCGCCCGAGCCGACCGAGGTGCCCATGGCATTGGCCACGTCGTTGGCGCCGATGCCCCAGGTCATGAACACGCCGAGCACCAGAGCTAGGCCAAGCAGCAACGTGCCGTTCGCGGCGATAATTTCCACGGATGGTTCCCCCCGGAGGTGAGTTCAGCGCCTCCTACAGCGCTTGCGCTCTCTCCCGCAATACATTTTTTCTAATCTTGCCGGTCGAGGTCTTGGGCAATGGCCCGAAGACGACCGCTTTCGGCACTTTGAAGCGCGCCATCTTGTCTCGGCAAAAGGCGATGAGGTCGTCCTCGCTGACGGCCGGCGCGGTGTCCTTGAGGTCGACGAAGGCGCAGGGGGTCTCGCCCCATTTCTCGTCCGGCCGCGCCACCACTGCCGCTTCCAGCACCGAGGGGTGGCCGTAGAGCACTTCCTCGACCTCGATCGAGGAGATGTTCTCGCCGCCCGAGATGATGATGTCCTTCGAGCGGTCCTTGAGCTCGATATAGCCGTCGCCGTGCATGACGCCGAGATCGCCGGTGTGGAACCAGCCGTCGGCGAAAGCCTCGTCGGTGGCGGATTCGTTTTTCAGATAGCCCTTCATGACGATGTTGCCGCGCATCATCACCTCGCCCATGGTTTCGCCGTCGCCCGGGGTGGGCTGCATGGTTTCCGGGTCGAACACGCCGAGGGCTTCGAGCACGGGATAGCGCACGCCCTGGCGGGCCTTGAGGCGCGCCTGCTCGCTTGCGGGCAGGTCGTTCCATTCGTCGTGCCAATCGCAGACCACCCCCGGGCCGTAGCATTCGGTGAGGCCGTAGACGTGGGTGACGTGGAAGCCTGCCGCCTCCATGGCCTCGATCACCGGCGGTGGCGGTGGCGCCGCGGCGGTCATGACCGAGACCGGGTTGTCCAGGGGCTTGCGCTCTTCCGCCACCGCGTTGACCAGCATCGACAGTACGATCGGTGCGCCGCAGAAATGGCTGACCTTGTCGCGGGTAATCGCAGTGTAGATCTGCCCCGCCTCGACCCGGCGCAGGCAGACATGGCTGCCGGCAAGCGCGGTCACGGTCCAGGGGAAGCACCAGCCGTTGCAATGGAACATCGGCAAGGTCCAGAGGTAGACCGGGTGCTGCGGCATGCCCCAGACCATCTGATTCCCGAGCGCGTTCAGATAGGCGCCGCGGTGGTGATAGACGACTCCCTTGGGATTGCCGGTGGTGCCCGAGGTGTAGTTCAGGCTGATCGCATCCCACTCGTCGAGAACGGGCAGGGGCGTGAAATCGGCGGAGCCTTGTGCCAGGAATTTCTCATAGTCGATATTGCCGATGCATTCGCCCGGCCCGCTGTAGCTCGGGTCGTCGTAGTTGACCACGATCGGCGGGCTGGCCATGCCGGCGAGAGCTTCGGCGAGCACCGGCGCCAGTTCGCGGTCGACGATGACGAGCTTGGCCTCGCCGTGCCCGAGGATGAAGCGCACCGTTGCCGCATCGAGGCGGGTGTTGATGGCGTTGAGCACGGCGCCGGCCAGAGGCACGCCGTAATGGGCCTCGAGGATCGCCGGCACGTTGGGCGCGAACACGGCCACGGTGTCGCCGCGGGCGATGCCGTTCGCGGCCAGGGCGGAAGCCAGCCTGTGACAACGCTCGGCAAAGCCGCGATAGGACATGCGCTGGTCGCCGTGAACCCAGGCGATGCGGTCCGGATAGACCGTCGCAGCCCGTTCCAGGAACGAAAGCGGTGTCAGAGGCTGGTGATTGGCAGGGGTCTTGGCCAGGCCAATGTCATAGGGGCTGGTCGCCATCAATGGTCTTTCGCTGCAAGGTTAGGCCTAGGTCGAGACGGTGCCGTAGGCGCCGACGCCGACGATAAGATCACCGACGCGTTTTACGTAGCTCACTTTGGGGGCGAACTCGCCGGTGCAGGCATTGATGAACTCGTATTCGACCCAGCCCTGGCCGCTGTTGCCGGCCAGCTCGATCATTTCGAGAACGTAATAACGTCCGTCCGCCGACTGCGCCTCCAGGCCGTTGCTGCCGACCACATCCGGGCGCAGGCCGTGGGCCCAGACATTGCCCTCGAAGTCGAGCACGAAGACATAGAGGTCGCGGTCGCGAAAGGCGCCGCCAGGGTCCATGAACTCGTGCAGCGCCACTTGCGCGCCGACATCGGCAATGCGTTGCGCCGCCCGCTCGACCATGGCCTGGGCTTCGTCCGGGCTGGCAAAGGTACAGTCGTCGGCCGCGGCGGGCAGGGCCATGGCAAGAGACAGAACCGTCAAGAGTATCCGTAGCATCGTCAGTTCCCCCGTCGATATTGCTGCATGTGGCGCACCATGCCTTCGATATTGAGGTCGAGCCAGCGCTCGTACGAGCCCCAATGGCTGTAGGATTCCATACGCACCAGCGGCTTGATCGCCTCGACATCAAGACCGGCACGCAGGTGTCCGAGCACTGCCTCGCGCAGCTCTTCGAGATAGCGCCTGTGGGGTGCCACATCTGCCCGTGTGCCAAGACCGCCGTGGCCCGGCGCCAGAATATCGAAATCGAGCCCTTCGAGGCGCCTGAGCGCGGCCAGCCAATCGTCGAGATAGCTGTTGGGCAGGTCACGATAGGGCAGGCGATTGACGGTCACGAAATCGACGGCGAAAGCAACGCGAGCCTCTCGAAACAGGGTAACAATAGAGGAATCGCCGTGATTCCGCCCGAGATAGACCAGCTCGACCGTCTTGCCGCCAAGACTCAGTGTCAGGCGGTCGCTGAAGGTCATGTCGGGAACCGCCGTCGGCCTGCCCTCCTCGACAATATGCCGGTAGGCATTCTCGTGGGCGATTACCGTTGCGGTGTCGGCAAAAACTTCGCCACCGGCAATATGGTCGGCATGGTCGTGACTATAGATCAGATAGCGCACCGGCTTGCCGAAACGGGCCTTGAGCTCGGCTTTCAGCCAGCTTGCGGCATCCGGGTTGATCGGATCTGTCGCAATGATGCCCTCATCCGTTACCAGAAAGGCGGAATAATGGAATTGGTTCTGGAAACGATAGACATCGCCTGCGATGCGAGTGATGGTCCGCTCAGGCGTATCCTGGGCCAGCGATATCGCCGGCAGCAATGCGAGCGCTGCGGCGATCGAGAGGAGAAAGCGCGCAATTATCCTCATGTCAGCCTCACTCTTGAGCCGGCCGGATCATAGCATCCTGCGACGGCTATGAAACCGCTGCCGCGAATCGAATGGGCTCTCAACTGCCGCGTCCCGGCGGGGCGACACGCTTCAGGATGGTCACGGCGTCTTCCAGCTTCTTATCCATCTGGCCGACGTGATAGGCGATGTATTCGAGGGCCCAAGCGGCACGCACGTCGCTGTCGACATCGTCGCCTTGGGGTACGAAGTCTGTTTCCAGGTGGTATTTCGCGCGAAGACGCTCGCAACCTTCCATGATTCGCTCCTGACGCTTGCAAAACGCCAGTTTAGCCGCATCTCCTGGCTTTCGTCATGTATGGAAATATGGCGCGCCCGGGAAGATTCGAACTCCCGACCCCCAGATTCGTAGTCTGG
>CAYPAX010000114.1:0-13813 GCA_964408735.1 uncultured Rhodospirillaceae bacterium | reverse complement strand
GGTGGGCGCGGACGACCGTCCTATGGGTACCATATGTCAGATTTGGACCACTAGCAGCAAGCATGGCCGGCGGGCAGCAAGATGCCCCAGGGCGCCTGTCTCGGGGGTCAGTCGGGATAATCCACCGGCGTGGCGTGCCAGCCGGCTTCGCGCTTGGACCAGTAGAGGGTGTCAAGGCGGGTCGTCAGAATACCCGGGTGGCCGTTGCCTAGCGTATTGTTGTCTATCTTCGTGATCGGGATGAGGCCTCCGCCCGAGGTCGTGAGGAAGACCTCGTCGGCGGCGCGCAGCGCCTTCGCCGCCAGCGGCTCGCGGGCGTAAGCGATGCCGATCTCGTCGCAGAGCTCGAACACCGTGCGCCGAGTCATGCCGTCGAGCACGCCGCGCTCGGGCGTCACCAGCGCGCCGTCCTTGACGGCGAAGACGTTGAAGCCCGGCCCTTCCGTGACGTTGCCACGGCCGTCGCCCAGCACGACGGTGTCGGCGCCGGCGTCGTAGGCCTCGAACAGGCCCATCTCGAACTCCAGCCAGTGATAATGCTTGAGGGTGGGATCGACGGCCTCGGGCGGCACCCGCATGCGCTCGCTCAGGTGCAGATGCAGGCCTTTGCGCTTCTTCTCCGGCGGGGCGATCCAGACATAGGGGATGCAGAAGACGTGGAAGCGGTTTTCCGCCAGGCGCAGGTCGCGTGAGCCGACGGGCGGGTTGCCGCGGGTCATGATCATCTGCACATAGGCCTCGCGGAAGCCGGTGCGGCGCACGCATTCGATGACGATGTCGCGGCGCTCTGCGGGCGAATAGGGGCCGGTCATGCGCAGCTTGGCGATATTGCGGGCGAAGCGCGCCAGATGGTCGTCGAGGCGGAAGAAGGCGCCATTCCACACCGTCACCGTGTCCTGGTTGGCGTCCGAGCGCAGAAAGCCCCAGTCGAGCATCGATATGCGGGCGTCGGCGATCGGCACGTATTGGCCGTCGGTGAAGGCGATGCCGTCGGAGAAGTCCATCAAAGCGATTCCCTCTGCGCCTGAAAGACTCTAGCCTACACGCCCCGAACGGAGCCGCCACCATCCATGCACGCCGAGACCCTCGACCTGCGCGACGTCATCGTCTTCCTGGTCGCCGCCGGGGTGGTGGTGCCGTTCGTCCAGCGCCTCAAGGTGAGCCCGGTGCTGGGCTTCTTGTTCGTCGGCGTGATCATCGGGCCCTACGGCCTGGCGCGCTTCGAGGAGACCGTGCCGTGGTTCTCCTACGCCGCCATCACCGACCTCGAGGGCGTCAGCGCCCTGGCCGAGCTCGGCGTCGTGTTCCTCTTGTTCATGATCGGCCTCGAGCTCTCCTTCGAGCGCCTCTGGAGCCTGCGCCACGCGGTCTTCGGCCTTGGCGGGGCGCAGGTGGCGGTAACCGGCGTGGCGATCGGCAGCGTCGCCTATCTGTTCAACAATCCGCTGCCGACGGCGGTGGTGCTCGGCGCCTGTTTCGCGCTGTCGTCGACCGCCATCGTCATGCAGTTGCTGGCCGAGAAGCGCCGCCTCGGCACGCCGGTCGGGCGCACCAGCTTCGCCATCCTGCTGTTCCAGGATCTGGCCGTGGTGCCGATCCTGTTCATGGTCGGGGTCTTTGCCGCCCACGGCGAGGGCTCGGTCATCGTCGCCTTCGCCGCGGCGCTCGGCCAGGCGGTGATGGCGGTGGCGGCGATCCTGCTGATCGGCCGTCTGGTCATCCGGCCGCTGTTCCGCATCGTCGGCAGTAGCGCCAGCCGCGAGCTGTTCGTGGCCACCGTGCTGCTGGTGATCATCGGCACGGCGATCACCACCAACGCCGTCGGCATGTCGATGGCGCTCGGCGCCTTCCTGGCCGGGCTGATGTTCTCCGAGACCGAATACCGCCACGAGATCACCGTCGACATCCAGCCCTTCCGCGGCTTGTTGCTGGGGCTGTTCTTCGTCTCGGTGGGCATGGGCATCGACATGGCAGAGGTGGCGGCGAGGCCGCTCTGGCTGGCCTCGTCGGTGGTCGGGCTGTTCATGATCAAGGGCGTCATTCTCTATGTGCTGGCGCGCTTTTCCGGCCATTCCCAGGCGGTGTCCCTGGAGACCAGCATATTGCTCGGCCAGGGCGGCGAGTTCGCCTTCGTCGTGCTCGGCATGGCGGCGGCGCTCGGCCTCATGCCGCGCGACGTGGCCCAGTTCATGCTCATCGTCACCGGCCTGACCATGATGGCGACGCCGCTGGCAGCGCGCATCGCGCGCCAGCTGGCGCGCCTCGTCGAACGTCTCGAAGCCCAGCGCGGCCAGAGCGAGCCCGACCCCCGCGGCACCCTCAGCGGCCATGTGGTGATGGTGGGCTATGGCCGGGTCGGGCAGCTACTGGGCTCCATTCTGGACGAACAGGAAGTCCCCCATATCGCCATCGACAACGATGCCCTGCTGGTCGCGCGCTTTCGCCAGCAGGGCGCCAATATCTACTTCGGCGATGCCAACCGCACCGAGCTGCTGCGCCGTCTCGGCATCGAGGAAGCCTCGGCTCTGGTCGTGACCATGGACGATGCCGAGCTTGCCGAACGCGTGGTCGACGTGGCGCACCGATCCTGGCCGCGCCTGCCCATCTTTTGCCGCGCCCGCGACCCGGACCATGCCGCGCGCCTGTTGCACCGCGGCGCCACAAAGGTGATACCGGAGGCCATGGAGGCAACCCTGCAGCTCGGCGAGGCGGTGCTGCAAGGCGCCGGGATCCCCGAGGACGCGGCGCGCCAGCTCGTCGAGATGCGGCGCGAGGAGCTACAGTCGGTGCTCGAGCTGAAGGACGAGGAGGAGAAGTAGCCAAGCCATGCGAAACGACGGCAATCGCCAGGTGGTGCTGGCAGCACGGCCCGACGGCATACCCCAGGCGGAGCATTTCGCCCTTGCGGAGGCGCCGAAGCCCGAGCCCGCGGAGGGTCAGTTCCTGGTGCGCAACCTCTATCTCTCGGTGGACCCGGCCATGCGCGGCTGGGTGAGCACGGTGGCCAACTATTCCGAGCCCGTGGCCATCGGTGCGCCTATGCGCTCGACCGCCATCGCCGAGGTCGAGGAGAGCCGCCATCCCGACTATGCCCCGGGCGACATCCTCTGCGGCATGTATGGCTGGCAGGACTACGCCCTCGGCGACGGCAGCGAGGTCTGGTTCCGCCACGATGCCTCTCTCGGCCCGGCGACCACCTCCCTGGGCGTGCTCGGCATCAACGGCCTGACCGCCTATTTCGGCCTGCTCGACGTTGGCGCACCCAAGGTCGGCGAGACGGTGGTGGTGTCGACCGCCGCCGGTGGCGTGGGCAGCGCCGTCGGCCAGATCGCCCGCCTCAAGGGCTGCCGCACCGTGGGCCTGACCGGCAGCGACGACAAGGTGGTGCTGTGCCGCGAGACCTACGGCTACGACGTTGCGCTCAACTACCGCACCGACGACCTCGACGCGGCGCTGGCAGAGAGCGGCGTCGATGTCTATTTCGACAACACCGCCGGGGCCATATCGGACACGGTCTACCGGCATTTGAACGAGCGCGCGCGCTGCATCGTCTGCGGCACGGTTTCGCTGGCGAGCTGGCAGCCCTGGCCGGAAGGCCCGCGCGTGGAGCGCCACCTGCTGGTCAAGCGGGCGCGCATCGAGGGCTTCCTGCTGTTCGACTACAAGGACCGCTTCGCCGAGGCGCGCCGACAGCTCGCCGCCTGGATCAAAGAAGGCAAGCTGGCCTATCGCGAGGAGATCCTCGACGGCCTCGACAAGGCGCCCGATGCCATCGCCAGGCTCTATCGTGGCGAGAACCGCGGCAAGCTGCTGATCAGGCCGTAAGGGGACCAAACATGAAACTGACCAATGGCCGCGAGTCTCTCGCCATCCCGGGGCCGACCACGGTGCCCGACGAGGTGCTCGGCGCCATGCACCGCCCGGCCATCGACATCTATGCCGGCAGCCTGCTGGCCCTGACCGAGAGCCTGCTCGCGGACCTCGGCCGCATCTTCCGCACCTCAGGCCAGAGCTACATCTATGTCGCCAACGGCCACGGCGCCTGGGAGGCGGCGCTGGCCAACGTGCTGGCGCCCGCTGAGACGGCGCTGGTGCTGGAGAGCGGGCGCTTCGCCAGCGGCTGGGGCGAGATGGCAGAGGCGCTCGGCATCACGGTCGAGGCGCTGCCCGGCGACTGGCGCCGCGCGGTCGATCCTCAGGCACTTGAAGCGCGCCTTGCCGCCGACACGCAAGGCCGCATCAAGGCCGTGCTGGTGGCCCAGGTCGATACCGCATCCGGCGTGGTCAACGACATTCCGGCGCTGCGCGCCGCTATGGACGAGGCCGGCCACGATGCCCTGCTGATGGTCGATGCGGTGGCCTCCCTGGCCACCATGCCCTTCGAGATGGACGCCTGGGGCATCGACGTCGCGGTCTCGGGCTCGCAAAAAGGCCTGATGATGGTGCCGGGCCTCGGCTTCGTCGCGGCCAACGACAAAGCCATGGCGGCCCACCGCAGAATCGGCACGCGCAGCCGCTATTGGGACTGGACCGCGCGCAATGGCGAGGAGCATTACCAGAAATATTGCGGCACGCCGCCCGAGCATATGCTGTTCGGCCTGCGCCGGTCCCTCGACATGCTGCTCGCGGAAGGCCTCGACGACGCCATCGCCCGCCATGGCGTGCTCGCCGAGGCGGTGCGCCGCGCGGTGACAGTTTGGGCCCAGGGCGGGGCTTTCGATTTCAACATTACGAATTCGCAACACCGCGCGGATTCCGTAACCACCCTGCGTATGGCCGAGGGCTGCGACCCGGCGCCGCTGCTGGCCTTCTGCGCCGAGCGCCTCGGCGTCGTGCTCGGCATCGGCATCGGCGATCTCAGCGGCCGCGCCTTCCGCATCGCCCATATGGGGCACCTCAATGCGCCGATGCTGCTGGGCACCCTGGGCGCCATCGAGACCGCGCTCGGCGCCCTCGACATGCCCCATGGCCGCGGCGGCACCCAGGCCGCCATCGACTGGCTGGCGGAGGCTGCCAAGGCGTGAGCCGGCGGATCCTGGGAATCTCGCCAAACACGGCGCTGGCGGCGCTGTGGATGAGCGGCGCACTCGCCAGCTTCATGGCCATGGCCATCTCGGTACGCGAGCTGTCGGACAACCTGCATACGTTCGAGATTCTCGTCCTGCGCAGCATCATCGGCCTGGTCGTGGTCTACGCCGCGGTAAGGCTGAGCCGCCACGGCACCTTGAGAAGTCACCAGCCACGCTGGCAGCTGCGCCGCAATGTGGTGCATTTCTTCGGCCAGGCCGGCTGGACCTATGGCCTCGGCGTGCTGCCGCTGGCGGTCGTCTTTACCCTCGAATTCACGGTGCCCGCCTGGACGGCGCTGCTGGCGGTGCTGTTTCTCGGCGAGCGCTTCAGCCGCAGCCGTGCGGTGTCGGTCGCCGGCGGCATCATCGGCGTGCTGATCATTCTGCGCCCCGATGCCGCCTTGCCCGATGCCGCGGCCTTGGTCGTGCTCGGCGCCGCCGTGGCCTATGCCGGCGCCCACACCATGACCAAGCAGCTGACGCATACCGACGGCGCCCTCGCCATCCTGTTCTGGATGTCGGCGATTCAGCTGCCGATCGGCCTCGCCGCCAATGCCGCTTTCGGCGCCTGGGTCATGCCCACCCTCGCCGACGCGCCCTGGGTGCTGATGGTCGGCCTGGCGGCGCTGAGCGCGCATTTCTGCATGACCCGCGCCTTGAAATTGGCCGACGCGACCATCGTCATGCCTTTGGATTTCATCCGCCTGCCGCTGATCGTGCTGGTGGGCTGGGCGTTCTATGGCGAGATGCTGCGTATCGAGGTGGCGATCGGCGCCAGCATCATCATCGCCAGCCTGCTATACACGCTGAGACGCGAGCGCTGACCTGCCACGAAGGGGAAACATCATGAGATTGAGACAGATTGCCCTGGTCGCCGGCGACCTGGAGGCCTCCTGCGAGGCGCTGACCAAGACCCTTAGCCTGGAAGTCGCCTATCGCGACCCGGGCGTTGCCGAGTTCGGGCTGGTCAATATCGTAGCACCTGTCGGCGGCGAGTTTCTCGAGATCGTCTCGCCGGCCGCAGAGAACACCGCCGGCGGTCGCTATATCGCGCGCCGCGGCGGCGACAGCGGCTATATGGTGATCCTCCAGGGCGATGACGCCATCGCCGCGCGCGACCGCGCCGCGGGCCTCGGCATCCGCGCCGTCAAGACCTATGACGATGGCAATTATGTGGCGACTCATTTCCATCCGCGCGACACCGGCGGCGTGCTGCTGTCGCTCGACTCGGTTCCAAGCGTCGCCGACACCCGCGAGCGGCTTTGCGACTGGCCGCCGGCCGGCCCCGACGACTGGCGTGCCAGGATCCACGAAGAGCGCGTCAGCGGGATTGTCGGTGTCGAGATGGCGGTCGAGGCACACGAGGATACGGCGGCGCTGTGGGCCCGCGCGCTGGCGGCAACAGTCAGCGAAGACAGAGGCCTGCCCGCCATCGCCCTCGATGGCGCCACGCTGCGTTTTGCGCCCGTCGGCGACGGCCGCGGCCCTGGCGTGCAAGCGGTGGATCTGGCGAGCAATGACGCCGCAGCGGTCCTGGCGGAGGCAAAGGCCCGCGGCCTGCCGCACGGCGACGCCTCGGTCACCCTCTGCGGCACGCTGTTCAATCTCGTCGGATAAAGCCCTAAGGCGCGCCGCCGTCGAGCGGCGCCAGCTTGATGGTGCGGTCCTGGATCTGCGGGCTGAGCGGGATGACGGCGCGCATCTTGGCGCGCAGCTCCTCGGTGACGGCACGTGCCTCTTCCTGATTGCCGACCACGCGCGGCGTGATCACCACCAGCAGCTCGGTGCGGGTGTCGACGTCGCTGGTATTGCTGAACAGCTCGCCGAGCAGAGGCACGTCCTGCAGGAAGGGCACGCCGGTCTTGACCCGATTTCGGTCGTCCTGGATGAGGCCGCCGAGGGCCACCGTCTCGCCGCTCTGCACCGCGATCGAGCTCTCGACGCGGCGCTGCTGGAAGGTCGGAATGACCGTGCCGGCACCGCCGACCACGCTCGAGACCTCCTGCTCGACCTCCATGATCACCAGGCCACCGGGATTTACCCGCGGCGTGACGCGCAGGATGATGCCGACCTCGCGGAACTCGATGCTGTTGACCAAAGGTGCGTCGCCGGAAGCGCTCGACTGCTGCTGCTGGGTGGCCACGGGAACGTCCTGGCCGACCTGCAGCTCGGCCGTCTGGTTGTCGAGCACCATGAGCTGCGGCGAAGAGATGACATTGACGTCGGTGATGTTCTCGAGCGCGTTGAGCACCACGCGGGCATCCGTGCCGGCCGAGAGCAGATAGGAGAAACCGGGGAAGGTCTGCGAGGCGACACCGGTGGTCAATGTCGAGAGCGTTGCCGAGGAATTGCCCGATTGCAGGAACCATTCGACGCCGTAGCGCAAGGTGTCGGTCAGGGTGACTTCCGCAATGGTGGCCTCGATCAGCACCTGCAGGGGCACGATATCGAGCTTGTGCAGCGCGCTCTCTACCATGCGGTATTGCCGCGCCGTGGCCAGCACCAGCAGCGCATTGTTGGCTTCGTCGGGAATGATGCGGATGTCGCTGGTGCCGGATAGGCCGATGCCCTCGCCGCCACTGCTTTCCGCGCGGGCCACCGCACCGGCCGTAGCCACCGGCTCCGCCACCGCCGCATCTTCGCCGTCATCCCCTGCCGCATCGTCTTGCGGCGCTGCCCGGCGCGGCACCTCGCGGCCGATCTCGGCGCGTTCCGCACCCGGCGCCAGCGCCGCCCGTGGTGCCTCGTCCTCGGGCGCCGTAAAGGCATCCTGCAAGACCGACGCCAGATCTTCCGCGCGACCGTTCCTGACGTAATAGACGAACAGACGCTGGGCTTCGTTTTCGGTCTCGCCCTGGTCGAGCCTGGCAATCCACTCCTCGGCCTGATCGAGGTATTGCGGGCGCGAGGAGATCATCAGCACCGCGTTGATGCGGTCGACCGGCACGAAGCGCAGCAGACCGGCAAGCGGACCGCTGCCGGCATCGCCGAAGATCGATTGCAGCTCGCCGATCACCGCCTCCGGGTCGGCATAATCGAGCGGCACCAGGGCGAACGACATGCCCGACATCCAGTCCACATCGAAGATGGTGGCCAGCTCGTGCAGCGCCTGCAACTCCTGCTGGCTGCCGGCGACGATCATCAGGTTGCGCGCCGCATCGACCCGCAGCAGGCCGCCGGCCGGCACCACCGGCTCGAGGATCTGCGCCATCTCCGCCGCGCCGACATGCTCGAACGACAGAATGCGAATGGCAAAGCCGCGCGTGACGCCACCGCCGGGCAGGAAGGTTCCCGAGACACCGGCGCTGTTGATCGCTTCCTGCAAGGGGAGAACAACGAAATTATCAGGCTTGCGCACCAGGGCGAAACCGTTGAGCCCGAGGATTTCCTCGAGCATGGGCAGCTGCACCGGGCGGCCTGGCCGGTGAAGTCAAGCGCAAGACCCGTGTCCAGCTGTCGTGGGATGCGGCCGGCGACAGCGGCGGCAGCGGTGTCGAGTCCTATCTCGTCTATCGCGACGGCGCCCAAATCGCCGAGGCCGGCTGCTGCGGCTATACGGACAACGGCGGCTCCACCGGCACCACCTATGTCTACGGGGTCAGCGCGGTCGACCGTGCCGGCAACGTCTCCGCCCCCACGGAAGTCACGGTCACCCTCGGCGGCAAGACCACCGGTGGCGGCGGTGGCGGCGGTGGCGGCGGCAATAATGGCGGCGGCGGTGGCCGCGGCCGAAACAAGTAGACCTCCTCCCTCCACACCCCCCGACTGACAGGGGCGCCCCCCACACGGGCGCCCCTCTTTTCATTCGACCTCGTCTTCGTCCTCGTCGGCATCGCGACTTGCCGGCAGCACCGTATCGATGGCGGTGCGCACCACCAGTTCGGGCCAGACGCGGCGGTCGCCGGCCGGGAAACTGAGGGAAATGCGGACCAGCCGCGGGGCCTGCTCGGCAGCGCGCCATTCGTCTTCCCAGCGCGCCTCGCCGCGCCGCGTCTTGGCGCCGAAATAGGACAGCTCGACAGCCTCGATATCCTCCATGAGCAGCGCGCTGCGGTCCTCTTCCGCCAGGCTCTCCTCAGCCCCATAGGCCTGCCAGGAAACGCCGAGATGGGCGCCGTCGCCGTCGTCGACGAGGCCGACCTCGATGCGCTGGAAGCCGCTGAAGCCGAAATGCGACGGCAGCAGGCCGATAAAGCGGGCGTATTCCCGCGTGCCCTCGAAGCTACTCTCCGGCGGGCCGTTGCGGTCGCGCTCGACCAGGGGATAGAGGCCGCCGATCTGGCGCCTGAGGAAGCCTTGGCTGGCTTGCAGGCGGGCGAGGTTGTCGGCGCGCTCGGCGCCCGCCTCCCAGACCCGGGTGCCGGTGCGCAAGCCGCCGAACAGCAGCGTCAGGATCAGCGCCAGCAAGGTCATGGAGACCAGCAGCTCGAGCAGGGTAAAGCCGCGCGCGCGCGTCATCGGTTGCGCCCCCGCGTCAGCTGCGGCAGGGCGAGGCCGTCGAGGGTGACCGCGCCGCCTTCCCATGACACGGTGACAGAGACATGATGCGGGTTCTGTCCCGGCGCGGTCTCCTCGGCCGTAACGACGGCGCTCCAGCGATAGCCGTCGTCCCACTCGCCTCTGCTCTCGCCGGTCTTGAGCGGCTCCTCGATACCGATGGCGGCCAGGCGCGAGCGCGCCAGCAGCACGGCCACGGTGCGCTTCTCCGCCGCCACGGTGGCGCGCATGCCGGTGGAAAACACCTGCATCAGCCCCGACAGCGCAATGGTGAGGATGGCAAGCGCCACCAGCACCTCGACCAACGTGAAGCCCCGCCTATTCACGGATCTCGACCGTGCCGGTGAGCCAGTGCAGCATGACGTGATAGCTGCGCGCCTCGCCGGCCAGCGTGATGCGCCCGCCGCTGCTGCTGCCGTCGGCGAAGAAACGCAGGCCGGCGATATCGTCGTCGATCTGCTCGGAGGCGGCGGTCTCCACCTGTAGTGTCAGTGCCTCGGGCAGGGCCCGCCACGGCGCCTCTGCGCCGCTGGCGAAGCGCCGTTCGGCGGTATCGATGCGCACCACCACGTCACGGTTTTCCAGGATCGCCCGCGAGCGCGCCTGGCGCAGCGTGTTCGCTACCTCGCGCGCCGCCGCCCGCGTCTTGGCCGCCTCGCCGCCACCCATAAGACGCGGCATGGCGCCGACGATCAGGCCGACGATGACCAGCACCACCAGCAATTCCAGCAAGGTGACGCCGGTTGCGGATTTACCAGCTGGTGACGTCGGCATCCTCGTCATCGCCGCCCTCGATGCCGTCGGCGCCGAGGGAATAGAGGTCGAAATCGCCATTGTCGCCGGGATAGCGGTACAGATAGAGCCGGTTCCAGGGATCGAGCAGCTGCTCGCGCTTGCGCACGTACGGGCCGTTCCAGACCTCGGCACCCGCCGGGCGCTCGAACAACGCCTCAAGACCGTCCTGCTCGCTGGGATAGTGGCCGACTTCGAGGCGATAGAGATCGAGCACCTCGATCAAGCCTTCGAGCTTGATCGCCGCGGCGTCCGACTTGGCGCCGCCAAGCACGTTGAGCAGCGGCCGCGCGGCGAAGCCCGCGATCACGGCCAGGATCACCAGCACCACCAGCAGTTCCAACAGGGTAATGCCGGCTTGGCGCGAGAGCGGTCGGGGCATGGTCGTCTTCCTCATCACAACGGCAGTTCGTAGACACTGAACAGGGCGCCCAGGATGGACACGATTATCAAGGCGATCAGCCCGCCCAGCAACAGGGTGAGCGCCGGCACGAGCAGGGCCAGCGCGCGATCGACGGCGCGGCGCACCTCGGCATCGAAGATATCGGCGACCTTGGCCAGCATGGGCTCGAGCTGGCCTGTCTCCTCGCCGACGCGCACCAGCTGGGCGGCGAGCGGCGGGAAGCGCGGCACTTCCGAGAGCGGCCCGGCCAGGCCGCGGCCTTCCTCCAGCATGCCGCCGATATCGCCGATGGCGGCGGCAGTGGCGCTGTTCGAGAGCGTATCCTTGACGATGGCGAGCGCACTGAGCATGGGCACGCCATTGGTCAGCAGCGTCCCCAGGGTGCGGCTGAAGCGCGCGGCCTCGGCCTTGGCGGTCAGGTCACCGAGCAGGGGCAGGCGCAGCATCAGCGCGTCCCAGCGCCGCCGCGTCGACGGGTTGGCCAACTGTTGGTGCATCAGGGAGATTATGATCAAAAGCCCTATCAGGCCTGCCCACCACCAGTTTTCGATGGCCCCGGCGACGGCGATAACGATCTGCGTCGACACCGGCAGGGCCGCGCCGCTGTCGGCGAAAAAGGGCTCGAACTCGGGCAGCACGACGGTCAGCAGCACCGCGATGGCGCCGCCGGCAAGCACCAGGATGAGGGTCGGATAGATCAGCGCCGAGCGCACGCTTTCGCGCAGCGCCTGGGAGCGTTCCAGCAGGTCGCTGAGCCGCTCCAGCACCACTTCCAGCGCGCCGCCGGTCTCGCCGGCGCGGACCATGCTGACATAGAAGGCCGGGAAGGCCCGGCCCTGGTCGCCCAGGGCATCGGCGAAGGTGCTGCCGCCGCGGATCGCCTCCAGCAGGCGCAAGACCAGGCGGCTGGTCGTCTTGTCGCTTTCGAGCTCGCTGAGGATCTCCAGCGCCCGTTCCAGGGTCAGGCCGGCGCCGAGCAGGGTGGCAAGCTCGCGCGTCAGCATCATGACCTCGCGGCGGCCGACGGCGCCGGTGCCGAACAGGGGCTGGTTGAGCAGCGAGACGCCGCCGCCGCGCCGCACCTCGTCGGCCCGGATGGGGGTGTGTCCCTGCTGGTGCAGGCGCTCGATCACCGCCGCCTTGTCGCTGCCGTCGAGCTCGCCCTCTACGACCTCTCCGCTTTGCGAGACGGCTTTGTAGCGAAACGTTGCCATGGCTTACATCTCAGGCGTCGCGGGTCACGCCGAGCACTTCCTCGATCGTGGTGACGCCGCTCATGGCCTTGGCCAGGCCGTCCTCATACATGCCGCGCATGCCCTCTCCTTGCGCCGTGCGCTGGATCTCGGCGGCTTCCGCCCGGCGCAGCACCAACGCCCGCAGGGCATCCGTCATGGCCAGAACTTCGAGAATGCTGGTGCGCCCCAGATAGCCGCTGCCGTCGCAGGCCTCGCAGCCCTTGGCGCGGTGCAGGGTGATGCCGCCGGCATCATCGAGGCCGGCAGCTTCGGCGATGGCGTCGAGACGCATCTCCGCCACCATCTCAGGCATCGCCGCATAGGGCTCGCGGCAGCTTTCGCAAAGCCGGCGCACCAGGCGCTGGGCGGCAATGCCGTTGACGGTCGCGGTCAGCAGATAGTCTTCGAGGCCCATGTCGAGCAGGCGCGTGACCGTGCCGACGGCGCTGTTGGTATGCAGGGTGGAGAGCACCAGATGCCCGGTCAGTGCCGCCTGCACGGCGATCTCGGCAGTCTCCAGGTCGCGAATCTCGCCGACCATGATGACGTCCGGGTCCTGGCGCAGCATGGAGCGCAGCACATGGGCGAAAGTGAGCCCGATCTGCGGCTTGACCTGGATCTGGTTGACGCCGTCGAGCTGGTATTCGACCGGGTCCTCGACGGTGAGGATCTTCTTGTCAGGCGTGTTGAGGCGCGCCAGCGAGGCATAGAGCGTGGTCGTCTTACCGCTGCCGGTGGGGCCCGTGACGAGCACGATGCCGTTCGGCCGCTCGAGCGCTTCGAGATAGGAGTCGAGCGCCGCGCCGGCAAAGCCCAGCTTGGCGAAGTCGAGCTCGACGGTGCCCCGATCCAGAATGCGCAGCACCACGCCCTCGCCGTGCATGGTCGGCAGGGTGGCGACGCGCAAATCGATCTCCTTGCCGCGCACGGCGAGCTTGATGCGGCCGTCCTGGGGCAGGCGCCGTTCGGCGATGTTGAGGTTGGCCATCAGCTTGATGCGCGAGATCACCGCGGCGCGCAGCTGGTTGGGCGGCGAATCGACGGGCTGCAGGGCGCCGTCGATGCGGTAGCGCACGCGCAGCTGCGCCTCGAAAGGCTCGATATGGATGTCCGAGGCGCGGCGCTCCACGGCGCGGGTGATCAGCAGATTGACCAGGCGCACCACCGGCGCCTCGCTGGCCAGGTCGCGCAAGCGGGCGACGTCCTCGGCGGCGATCTCCTCGCCGTCTACCATGGCCTGGTCGCTGATCTCGTCGATCGAGCTGCGGCCACCGCCATAGGCGCGCTCGATGGCACCCTCGATATCGGCGGGCAGGCCGACCCAGGGCGTCACCGGCTTGTCGGCCAGCAGCTCGACCGCACGCAGAGCATAGGAATCGAGCGGGTCGGCCATGGCCAGCACCAGGGCGTCCTCGGCCACCGAAAGCGGCATCACCCGCGCCTCCTTGAGGAAGCGGGCGCTGCCCTCGATCAGGGGCTCGTCGGGATAGTCGGCGACGCCGGCGAGCGGCATGCCGAGCTCGGCCGACAAGGCCTCCGCCATATCGCTTTCGCTGACCAGGCCGAGGCGGGTGAGGACGATATGCAGCGCCGGGCCGTCGCGGGCCACGCGCTGGGCGCGCTCCAGCCCCGCCTCCTGCAGCTTGCCGGCCGCCAGCAGGCGCCGGCCGAGCGCTTCGTCCGGGCCGTCCTGTTCGATCGTCGTTGCAGGATCGTCAGCGCTCACGGCATTGCTCCGCATGGGGTTCGCAGTCTAGAGCGCTTCATGGTTAGGGGGAACCGGTTTGACCGGTCTCAGCGCCGTCCTGGCTAGGCGC
>CAYPAX010000113.1:0-13919 GCA_964408735.1 uncultured Rhodospirillaceae bacterium | reverse complement strand
GTCGCGACGCTTGAACGATGCCCCACATCGCCCGGCGCGCCGCTCCTACCCGAAAAGCCACCTTGGGCCATCAAACCGATTCCATCTAACCGTGAAGCGCTCTAGGTATCCAGCGCCTTGCCCAATCGCCCCGCCAGGTCCTGGATGTATTGCCAGGCGACGCGGCCGGAGCGGGCGCCGCGGGTCACCGCCCATTCCTTGGCTTCGGCGTGGAGCGTTTCGCGGTCGGCCTCGAGGCCGTAAGCCTTGGCGTAGCCTTCGACCATGGCGAAATAGGTGTCCTGGTCGCAATTGTGGAAGCCGAGCCAGAGGCCGAAGCGGTCGGAGAGCGAGACCTTCTCCTCCACCGCTTCCGACGGGCTGATGGCGGTCGAGCGCTCGTTCTCGATCATGTCCCGCGGCATCAGGTGGCGGCGGTTGGAGGTGGCGTAGAAGACGACATTGTGCGGCCGGCCCTCGATGCCGCCTTCCAGCACCGCCTTGAGCGACTTGTACGAGGCGTCGTCGTGGTCGAACGAAAGATCGTCGCAGAACAGCACGAAGCGTCGCTGCGAGCTGCGCAGGATCTCCAGCAGGCGGGGCAGTGAGGGAATGTCCTCGCGGTGTATCTCGACCAGGGCCAGACTGTGGCCGTCGCCGCAAAGCTCCGCATGCACCGCCTTGACCAGGGAGCTTTTGCCCATGCCGCGCGCGCCCCACAGCAGCGCGTTGTTGGCGGGCAGGCCGTCGGCGAAGCGGCGCGTGTTGTCGAGCAATATGTCGCTCACCCGGTCGATACCGCGCAGCAGCGACAGCGGCACCCGGTTGACCTTGGGCACCGGCTGCAGGCGGTCGTGCTCGGCCTGCCAGACGAAAGCGTTGGCGGCGTCGAGGTCGTTGGCGGCGGCCGGTGGCGGTGCCAGGCGGTCTAGGGCCTCGGCGATACGGTCGAGCTGGCGGCGCAGATCCTGGTCTGTGGTCATCGGTCTCTCGCGTTTGGAAGGGGCGCACCATAGTGTCTTGGCGGCGTGCGCGCCATGTCCGTGTGTTGCATTGCGGCGGACGATGGGTATAGTCCCGCAACCCGCCGCCGGCGGGTCATGCGAACCAGCGAAAGGCTTCCCGACGATGTTGATTTCCGCCGCCTACGCGCAGGATGCGGCCGCAGGGGGTGGCGGCGCTCTGGTCCAGCTCATGCCGCTGGTCCTGATCTTCGTCGTCTTCTACTTCCTGCTGATCCGCCCGCAGCAGAAAAAGTTCAAGGAACACAATCGCATGGTGGGCGAGCTCAAGCGCGGCGACAAGGTCATCACGGGCGGCGGCCTGCATGCCACCGTGGCCAAGGTCGAGGACGACCGCACTTTGGTTCTGGAGCTCGCGCCCAACGTTCGCGTCAAGGCCCAGCGGCACACCATCACCGAGATGGTGAGCAAGCCGCAGCCTCGTGCCGACAACGACGACTAGCCGGAGTTAAAGCCGCTTATGTTGCGTTTTGAGCCCTGGAAGATCGCGCTGGTCTGCGTGATCTCGCTGCTCGGCGTGCTCTATGCGGCGCCGAACTTCCTCTCCAAAGAGTCCACCAGCGGCCTGCCGGGCTGGCTGCCCAGCAAACAGATCCACCTGGGTCTCGATTTGCAGGGCGGCGCGCATTTGCTGGCGCGGGTGGAGGTGGAGGAGGCCTTTGACAAGGTTATGGAAGGCGTTGTCGACGAGGCAAGGTTGAAGCTTCGCCGGAGCGGCGAACGGATCGACTACACCGGGTTGGTTCACACTGACACCGAAGCAAGCCTCACCTTGCGCGATATCGCCGACAAGGACCGAGCCCAAGCATTATTGGGCGAGATCGCCGCGGACCTGGTTGTTACCGTTGACGAGTCCGGATTCGTGCGAATGGCACTGACGCCGGAATCCTTGGTAGAGCGGCAGCGGGACATTATCAACCAATCCATTGAAGTTGTCCGGCGGCGTATCGACGAACTTGGCACCACCGAGCCCAACATTCAGCGTCAGGGCGATGACCGTATACTGATCCAAGTTCCCGGGATCGACAATGCGGAGGACTTGAAGGATCTTCTGGACGATCCGGGCGTGCTTTATCTCAGCATGGTCTGTGAAGATGCTTCGATACAAGACGCGTTGCGCGGCCGGGTGCCGGCAGCGTGCGAGTTGCTATACGAGACGCACCCCGACGGCGAAGGACAAGGCCCGCCAATCTTGGTGCGCAAGCGCGTGGAGGTGACTGGCGATAGCTTGACCCTGGCGCAAGCCACGGTAGACCAGTATGGTCGTCCCGCCATTGCGATCCGTTTCGACAGCGCAGGCGCCAGACGCTTCGGCAAGCTGACGACCGATAATGTCGGCCGGCGCTTCGCCTTCGTGCTCGATGGGGCTGTGGTCAGCGCGCCTGTCATCAACGAGCCCATTCCTGGCGGCAATGGCCAGATTACCGGCAGGTTCTCGGTCCAGGAGGCTGAAGAAACAGCTCTAGTTCTGCGGGCCGGCTCGATGCCCGCTCCGCTGACATATATCGAAGAGCGCACCGTCGGTCCCAGCCTGGGCGCGGATTCCGTCGCGGCCGGCAAAATCGCCAGTATCGTCGGGTTGATTCTGGTCATTGCCTACATGATCTTTTCCTACAACCTGTTCGGTATCGCCTCGACCGCTGCGCTGACCATCAACATGGCCTTGATCGTTGCGGTGCTATCGACCTTGCAGGCGACCCTGACCCTGCCGGGCATCGCCGGCATCGTGCTGACCATGGGCATGGCGGTGGACGCCAATGTGCTCATCTTCGAGCGCATACGCGAGGAAGTGCGCAACGGGCGAACGCCGTTCTCGGCCGTCGAGACCGGTTTCCGCCAGGCCTTTCGCACCATCATCGATGCCAACGTGACGACGCTGATCGCTGCCGTGCTGCTGTTCCAGTTCGGCACCGGGCCGGTGCGCGGTTTCGCCGTGACGCTCGCCATCGGCATTTTCAGCTCGGTGTTCACCGCCACCATGGTCACGCGCATGCTGATCGTGCTCTGGCTGCACCGCAAGCGCCCCAGCACGCTGCCGGTCTGAGCGGGAAGGGAAGAAGCCATGCGTTTGCCATTCATACCGGACCAGCCCTCCTTTCCCTTCATGGCCTGGCGCAAGAAGGGCTTCGTCTTTTCCGCTGCGCTCATGGTGGTATCGGTTCTTTGCTATCTCACCCTCGGCCTCAATTACGGCATCGATTTCCGCGGCGGCATCGTGCTTGACATCGGCACCCAGGAAAAAGCCGACGTGGCGGCCTTCCGCGACCAGCTTTCGGATCTCGACCTCGGCGAGGTGCGCATCCAGCTCATCGAGGACATCACGAAGTCGGAAGAGGAAGTCGGCAAGAACGTGCTGATCCGCGTTGAGCGCCAGCCCGGCGGCGATGGGGCGCAGCAGGAGGCGATCGTCCGCATCAAGGCGACGCTGGCCAGCCATTACGGCGCAACGCTCGACTATCGCCGCACCGAGGCGGTGGGCCCAACCGTCGGTGCCGAGCTCAAGACCGCCGGCTTGCAGGCGGTGGTGTTCGCGCTGCTGGCCATGCTGGTCTATATCTGGTTCCGCTTCGAGTGGCAGTTCTCCGTCGGCGCGGTGGCGGCGCTGGCCCATGACGTGGTGGCGACCATCGGGCTGTTCGCGCTCACCCAGCTCGAGTTCAATCTGGCGACCGTGGCGGCGATCCTGCTCATCGTCGGCTATTCCATGAACGACACCGTGGTGGTCTACGACCGCGTGCGCGAGAACCTGCGCAAGTACAAGAAGATGGAGCTGGTGGACCTGCTCAGCCGCTCCATCAACGATACCCTGTCGCGCACCTTGATGACCTCGATCACCACCATGCTGGCCTTGCTGGCGCTCTACGTGCTCGGCGGGCCGGTGATCCGCGACTTCTGCTTTGCCATGATCTGGGGCGTGCTGATTGGCACCTATTCCTCGATCTTCATCGCGGCGCCGCTGCTGATCCAGTTCGGGCTTCAGAGCCTCAGCCGCAGCGCGCGGCCGGTCAGCGGTCCGCAACAGCCCCAGGAACTGCCCCCCGCGGACGGCTGAGCGGGTGGACATCTCGCCCCGCCTGGCACCGGGCTCTCCCGTCATCAAGTCTTACGGCGGCGGCGGCTTCCGCATTGCCGGCGTGCGCCACGAGGGCTCCCAGATCGTCTATGCCGATGGTGTCGTGGCATGGCCTGCCGCCATATTGGACGCAGACGCAGAGACAGCCCTGCTGGCGGCGCTCGACGATGTGCAAGGTGTCGAGCTGCTGCTGATCGGCTGCGGGCCGAGCGCGCAAATGCTGTCCGTCGAGCTGCGCCAGGCGCTGCGGGAGCGGCACATCGCGGTCGATGGCATGGACACGGGCGCCGCCTGCCGCACTTTCAACGTGCTGCTGCAGGAGGGGCGCCAGGCCGCGGCAGCCTTGATCGCGGTGGGGTGAGCGACAGTCTTGCCCATTGCGTTCACGAGGTGCGGCGACGCGACCGCGATAGATATCTCTGCGCCCTGTTCGCGCCAATGCCGGCACGCTCCCGTCTCATCGCCTTGCTCGCCCTCGACCTGGAACTCGCGCGCATACCCCATACGGTGAGCGAGCCTCTGCTGGGGCAGATGCGCCTGCAATGGTGGCGCGGGGCATTAGCCGAAACACGGCAAGGCAGCGCGCCGGCGCATCCCGTGGCGCAGGCTTTGGCGGAAACCGGCGCGGCGGGCGCGTTCTCCGAAGACGGCATCGAGTCGCTCTTCGCCGCCTATGACAGCGAGCCGGGCTCGTTGGGCGGCATCGAGCAGCGAGGGGCCGCGCATGCGGCGTTGGCGCTTGAAATACTCGGCGTTGATGACGAGCAGACACGCTATGCCGCGTGCCACATCGGCAGCGCCTGGGCGCTTGTCGTTGCCATGCAACGGAATTCGCGAGCCGATGCTATGGCACAGGCCCGCGACCATCTCGCCGCCGCGGTGGCAGTGCCGACGCTGCGCGCTGCCAGGCCGGTGCTATTGCCGCGGGCGCTCGCCAAGGCCTATCTGCGCCGCCCCCAGGCGCGCCTTACGCCGCTCGGCCGCCAGCTTCGCTTGATGATCGCTTATATGCGTGGCTGATTTCGTGCGCCTTGGTCGAGCGCGGAAGTAAGGGCGTCGATCAAGACCGGCACCGTGATCGGCTTGCCGATGAATGCATGCACACCGTCGATTCGCGTGGTTTCCGTTTGGCATGTGCTCGGTTCATTGGCGAGTGCGATGACGGGGATGTCGGCGGTGCCCGGGTCGTCGAGCAAGCGGTTGAGCGCATGGCTGCCATTGCTGCCAATGTCGACAAGGATGGCGTCGGGCCGGCGCAGATTGACCAGCTCCAAGGCCAGTTCAAGGGAATCGGCCCAGCTCATAATGACCTGCGGCGTGCGCTTGAGGACTTCTTCGATCAGGCTGAGATTGCTCGCGTTGCTGTCGACGTAGAGCAGATTGCGTGCGTCCTCGCCGACCAACGGCGGCGTTGGCTCGACCGGCTCGACATCGGCCGCAGCAAGCGGAATCTCGATCCAGAAGGTCGAGCCTTGCCCCGGCACGCTGTCGACGCCGATTTCGCCCGCCATGTGCTCAACGAGCTGATGGCAAATGGCCAGGCCTATGCCTGTGCCTTCGGCCTGTTCGCTTTGTGCGCCGATGCGGGTGAAGGATTGAAAGAGCAGCGCTTGCTGGTCCTCGTCGAGGCCCGGCCCGGTGTCGGCGACCGATAGTCGCAGCATGCCGTTCGGCGTGGCCGCGGCTCTGATCGTCACCGAGCCTCCGTCCGGGGTGTACTTGATGGCATTGGAGAGCAAGTTGACGACGACTTGCTTGAGGCGTCCGGCATCGCCAAGCATGGCAGGTAGGTCCGACTGGCGCGTCTCGTCGGTTACGGTCAGGCCGTTGTTGGTCGCCAGCGGCATAAGGAGTTCGAGCGCGTCGTCAATCAACCGGTGCACGGACACCGCTGCCCTGTCGAGTGTGATGGCTCCGGCCTCGATCTTCGCAAGGTCGAGGATCTCGTTGATGAGGGTCAGCAGGTTCTGGCCGCCACTTATGATTTGCCGTAAGTAGTTCCGCTGGTCGGCGTCCAATCGCGTGTCGCGGTCGAGGTCCAGCAATTGGGCAAAGCCAAGTATGGCGTTCATCGGCGTGCGCAGCTCGTGGCTCATGGAAGAAAGGAACTCGTCTTTCGCCTTGCCGGCGCTGTCGGCTTCCGCCACTGCCTTGCGCCGCTCGGCCACTTCCGCCGTCAGCTCGCGCGTGCGCTCCTCGACGCGATGGCGTAGCCGCCAAGCCTCCAGCAAAGACGCGTTCAAGCGCCCGGAAATGGAAAGCACCACGGCCATGAAGACGACGGTGAGGGCGGCGAGGGCGTAATAGATCGTCTCGTCGACCAAGACCAGCCGCAGGCCCATGGGCAACAGAACGCCGATAACCAGCACCATTGCCGCAGGCAGGAGACTGACATAGGCGAGCTGGCCGCCGGCCGCGATCCCCAGCACCAGCGCGCCCATGAAGAAGTGATAGAGCGGCTCGTCCGGTATGAAGAACAGCCAGGGCACGAGCGCCCAGTTCGAGGCGTCGAAGAGGGCGAAGACCACGAACAGGCGCATCCAGGTCCTGGTCTCGAATTTGTCGGGGGTGCGCCGATAGGCGAAGGCGAGGGCGGCGCCGACCAGAGTCACGAGAGCCACATAAGCGGCCCAGACGAACAGGACGTCATGGGGGATGCGCGACCAATAGACGGCAAGACAGGCGCCGACCATGATCGGCACCGTAAGCATGTTGATCGGCAGCTCGCGGGAGACGCGTTGCACTTGCTGCCGGCGGACCTGGAGTCCGTCTTGGTGGTCGCCGGCTTGCTTCACGCGCAGTTATCCCCTTGTCGGCTCCAATCCTCCTCTCTTTGAGAATTGATATAGTTCGGAATTTCTCCGAGGCATCAGAAATTCAACCATTGGTCCAATGCCGCCAGGGCACGCCGGGAAAGCGCTCTTTTGCGCTCCTTTTTCCGCATTTTCTGCTCCAGAGGCGGGAAAAGGCCGAAATTGACGTTCATCGGCTGAAAGGTCTCGGCATCGCCGCCGCCGGTTATGTGCCCGAGCAAGGCGCCGAAAGCGGTTTCGCCGGGTGGCAGGCGCAACGTTCGGCCGTGGCGTTCGGCGGCGGCAAAGCGGCCGGCGAGGAGGCCGATGGCAGCGCTTTCCACATAGCCCTCGACGCCGGTGATCTGACCGGCGAAGCGCAAGCGCGGCATGGCGCGCAGGCGCAGCTCGCTGTCGAGCAAGGCAGGGCCATTGAGAAAGGTGTTGCGGTGCAGCCCCCCCAGCCGGGCGAACTCAGCCTGTTCAAGACCCGGGATGCTGCGAAATACGCGCGCCTGCTCGCCATATTTCAGCTTGGTCTGGAAGCCGACCATGTTGAACAGCGTGCCCAGCGCGTTGTCCTGGCGCAGTTGCACGACGGCATAGGGCTTGCGCTCCGGGTCGTGCGGATTGGTCAGGCCGACCGGCTTCATGGGGCCGAAACGCAAGGTCTCGCGGCCGCGTTCGGCCATCACCTCGACGGGCAGGCAGCCTTCGAAGTAGGGCGTGTCCTTCTCCCACTCACGGAACTCGGTCTTGTCGCCCGTGAGCAGCGCATCGATAAAGGCTTCGTATTGTTCGCGATCGAGGGGGCAGTTGAGATAGGCGGCTGTCTCGCCGGCCGGGCCCGGCTTGTCGTAGCGCGACTGGAACCAGGCTTTTTCCATGTCGATGCTCTCGCGATGGATGATCGGCGCGATGGCGTCGAAAAAGGCGAGCTTGTCGGTCCCGGTCAGGCTCGTCACCGCGTCCGCCAAGGCGGGAGAGGTGAGGGGGCCAGTGGCGACGATGACCGAATCCCAGTCCTCGGGCGGCAGCCCGGCCACTTCGCCACGGGCAATGGTGACCAGGGGGTGTTCTTCGAGCTTTGCCTCGACTGCTGCCGCGAAGCCCACGCGGTCGACCGCCAAGGCCCCGCCTGCCGGCACCTGATTGCCATCGGCGGCGGCCATGATAAGCGAGTCGGCATGGCGCATCTCCGCATGCAGCAGTCCGACCGCGTTCGCTTCCGCATCGTCCGAGCGGAAGGAGTTCGAGCATACCAGCTCCGCCAACTGCCCGGTCAGGTGGGCGTCGGTGCCGCGCTCGGGGCGCATCTCGTGCAGGATCACCGGCACACCGGCGCCGGCAAGCTGCCACGCCGCTTCGCTGCCAGCCAGGCCGCCACCGATCACATGCACTGCATCCACGCTCGATTTTCCCGCTGCTTATGATTGGAGCGGCTGGTATCACGCAAACAAGGCGTTGCCAAGCGCGCCGCCGGCAAATATCTCAGCATCATGGGAACCATCGTCTTCCAATCCTTTCGTGACGAGCGCAGTGCCGGCATGAGCCGCTGCCTGGCCAGCGTCGAAGCCTGGGCC
The DNA here is from genome assembly GCA_964408735.1 of uncultured Rhodospirillaceae bacterium. Taxonomy (GTDB): domain Bacteria; phylum Pseudomonadota; class Alphaproteobacteria; order UBA7887; family UBA7887; genus UBA7887. Next base: position 5,470 of record CAYPAX010000113.1, on the reverse strand, counting down.
AAAGCTCAGGGCTATGCCTATCGCTTTCTTGGCGACGAGCTGTTCGAGCGTGTGCCGGATTGGTTTCGCGAGCGCGTTGGCGGCGATCTTCTGCCGATGTCGGATCTGGCGCGGCTGGTCGTGGCGCGGGAGCTGCTGGACGAAGGCTGGGACAGAGTGGCCTGGCTCGATGCGGACGTGCTGGTATTCGATCCCGAGGAATTCCGTATCGACATTGACCACGACTATGCCTTTTGCCGCGAGGTCTGGCTGCGCCGCAGCGGGGCCGACAAGCTGCTCGTCACGGAAGGCCTGCACAATGCGGTTTGCGTCTTTGCTCGCGGCAATCCGTTCCTCGATTTCTACATTCATGCCTGCGAGAGCATCATTCACGGTGCCGAGGGGCCGGTCCGCTCGCACGCGCTGGGCCCCGACTTTCTCGCCTGCCTGGCGGATGTAATCGGGCCGCGCACGCTGCCCGATGTGGGGCTGTTCAGCCCCATGGTCACCGCGGCGATCGCCAAGGGCGGCGGTCGCGCCTCGCGAGCCTACCGGGAGGCATTTGGCAATCCGCTGCGCTGTGCTAATCTTTGCCTGTCATTCCTCGGCCGCGAGTCGAGCGGTGTGACACTCAGCGCAACGGTATTGGACTTGGCCATCGACCGCCTGATGGATGGGCGCGGCCGGGTTCTGAACGACCCAGACAGGAGATAGGAGGCAAGATGGCAGATGACTTCACGCCGACGGAACGCAGCCGCATCAAGCGGGTGCATGAGCGCGGCGCCTATGACCGCGAGAGCGTGTATGGCGTTCTCGATGCCGGGCTGCTGTGCCATGTCGGCTACGTTATCGACGGGCAGCCTTACGTCACGCCCACCTGCTATTGGCGCGAGGGTGACAAGCTCTATTGGCACGGCTCTTCTGCCAGCCGCATGCTGCGCACTTTGGAGACCGGCGTGCCGGTCTGCCTCACCGTCTCCATGCTCGATGGTCTGGTGCTGGCGCGCTCGGGCTTTCATTCGTCGATCAACTATCGCTCGGTGATGGCCTACGGCACGGCGATGGTGGTTGACGACGCGGACGAGAAGCTGGCCGCCCTGGCGGCCTTCAGCGAGCGTCTGACGCCCGGGCGCTGGGACGAATTGCGCGAGGCGACGGAGCAGGAGCTGAAGGCGACGACGGTGGTGGCGATGGCCATCGACGAAGCCTCCGCCAAGATCCGCACAGGCGGACCGATCGATGACGAGGACGACTACGCGCTGGATATCTGGGCCGGCGTGGTGCCCGTGACGACGGTGATCGGCGAGGCGATTCCCGACGAGAAGCTTAAGCCCGGCATCCTCATGCCGGACCATGTCGGCATGTTTCGTTTGGACTAAAGCGCGTCCGCGGCGGCGACGATCTCGGCCGTGCCGGGATGGCTGGCGTAGTCCGCGGGGTCGTCATAGGCGATGACTTCGACCCAGCGCACCATGCCCTCACGGTCGATGAGGAAATAGCTGACCAGCGGCGAGAGGTCGTCGGGCGGGCCTTGCTCGTCGGTCTCGACCGGCGTGAAGCCATCCTCCTCGTCCATGCCCAGGCCGGCATCGAGCAGTGTCATTGCCACTGGCACATCGGGTCCGGGTTTGAGCGTGACCTTAATGAATTCGGACTCTTTGACCGTCAAAGGGCACTGCATCGGCTCGTCATCGACAATGCGGTAGATCGGCACGCCATAGCTCCTGTGGATACCCAGTGTCGGGTCCGAGGCGAGCGGCACTTCCGGCGCCCGATAGCGCGTGTAGAGCCGTGAGGCCTCGAGCCCCGTCGTGGTTACCGCCAGCATCTCGACACCCCGCGCCTCCAGGGCTCGCATCGTATGCTTGAGCGCGGCAAGCTGGCGCCGGCAGAACGGGCATTCGAAGCTCCGCAACAGCACCAGGAACAGAGGCGAGCGACCGCGATAGTCCGCCAGCGTGGCGCGCGCGTCCGACGCCACCAGGGGTAGGTCGAATTCGGGCGCTGGCTCGCCAGGCTGCACGGTGGCTGCGGTCATATCGCTATCCTCCGCTCCTGCGCCTTTGGTTCGGACTACAAAGCGTTTCGGCCGCGGCGACGATATCGGCCGTGCTGGGGTGGTGGGCATAGTCGGCGGGGTCGTCATAGGCCACCACCTCGACCCAGCGGACCGTGCCGTCACGATCGATGAGGAAATAGCTGACGAATGGCGACAGGTCGTCCGGCGGGCCCGTCTCGTCGGTCTCGATCACGGCGAACTGGTCGGCGGCGTCAATGTGGGTGGCCGCTTCCGTTATGCTCATGGGCACCGGCAAATGGGGGGTCGGGTTGAGGGTGATCTGAAGGACCTCCGGTTCGTTGACCGTCAGCGGCCATTCGGTCGGCTGGTCCTCGATGAGGCGATAGATCGGCACGCCATAGGCGCGGTAGGTGTCCAGGCTCGGGTCCGAGGCTAGCGGCACCTCCGGCGAGCGGAAACGCGTATAGAGGCGCGACGCTTCGAGGGGCGTGGTGGTGATGGCGAGAGTCTCGACGCCGCATTCCCGCAAGGCCATCGCCGCATGCTTGAGCGCCGCCAGCTGCCGCCGGCAGAACGGACACTCGAAGCCCTTCAGCAAGACCAGCAGGAGGGGCGAGCGACTGCGATAGTCCGCCAGGGTCACCCGCGTGTCGGATGCCACCAGCGGCAGGTCGAAATCCGGCGCCGGCTCGCCCGGCTGAACGGTGGGTGGGGTCATGACGCCTTCTTCCTCTTGCGTCCGCTCCTGCGCTTCAAGCCCAGCGGGCGGGCGAGGTATTGGCCGGTGTAGCTTTCCGTCACCGCGGCGACGTCCTCGGGCGTGCCTTCGGCAACCACGCGGCCGCCGCCGTCGCCGCCGTGGGGGCCGAGGTCGATGATCCAGTCGGCGGTCTTGATGACTTCAAGATTATGCTCGATGACCACCACCGTGTTGCCCGTCTCGACCAGGGCGTGGAGCACTTCGAGCAGCTTGCGGATGTCCTCGAAATGCAGGCCCGTGGTGGGCTCGTCGAGGATGTAGAGGGTCTTGCCCGTGGCCCGGCGCGACAGCTCCTTGGCCAGCTTCACCCGTTGCGCCTCGCCGCCCGACAGGGTCGTTGCCGGTTGGCCGACGCGGATATAGCCGAGGCCCACGCGCTTGAGGGTCTCCAGCTTGTCGCGGATGGCGGGCACGGCGCTGAAAAAGCCCGCCGCTTCCTCCACGGTCATGTCGAGCACGCCGGCGATCGACTTGTCCCGGTAGAGCACTTCCAGGGTTTCGCGGTTGTAGCGGGCGCCGTGGCAGGTGTCGCAGGTGACGTAGACGTCAGGCAGAAAGTGCATCTCGATCTTGATGACGCCGTCGCCCTGGCAGGCCTCGCAGCGCCCGCCCTTGACGTTGAACGAGAAGCGGCCCGGCTTGTAGCCGCGCGCCTTGGCCTCGGGCAGCCCGGCGAACCAGTCGCGGATCGGCGTGAAGCAGCCGGTATAGGTGGCCGGGTTGGAGCGCGGCGTCCGCCCGATGGGGGACTGGTCGATGTCCACCACCTTGTCGAGATAGGCCATGCCTTCGATGGCCTCGTGAGCGCCGGGATGGAGGCGGGCGCGGCTGATGCGCCGGGCCAGGGCCGGGTAAAGCGTGTCGACGATGAGGCTCGACTTGCCGCTGCCCGAGACGCCGGTGACGCAGGTCAGGGTCGCCAGGGGAATCGACACGGTGACATCCTGCAGATTGTTCTCGCTGGCGCCGATGACGGTGAGGTGGCGGGCGCTGTCGCGGCGCTGCTCAGGCACGGGGATCTTGCGCCGGCCGGACAGGTATTGGCCGGTCAGGCTGGCGCTGTCGGCGAGGATATCGTTGGGCTTTCCTTCGGCGACTACTTGGCCGCCATGCTCGCCGGCGCCCGGGCCCATGTCGATGACATGGTCTGCGGCCATGATTGCGTCTTCGTCATGCTCGACGACGATTACCGTGTTGCCGAGGTCGCGCAGGTTCTCAAGTGTCGCCAGCAGACGGGCATTGTCGCGCTGGTGCAGGCCGATCGAGGGCTCGTCGAGCACGTAGAGCACGCCGGTCAGGCCCGAGCCGATTTGCGATGCGAGGCGAATGCGCTGGCTCTCGCCGCCGGACAAGGTGCCGGAATTGCGCGACAGGGTCAGATATTCCAATCCCACATCGACCAGGAAGCCTAGCCGCAAGGTGATCTCTTTGAGCACACGATGGGCGATCTCACGCTGATTGTCGCTGAGCGTCGGCTCGAGCTCCTCGAACCATGTCGCGACGGCGCCGATGGAGCGCTCCGCGACCTCGCCGATATGGCAGCCGCCGATCTTCACCGCCAGGGCGGCGGGCTTGAGGCGATAGCCGGTGCAGGCCTCGCACGGCGCCTCGCTCTGGAAGCGCGAGAGTTCCTCACGCAGCCAAGCGTTTTCGGAATCACGGAAGCGGCGCTCGAGATTGGGGATGACGCCTTCGAAGGGGCGTTCCGTGGTGTAGCTGCGCAGCCCGTCGTCATAGGTCATGACCACGTCCGCGCCGTCGGAGCCATAGAGAATGGCTTTCTGAACCTTATTAGAAAGCTTCTCGAAAGGTTTGTTAATGCTGAATTTATAGTGCTTCGCCAAGCTCTCGAGCGTCTGCTGATAATACTGCGTCGAGGCATTGGCCCAGGGCGCGATGGCGCCTTCGCGGAGGGACAGAGAATCGTCGGACACGACCAGCTCGGCATCGAAATAGGTGTGCGTGCCGAGGCCGCCGCAGGCCGGGCAGGCGCCGAAGGGATTGTTGAAGGAGAACAGCCGCGGCTCGATCTCGTCGATGGTGAAGCCCGAGACCGGGCAGGCAAAGCGGGCGGAGAAGGTGGTCCGCTCGCCGTTGTCCGCATCCTCGGCAATGGCCAGGCCGTCGGACAGCGCCAGCGCCGTCTCGACCGAATCGGCGAGGCGGTTGCCCATGCCCTCGCGTACCACCAGGCGGTCGACCACCACCTCGATGTCGTGCTTGCGCTTCTTGTCGAGCTTGGGCACATCTTCGATCTCGTAGATCTCGCCGTCGACCTTGAGGCGCTGGAAGCCGCGCTTCATCAGCGCGGCGATCTCTTTGCGGTATTCGCCCTTGCGGCCGCGCACCACCGGCGCCAGCAGATAGAGCCGCGTGCCTTCCCCCATGGCCTCGATGCCGTCGACCATCTGGCTGACGCTCTGGCTTTCGATGGGCAGGCCCGTGGCCGGCGAATAGGGGATGCCGATTCGCGCCCAAAGCAGGCGCATGTAGTCGTAGATCTCGGTCACCGTGCCGACCGTCGAGCGCGGATTGCGGGAGGTGGTCTTCTGGTCGATGGCGATGGCCGGCGACAGCCCTTCGATCGAATCGACATCGGGCTTTTCCATCAGCTCGAGGAACTGGCGCGCGTAGGCCGAAAGGCTTTCGACATAGCGGCGCTGGCCCTCGGCATAGATGGTGTCGAAGGCGAGCGAGGACTTGCCCGAGCC
>CAYPAX010000112.1:0-13949 GCA_964408735.1 uncultured Rhodospirillaceae bacterium | reverse complement strand
GAGAATCAGACACAGCGACACGCGTCCAGAGCAGACTTCGTCAACGGGCTGTTAGTCCTGCTCGCGCTGTTCGCGGCGGAGGCCCAGGCACAGCTGACGCGCAGCCCGACGCGCACCACCGTCTCGACCGATGCAGCGGGCAGTTTCACAGTGCTCTACCAGGATACCGGCGGTGCGCTGTTCACCAGCACCGAGGCCGTTTTCTGCAGCGTCGATCCCAACGCCGGCACGGGCGGCGTCGGCGCCCTCAGCTGCACCGGCGGCGGCGGCACGGTGCTCGGCCGCCTGCCGAGCGCCCTTGACGTTGCCGCAACGGCCGGCGGCGCCAGCCGCTTTACCGATATCGTCAGCGTGCCCTATTCCGTGGTCCGTCGCGGCGTCGTGCAAGCGCGCCAGGGAACCGCCGGGACCATCTTCTATGTGCGCCGCTTCGATCGCATCGGTGTGGGCCTGACGCCGCGCTACGTTACGGTCACCATCGGCTTTGGCGCCGGCGTCGGCAACACGCCGTTGTCGCTGACGCGGATCACGCTGTATGGCGAGGAGCCGGGCGCCGGGCGGGTCCGCCTGGTGCGGGTTGACGACAGCAATATCGCTAGCGGCGTCGTCAAGGCCGATATCCTGTTCTCGGGCAGCGGGGTGTTCGAGGGCTGGTGGGAGCTGCATGCACCTGGCGACCTGCCGCTGCGCGAGATCGACCGTTTCACGGAAGCCTCGCTGAGCCTTGATCAGCGTGGCCAGCAGCGCCATTTTCGCCGCATCAAGCGCTTCCGCCTGCCGATCACGGGCGGCGGCCGGGTGATCCTGGTCGGTCCGCGCTATGACGAGCTGCCGACCAGCCCGCCGGGTCGCTACCAAGTGCTGCTGCGCGTCGCGGCATCGCGCGCGGGTGATCGCATTGGCTCGCTTGCCGCACTGCCCGATTCGGGCAATACCTATCGCGGTGCTGTCGCCGGCTTCCCCATCGAGGCCCTGGATTATTGGGTCGGTCGGGTCGGCGCCGGGTTCGAGACTCTCAGGCCGCGTGCCGTGATCGATATGGATGCGCCCGGCGGTGCGCAGATCGCGGTCGCCTGGACCCCCGGTGCCGAGCGCACGGCCGTCGTGGTCGTCGAAATAGAAGACGGGCCGGACGGTGAGCCGCGGCGCCTCGCTGTGCCGATCGGCCGCGGCTACGCGGTGCTGCCGCAGGACTGGCTCGGCGAGCGCGACCCGGCGGCTGTCGAACTTGGATTTTCCGTGCTCGGCGCGGATCGCCGCACCCTGGCGGACGATATTGAGGTTATCCGCTGACGCGACCGACTGGCGTTTTTCTGAATAGCGCGCTACGACCATCCCCAGCGGATTTTCGGGGAGGGTCTCTTGCCGACAGCACGCCCGTTCGGGGTCAACACCTATTCCTACACGCTGGGCTATAGCGCAGCCGATTGCCTGGCGCGGCTTGCCGATGAGGGCACGTCGAGTGTCGAGCTGATGATGTATCCGGGTCACGCCTGGCCGCGCGACATGGATGGCGCGGCGCGGCGGGACTTGGCCGCCTTGCTCGAGCAACGCGGCTTGCGCATCCGCACCCTCAACATGCCCAATATCGACGTCAACCTGGCCGCCGCCAATGCCGACATGCGGGCGCTGAGCATTGCCCATATGGAGCGGGTCATCGCTCTGGCCGGCGATCTCGGCGTGCCCGGCGTGGTCGTCGGTCCGGGCAAGCAGAATCCGCTCTTCCCGGCGCCGAAAGCGCAGCTCATGGGCTGGTTCATCGCAGCGCTTGACGTTCTATTGCCGGCGGCGGAGACAGCCGGCACGCGACTCCTGGCCGAGAACATGCCGTTCGCCTTCCTGCCCGATGCCGAGAGCCTGATGGCGGCGATAGAGCCCTATGGCGAGATCGGCGTGGTCTACGACGTGGCCAATGCGGTCTTCATCGGCGAGGACACGCGGGCGGGCTTGCGGCGGGTGCAGGAGAGGCTCGAGCTGGTGCACCTGTCCGACACCCCGCGCAATGTCTATCGCCACGATCCGGTCGGCGGCGGGGCTGTGGACTTCGCCGCCTTTGCCGAAGGGCTGACAGAGATCGGCTATGCCGGCGAGGCAATGCTGGAGATCATAACGCCCGATCCCGACCGGAATATCGCCGATAGCATAGAGCGCCTGCTGGCCATGCCGGCATGGCAGGACTGGGTGGCATGACCATGGACGAGACCTTCGACGTTATCGTGGTGGGTGGCGGCGGCAGCGGCCTGGCGGCGGCGCTCGCAGCGCGAGAGGCGGGGCGCAGCGTGGTGTTGTTGGAGAAGAATCCGGCGCTTGGCGGCACCACGGCGCTGTCTGTAGGCTCCATCACCGCTTCTGCCACGCCGCACCAGATCGCGGCCGGAATCAAGGACCGCCCGCAGGACCATTTCGCCGACATGCCGGGCTTCGCGCCGGGGCTGGAGAACCGCGACAATCTGGCATTGCGGAGCATGTTGACCGAGAACGTGCCCGCGACCTTCCGCTGGCTCTGCGATCTCGGCCTGGTGTTCTACGGCCCCATGCCGGAGCCGCCGCACAAGAAGCCGCGCATGCACAACATCCTGCCCAACTCGCGCGCCTATATCCACGTGCTGGGTGGCCAGGCGGCGCGCCGTGGCGTCGATATCCGCACCGACGCGCGGGCGGTGGAATTGCTTCGTGAGAACGACCGCGTGGTCGGCGTGCGTGCCGATATCGCCGGCAAGGAGGTCCGCCTCGGCGCCCGCGGCGGCGTGGTGCTGGCGAGCGGCGACTATGCGGCGAGCGCCGAGTTGAAAGAGCGCTTCATGTCGCCGGAAGCGGCGGCGGTCGATTCCATCAATCCGACCAGCACGGGCGACGGTCAGGCCATGGCCATGGAGATCGGCGGGCGCGTGCTCAACGGCGACCTGGCGCTGGGGCCGGAGATCCGCTTCGTGCCGCCGCCCGGAGACAGCTTCGTGCGCCGCCTGCCGCCCTGGCGCTGGCTGGCGCGGATGATGGCCTGGTCCATGGACCACGTGCCGGTGTTTCTCTTGCGGCCATTCGTGATGAGCTTCGTCACCACCCATCTCGCGCCCGATCCCTCGCTCTACGCGGAAGGCGCGGTGCTGGTGGACGCCAAGGGCGAGCGCTTCACCGACGAGCTGGCCAACCCGGCGCTCGACCTGCCCTCTCGGCCCGACAAGATCGGCTATATCCTGTTCGACAAGCGCGTGGCCAAGAAGTTCTCCAAGTGGCCCCACTTCATCTCCACGGCGCCGGGCATCGCCTACGCCTACCTCGCCGACTACAAGCGAAACCGCAAGGACGTCTACCACAAGGCCGGAAGCCTGGCAGAGCTGGCCGAAGACCTGGGCATGGACGCGGCGGTCCTGGAGGCGAGTATCAAGGCATACAATGCCGCCCTACCGGAAGGCCACGAGCCCATCGCCAAGCGGCCCTTCGTGGCCCTCGGCCCGGTCAAGAGCTCCATCATCATCGTCGAGGGCGGCGTGGCGGTGGACGAGAGCTTGCGCGTGCTCGCCGACGACACTCCCATCCCCGGCCTCTACGGCGCCGGCTCCTCCGGCCAGGGCGGCCTGCTGCTGGAAGGCCACGGCCACCACCTAGGCTGGGCCTTCACCTCCGGCCGCATCGCCGGGCGCAACGCGGCCTATGAGGTGGCGACGGAGGATACGGTGGAGGGGTGACCACTCAGCCGCCTGCGTCGCAAGCCCTTGACTCTCAACCGGAATCAGACATTGGGTTTGTTTCGTAATTTCTCTTTATGGCGCTCGAAACCAACTGCAATCAACTGGTGACAGTTACCTATTAATTCGAAAAATATTAATGATTTTCAACGGTTTATAGCGCCACCACAACAGAAATACCAATAGATTGAGTGGTTAATATATTGAAATATAACAGAGAGTTAAGAAATAATAGGTAACTGTCACCTTTTATATAACCTGGGCGGTGGGGTCGCCTCACGTCCCCTTCTGCTTGCGATATTCCTCGTACATCTCCGGCGACGGCGGGTAGTAGCGGCCCGGCGGCACGTTGTCGCGCTCGATCTTGGCTTTGACGAAGGCCTCCACCGCCTCGTGCTCCTCGACCGCCGCCACGCACTCTTCGGCGAACCACGACGGCACCACCACCACGCCGTCGCCGTCGCCAACCATCACATCGCCGGGGCGCACCAGCACGCCGCCGCATTGGATCTGCACGTTCTCTTCCGCCGGCTCGACCCAGGGCTCGGAGGCGTAGGGCGTGCGGCCGCGGGCGTAGACCAGCAGGCCGTAGGTCTCGTCGCGCATGACATCCAAATCGCGCATGCCGCCGTCGGTGACAATGCCATCCGCCTTGTTCATCTTGAGCTGCAGCGCCTTGACGTCGCCGAAGACGCAGGCCTGGGGGATGCCCATGAGGTCGCAGACCAGCACGTCGCCCGGCCCGCAGCGCGCCATGGCCCGGTATTCCGGGGAATGTTCGCCGTTGCGCACCTCGGCGATGAGGTCGGGGCGGGGGGGCAGGAAGCGCAGGGTGCGGGCGCGGGCCGCAAGCCGGGGCATGTCGGGGGTGTAGAGCGTCAGGCCCTCGATAAAGGGCAGGGCCACGCCGGCATCATGCATTACGTGATGCCAGATCGTGGCCACGGGCAGTTTCCGGAAGCGGTCGAGGATGCTCTGCGAGACTTCGACCGGGATAAAGGATTGCTCTGACATGGGTTCTCCTGAGGCCTTACTCGCGAGCGCGGATGGCGGAATGGGCTTCGGCGGAAAGGCTGGCGAAAGTGCGCGCGCCGGACCCGCCCACTGGGGTGTAGCGCGTGGCATCGGTGCGGAATTCGTCGACCAGCGGCAGGGCGTCCACAGTGCCGACTTCGCGCAGGGCCTCCAGGCCGATCACCTTGGCCGCCCAGGGCACGCGTTGCGGGTTGCCGCCCGCCTCTTCGAGGAGTGTCGCGAGGTTGCGGGCGACAGCGGGCGAGCCGTCGGCATAGGAGGCGAGCGCGGCGCCGAAGCGCTCCAGGTCCTCGGGCGTGATGTCGTCGCGGCTTGCCACCGCCTGAAATATGCCGTCGGCGAAGCGGTCGGCGCCGAAGCGGTCGCGCAGAACGACCAGGGCAAAGTCGGAAAAGGTGCCGTCGGCGAGGGAGAGGGCGGCGAAGAAGGGGGCTTCCAGGCTCGCCGTGTCGTCGCTGTCGGCAAGCGCGCGCAAGCCCTCGGCAACGCTGTTCCCGGCGTGGAAATAGTCTTCCGACGGCCGCCCGCGCCCGCGCACGAAACGCGCCGCCAACGGCGCCAGCTCGCCGATGCGCTCGTTTACCAGGGCAGAGAGCGCGGCCGGGTCGCGGGCCGCCAGCACCCGGGCGCTGAGATTGGCGACGGCGCGGTTGTCATAGGCGAAGTAGAGGTCGCCGAGGAACGGCAGCACGTCGTCGTCCATGGCCATGAAGGCGGCCACCGCGCGCTCGCGCTGCCGGCTTGGCGTCAGCTCCGCCGCCATGCGCGAGCCGGTATTCTTGGTGTTGGCCTGCCAGCGTCCGTCCTCGTCAAGGCCACGCGCAACAGCGTCGACCAGCGCCAGTCTGCGCTCGCCACTGTCGGCCCCATGATACATATCGAGCATCGCCGCAAAGGCGGCCAGGCTCTCGTCCTCGCCCGCCATGGTGCGCAGGCTCTCAAGGGCATCCGGGCCCAGGGACTCCGCCAAGTCGAGGCATATGTCATTCTGCGTAGTGGCGCAATGAAATGCCAGCGCACGAACATAGGCGTCATCGGCCGCCGGCGGCCGCGCCAATATCCACTCACCGACTTGCGCGAAGACGGCCGCATCAAGCACCTGCTCGCGCTCCGCCGCGCGCACCAACGCCGTGGCCAACGGTTCTGCTGCGCTCGTGGTGTCGCGCTCGACGATCGCCGTGGCCGCTCTTTGCAACGGCGACCCTGCCTCGATTGCCAGCACCATGCCGGCCGCCGCTGCGACCAGCCGCGGATCGTGTCCGACATCGCGCACCTCGATCTCGCGCAGCAGGCGCTGCATATGATCGCGGTCGTCGTCGTTCCAGCGTGCGGCTTCGGCGAAATCTACGGCGTGGTCGAGCATGGCCGCGGAGACGCGAGAATTGCTCTCGAGATCGGGGATGAGAGACTGAATCTGCACGCGCACGTCGCTGTTCTGCGTGCCGAACTTGGCATGCAGCGTGGCCAAGTCGGCAAACATCGTCTCGTCGTCTTCCGCCAAGTTCAGAACCCAGGCGAACATCCACAGCCGGTCACGAACCGCAGTGGCATCGGCGGGCGATGGCGGACGCGCCGCCATGGCCTGGATCTCGGCCCGGAATATCCGTTGCGCCCGCTCGTCGCCGGCAATATCGACGAGGCTGTCCCAGGCATAGGGATCCTCCTCGAACGAGTTTTCTGCCGCGGCGCGCTCGATCAGCCCGGAGACATAGGTCGCATCCACATAGGCATAGAGCGCGGCGCCGACGAAGGCGCACAGCATCACCACGCCCGCAATGGTTCGCCCTATCGGGCTGGACCTGTCGACGCTTTGGCTCATGTGGCAATGGCCTTGCTGGGAAAAAGGCTCAGACGAAAGTGTAGGAAGCGGGCGTCGAGGGGTCAATCGCCCATGGTCTGCTATAACCCTCGGCAAAGTGGAGAGGAGACAAGGCATGACGAAAAGCATTCTGGTTCTCGGCGTCGGGCCGAGCAACGGGCTCGGCGCGGCGATCGCCAGGCGTTTCGCGCGCGAGGGCTATCGCGTCTTCATCGTCGGCCGCGATGCTGAGCGCCTGGGCCGCGTGGCGGTGGAATGTGGCGAGACCGTCACCGCCTTGCCGGGCGACGTTACCGACCGTGAGGAAGTGGTGCGCCTGTTCGATGCGGTCGAGGCCGAGGTCGGAGCGCCAACCGTGGTGGCCTACAACGCCGGCAACAACCGCCATATCCCTTTCTTCGACCTCGACGAGCAAACCTTCACCGATTTCTGGCGCGCCTGTTGCCTCGGCGGCTTTCTCGTCGGCCAGGAGGCCGCGCGGCGCATGTTGCCGCGGGGCTCGGGCACGATCACCTTCACTGGCGCTTCGGCCAGCCGCCGCGGCCGCCCGGGCTTCGCTCATTTCGCCGCCGGCAAGGCCGCGATCAAGGCCGTGGCCGAGGCCATGGCGCGGGAGTTCGGGCCGCAGGGCCTGCACGTCGGCCATGTCATCATCGACGGTGGTATTAATGGCGAACGCTTGTTGAGCCGGGCGCCCGAGATGGCCAAGGAGCGCGGGGAGGACGGCTTGCTCGGCATCGAGCCCATTGCCGAGACGTTCTGGCAGCTGCACACCCAGCACCCCAGCGCCTGGACCTTCGAGACCGAGCTCAGGCCTTACAAAGAGTCGTTCTAGTGGTCTATGATGCCGGCAACACCTCGATGGGACCGACAACGATGGGCAAGAGTTTAACCGCGGCACAGATCGCCACCTATGAGCGGGACGGCTATGTCTCGCCGATCCGCATCATGAGCGAGGATGCGGCGGCGGAGCTTCGCGCCAGACTGGAAGCGGTGGAGGCGACGCAAGGCGGGCCGATGGCCGGTGCGCTGCGCTTCAAGCCCCATATGCTCTACACTTTCCTCGACGATCTGGTGCACGCCGACGGCCTGCTCGACGCGGTCGAGGATGTGCTTGGGCCCAATATTCTGTGCTGGGCCTCGGCTTTCTTCACCAAGGAGGCGCATGATGACGGCTTCGTGTCCTGGCATCAGGACTCGACCTATTGGGGTCTGAGCACGCCGGAGGTGACCACGGCCTGGGTGGCGCTGAGCCCGAGCACCTCCGAAAACGGCTGCATGCGGGTCATCCCCGGCAGCCACACGGCTGAGCAGATCAGCCACACCGACACCCATCACGAGAGCAACATGCTGAGCCGCGGCCAGGTGATCGACACCGAAATCGACGAGGGCAAGGCGGTCGATATCGTGCTCAAGCCGGGCGAGATGTCGCTGCACCATGTGCGCCTGATCCATGGCTCCGAGGCCAACCGCTCCGAGGACCGCCGCATCGGCTTCGCCATCCGCTACATCCCGCCGCACCTGCATCAGGTCAACGGGCCACACGATGCCGCGGGGCTGGCGCGCGGCGAGGACCGGCACGGCAATTTCGAGCTCGAGCCGCGCCCGCGCGCGGACCTCGATGCCGAGGCCGTGGCCTATCACACACGCAGCGCCGAGCTGCACGGCCAATTGCTCTATCAGGGGACCGAGCGGCAGCCGTACTCGTAGGCTGAGCGGCGGCGGCAGGGGGAATACGAAATGTCACGGCGTATAGGATTGTTGCTGGCTGCCGGCGTGGCGGCGATCGTGATCGTCGCTGCGCTCGCCTTTCGCGGCGAGGTCAGCGCGCCGACCGGCGGGCAGGAAGCCCAGCAGGAGACTGCCGAGTTCCGCTGGAAGATGCAGTCCCTGTGGCAGGCAGGGTCGATCAACCAGACGGTCTTCGAGGACTTCTGCGATCGCGTCACCGAGATTACCGGCGGCCGGCTGGTGATAGAGCCGCTGCCGGTGGGCAGCGTCGTCGGCTACAACGAGACCCTGGATGCCGTTACTGCCGGCGTTCTCGACGCCCAGCATGGCGGCACGGGCTATTTCGCCGGCAAGGACCCCGCCTTCGCCATCATCGGCGACATCAACGGCGGCTACGACCATGTGCGCCAGCTCACCATGTGGTTCGAGTATGGCGGCGGCAAGGAATTGGCGCGCGAGCTGTTCGCCGCCTATGGGCTGTATTACGTGGGCGGTGTCTCGTGGGGTCACGAATCGATTCCGGCCAAGAAGCCTATCCGCGGCATCGCCGATTTCGCCGGCGTCAAGATCCGTGCACCGGAGGGCATGTCGCAGATCATTTTCGAGCGCATCGGCGCGGCGCCCGTGAACATCCCCGGTGCCGAAGTCTATACGGCGCTCGACCGCGGCGTCGTCGAGGCGGCCGATTGGGGCACCCTCGGCATGAACGACGACCTGGGCTTCCACAGCATCGCGCCCTATCCCATCTATCCAGGCTTCCACTCCGCACCCATGGCAGATGTGGCGGTCAACATGGAGCGCTGGAACGAGCTGCCGGACGACATCAAGGCATTGGTCGAGATGGCGGTGCGCGATTTCAACCGGGATATGATCGAGCGTATCGGCATGCAGGATGCCGCCGTGGCCGCGAAGGCAGCCGATAACGGCATCGAGCTGGTCACCTGGAGTGACGAGGAGCGTCGCAAGTTCCGCGAGGTGGCATCCGGGGTCTGGGCCGAATATGCGGCGCAAAGCCCGATGGCGCAGCGCATCTACGAATCCCACATGGCGTTTCTCGAGCGCCTCGGCCTGCTGTAGGGGAGCGAGAGATATGCGCAAGCCCAAGAGCCTTCTCGCTGCTGTCGCGATGCTGCTGGCCTCCGCACCGGCCCAGGCGGCGGAAACCGAGTGGACCTGGCAGGCGGCGACCTCGGCCGGCGAGATTGCCTACGTCATCACCAAGGAGTTCACCGATTCGATCGAGACGCTCACTGGCGGGCGCCTTGCCGTGCGTCTGGTGCCGGTGGGCTCGGTGGTGCAGTACAACGAGACCCTGGACGCCATCGGCTCGGGCCTGCTCGACGGCCATATCACGGCGACGGTGTATTTTTCCGGCAAGGACCCTGCCTTCGCGCTGCTCGGCGATCTCATCGCCGCCTACGAGCATCCGGATCAGATGTTTATGTTCCTGCGCCACGGCGGCGGCGACGCGTTGCTGCGCGAGCTGATGGCGCCATACGGCGTGCACTACATCGGTGGCTCGGCGACGGGCAAGGAAGCCTTCATCTCGAAGATACCCATCCATGGCGTCGACGATTTCGCCGGCGTCAAGCTGCGCGCGCCGGAGGGCATGGCCCAGGATATTTTCGAGCGCGTCAGCGCGGCCCCGGTCAACCTGCCGGCGGCGGAGGTTTTCACGGCGGTGGAGCGTGGCGTCGTCGATGCGGCGGACTGGGCGACCTATTCCATGAACCACCAGCTCGGCTTTCATGCCATCGCACGCTACCCGATCTATCCCGGCATCCACTCGATGCCGGTGATCGACATCTCGGTGAATGCGGAAAAGTGGGCCGCGCTGCCCGACGACCTTAAGGCCATACTCGACATGGCGGTGCGCGACTTTGCCGGCGACGTCACGCGCCGGCTCGAGCTGCAGGACCTCGCCGACGTTGCCGCCGACCGTGCCGAGGGCATCGAGGTGATCGACTGGCCCAAGGCCGAGCGCGACCGCATGCGCGATATCGCGGTCGGCATCTGGCAGGACTGGGCCGGGCGCAGCGAGATGGCCGGGCGCGCCTACGAAGCGCAGATCGCCTTCCTGCGTGCCATCGGGCTTGTGGCCGGGGAATAGCAACCCATCGTGGACCGCCTTTTCGCCATCGTTGAATGGCTGGCCGAGCGCATCGGGCGCCTGTTCAGCTATCTCTTTTTGATCTGCATGGCGATCATCGCCTACGAGGTGGTGATGCGCTACGGCATCAACGCGCCGACGATCTGGGCCCATGACGTCACCACGGCGCTGTGCGCCACGGGCTTTCTGCTGAGCGGCCTCTATACTTTGAAGCGGCGCGCCCATATTCGCGTCTCGCTGGTCTATGAGAAGCTTCCGGCGGAATTTCGCAGCATCCTCGACGTCATCAACAGCCTCATCATCCTGGGCTTTCTGGGGCTTCTCGGCTACCAATCGACCAAGAGCGCGATCACCTCGGTGAGCATCGGCGAGACCGCGGGTACGGCCTCGCAACTGCCCTTGCCAGCAATCGTCAAGACGGCGCTCGCCGCCGCCTGCATCCTCATGTTCATCCTGGCGCTGGTACAGCTCATCCAGTCGCTGTTGCACGAACCTTCCGACGAGCCGCCGGCCGTGGACCCGACGTGAGTATCGAGCTGATCACCGTCCTCATGGTCGGCGCCATTGCCGTGCTGCTGATCATGGGTCTGCCGCTCGCCTTCGTCACCGGCGCCGTGGCGATGACCGTGGCGGTCAGCGAGTTCGGCCTCAACGGCCTGTTCCTGATCGAAAGCCGCATCACCAGCCTGGTGCGCGAGTTCGTGCTCGTCGCGGTGCCCATGTTCATCCTCATGGCCTCGGTGCTGGAGCGTTCGGGGGTGGCGCGAGACCTGTTCCGGGCCATGCACATTCTCGCCGGGGGCCTGCGCGGCGGGCTCGCCATCCAGACCATGGTGGTGGCGGTGCTGATGGCGGCGATGACCGGCATCATCGGCGGCGAGATCATATTGCTCGGTCTGGTCGCCCTGCCGCAGATGCTGCGCCTCAAATACGACCGCAGCCTGGCCATCGGCACCATCTGCGCCGGTGGCTCGCTCGGCACCATGATTCCGCCCTCGATCGTGCTCATCATCTACGGGCTCACGGCAGGCGTCGATATCGGCCAGCTTTTCGTCGCCACCATCATGCCGGGGCTGCTGCTGGCCACCATCTATGTCAGCTACATCGTCATCCGCTGCCAGCTCAACCCGGAGCTGGGGCCGCCGGCGCCGCTCGAGGAACGCCAGCTGCCGCGCGAGGAAAAGCTGCGCCTGTTCATCGGCCTGTCGCTGCCCTTGGGCGTGGCGGCCTCGGTGCTGGGCTCGATCTATCTCGGCATCGCCAGCGTCAGCGAGGCCGCGGGCATGGGCGCGCTCGGCGCTATCGTCTCGGCGGGCGTGCGCCGCGAGCTGACCTGGACCATGCTGCGCGAGGCCCTCTACCAGACCATGAACACCTGCGGCATGCTGCTCTGGATCACCTTCGGCGCCACGGCCCTGATCGGCATTTACAACCGCATGGGCGGCGACACTTTCGTCGAGGGCCTGATCACCGGCCTGCCGCTGGGGCCCCTCGGCATCATCATGGTGATGATGGCGATCCTCATCATCCTCGGCATGTTCATGGACTGGATCGGCATCTGCCTGCTGACCATGCCGATCTTCGTGCCCGTCGTGATCACCCTCGGCTACAGCCCCATCTGGTTCGGCATATTGTTCTGCATGAACATGCAGATCAGCTACCTCACGCCGCCCTTCGGCCCCGCCGCCTTCTACCTCAAAGGGGTAGCGCCGCCGGGCATAGAGCTCGGCCACATCTACAACGCCATGTGGCCGTTTATCGCCCTGCAGGCGTGTGGGCTCGCGCTGGTGCTGCTGTTCCCGGAAATCGCGCTGTGGCTGCCGGGACAGCTGCAGGACTAAACGATCTGGCGGTGGGCAGCCTGGGTTCAATCCCGAGCCGTCGCGAATCCCCTCAGAAAAGTCATCAGATTGTCAGCCAGCTCCGGACACAGATAGCCACCCTCCTGAACGATCAGGGTCGGCACGGGCAGCCGGGCGATCTCTGCGCCGATGTGGGCAAAGCCGTCGGTCGTTACCTCGAGCACGCCCAGGGGATCGTTTACCTGGGCGTCCAGGCCCAAGGAGACCAGAAGCAGCGACGGGGCATAGCGGCGGATGGCGGCCAAGGCCGTGGCCAACGCTTCGAGGAACACCGCATCGCCGCTGCCCGGCGCCAAGGGCAGGTTCAGAGTGTAGCCGTGCCCGTCGCCGTCGCCTCGTTCATGGGCATAGCCCGAGAAGAACGGATAGAAATTCGCCGGATCGGCATGGATCGAGGCGAAAAAGACGTCCGCCCGGTCGTAGAAGATGCCTTGCGTGCCGTTGCCGTGGTGCACGTCGACGTCGAGGATCGCCACCCGCTCATGATGCCGGCGCAGGTATTGGGCGGCGATGGCGACGTTGTTGAGAAAACAGAAACCCCCGGCGATATCGCCATAGGCGTGGTGCCCCGGCGGGCGGCAAAGCGCGTAGGCCGCGGGCGCGCCCTCGATCACCGCGTCCGCCGCCGTCAGCGCCACCTGGGCGCTGGCATGGGCGGCTTGCCAGGTGCCCTCGCCGATGGGGCAGGCGGTGTCGGCCATGTGATAGCCGGCTAGGCCGACAATGCCCTCGGGCCGCGTCGCTGCGTTGCGGCTCGGATGCGCGTTGGCAATGATCTCCGGGCCCGCACCCGGCAGCGCCGTCCAGGCGGCATGGCCATGCATGAGAAAATCCAGATAGTCCGGCGAATGGATGGCTGCTACCGGCGCCAGGCCGTGATCCTGCGGTCCGCTGTGCTCATAGCCGGCCTGATGCAGGGCCTCGATAAGACGGTCCGCACGCTCGGGACATTCCGCGCTGGGCACGATCCGGCCGCGGGAGATATAGCCGCTCGGGTCGTGCAGGCGGTGCTGCTCGCTATAGACGATGTGCATTTTGCGCTCTGACTCTGTCGAAAAGGTGATTCCGAAACCTACATTTCCGGAAGTTCGAGGGATACCATGCTGGCAAGACGCGCGCTGACTTGTCTTTGGCACGCGGAGGATCCGAGCCCGAACCTTGCGACGGCGCAGAACGAGCCGCCGTATTTCCTGACGGACACGATCTCTGCGCGCCTCCGCGTCTCCGCGTGCCTATCCGATCCTGGGCGCAGGGGCTCCGCCGGGTGAGGTTGAGCTCTCCGACCCGACCTCACCAAGCCGGTTTCACTGCTGCCCCCTTTCCGCTATCGTCTTGCAAAGCCGACCGGCCGCCAAGGGCCGGCGCACAACACGACCAGGGAGGAAGGACATGCGTACCAATCGTTTTGTGGCCTTGACGGCGGCGGCACTCGTCGCGCTGTCGGGGAGCGCTCTTGCGCAATACTACGAGGGAGTCGACTCAGGCTTTCCGGCGGCCGAAGGGGATGCCAGCGTGCTGCCCGCGGGCTCGACGCTGATGCGCCTGTTCGACGGCGGCTGCATTTTGACGGAAGGCGTCGCCGCCGGCCATGACGGCTACATGTATTTCAGCGACATCACCTTCACCAAGTTCTGCCCCGACCCCTCGGGCCTCTATCAGCCCGTTGATTAAGTGGCTTTGCTGATTCTCACTCCCAGACGATGAAT
>CAYPAX010000111.1:0-14402 GCA_964408735.1 uncultured Rhodospirillaceae bacterium | reverse complement strand
AGGCGGCGTCAGAGGCGATCCTATGGGTACCATATGTCAGATTTGGACCACTAGACTGGGCGCCGCCGACGAGAGGGGACACGCGATGAAGCGAAGCGACGAGCGATTTCTGGTCACCCATATGGGCAGCCTGCCGCGCGGGCCGGTGCTGACCGAGATGCTGCTGGAGCAGGACCAGGGGGGCACGCCCGACGCCGCCGCCTTCCAGACGGCGGTGGACGAGGCCACGGGCGCCGTGGTCGCGGGCCAGGCCAGCGCCGGCATCGATATCGCCAATGACGGCGAGATGCCGCGGATCTCGTTCTCGACCTATGTGGCGCGGCGCATGCGCGGCTATGGCGGGGCGTCGGAGCGCCCGATCACGCTGGATATGAAAAATTTCCCCCTCTGGCGGCAATGGGTGGCCGACCACAGTCTGCGCCGGGCGCGGCTCTGGGACGCGCCGCAAGCGCAGGGCGAGATAGCCTACGCGGGCGAGGCGGAGCTGGCCCAGGAGTGCGACGCCTTCGAGCGCGCGCTGACAGCGCACGAGGGCGCCTTTGCGGAAGTCTTCATGACCGCCGCCTCGCCCGGCATCGTCGCCACCACCATGCTCAATGCGCACTACGACAGCTACGACGCCTATCTGACGGCGCTGAGCCGGGAGCTGAAAAAGGAGTACGACGCCATAATCGCGCGCGGGTATCTGCTGCAGATCGATGCGCCGGACCTCGCCATGGAGCGGGCGACGTTCTTCCAGGACCATAGCCTGGGCGAGTTCCAGGGCTTCGTGGCGCGGCACATCGCCGCCATCAACGAGGCCACGGCCGATATCCCGGCCGACAAGATCCGCCTGCACGCCTGCTGGGGCAACCGCAACAGCCCGCACGTGCACGATGTCGCCTGCGCCGACGTGCTGCCCTTGATGGCGGAGGCCCGCGCGGGCGCCATCTGCCTGCCCTTCGCCAATCCCCGCCACGCCCACGAGGTGGAGACGCTATCGACCTCGGGCCTGCCGCCGGAGATGCTGGTCATCCCGGGCCTGATCGACACCACCACCAATTATGTCGAGCACCCCGAATGGATCGCGGAGCGCCTCGCGCGCGTCGTCGCTGCCGTCGGCGATCGCGAGCGCGTCCTGGCAGGGACCGATTGCGGCTTCAGCACCCTCGCCGGTGATGCCTTCGTGGCCGAGGATGTGGTATGGGCAAAGCTCGCGGCGCTCAGCGAAGGCGCAGGCATTGCCAGCAAGAGGATGTGGGACGGAACATGAGGGACCAGCAGGCGAGCGAGTTTTTCGGCGACCGGGCGGAAGCCTACGAGGATTTCATTCCGCGCCTGGTGCCGTTCTATCACGAGATCAACCGGCTCATGCTCGACCTCATTCCATACCCGCGCGAGGCGGCGCTGAAGGCCCTCGACGTCGGCACCGGCACGGGCGTGGTCGCCGGCTGCGTGCTCGACGCCTTCCCCAATTCGACCATGCTGGCCATCGACCTCTCGCCCGAGATGCTGGAGGAGGCCGCGGCCAACCTGGCCAGGTTCGGCAAGCGCGCGGAAGTGCGCGAAGGCCGCTTCCCCGAGGCCGAGATCGGGGACGGCTACGACGTCGTGGTCTCCAGCCTCGCCCTGCACCACCTCAGCCACGAGGACAAGCGCGCAAGCTTCGCCAAGATCTTCGAGGCGCTGAAGCCCGGCGGCATCTTCCTGCTGCGCGACGTGATATTGGGGCCGACCCCGATCCTTGATGCGCGCTACAACGAAATCTATCGCCAGGGCGTCGCCGCCCAGGGCCATGACGATATGAGCTGGTTCGAGGAACACACGGAACAGGACAACCCCGCGACCGTGCCCGACCAGCTGGCATGGCTCAGCGAGATCGGTTTCGCCGAGGTTTCCTGCCACTGGCAATATCTGACCCTGGCCCTGTTCGGCGGCCAGAAGCCGGGCCAATAAAATTGGTGACAGTTACCTATTATTTCTAATATTTCACCGTATTTTCAATATATTACTAACGCCTAATAACAACAGCTCAGCGTGGAGGTATTGTAACATAATGAAAAATACAGATAATTGTGGAATTAATAGGTAACTGTCACCAATATTATTCGCAGGCCGGCTGCGGGTCTTCGTCGTGCAAGTCGGCCTCGCGGTCGGTGTACCAGTGCTCGCGGCCGGGGGCGCCCCAGGATTCGCCGACCAGCCACTTGCCGTCGAGCAGGGCATAGTTGTCGAGGTCGCCGTTGATGAGGAACATGCCGAGAATGATCTTCGGGCCGTCCAGGTAGCGGATTTCGAGCACCGGGATCTCATCTGCCGTTGCCCTGTCGAGGCGCGCCGTGCCCTCGATGCGCTTGTCCCCGACGCAACGCACCAGGGTCAGGCGGCAACCCTCGGCCTTGAGCGTCGCGGAACCGGTGTAGGCGGCGCCGAAGTGGGGCTCCCGGCCGATCAGCGAGTAATGGCCGGCGAGAAAGCTCGCCAGGTCCTCTTCCATCTCATCGCAGGCGATGGCCTCGGCCGTTAGGGCGAGCAGGGCGATGAGCATGGTCAGCGCGTACCGCATGACCTGAGAATAGCGCGGGCTGGGCGCATTGAACAAGCGGGCGCGGGCTCGTAGACTCGGCACAAATTGGTGGAGGCGATCATGCTCGACAGACGGCAGTTTCTCGGCGCTGGCGCCTTGGCGCTCGGCGCGGTCGTTCCGCGGCCCGCCGCAGCGGCGACGGGCACGGTCACGCTCGGTGCGACGGGGCTCGAGGTCTCGGATATCGGCTTCGGCTCGAGCCGCTCGGCGGACCCGGAGCTGATCCGCCATGCGCTGGACCGCGGCGTGCGCTATTTCGATACCGCCGAGGGCTACCGCTTCGGCGCCGCGGAGAGCGCCATGGGCGAAGGCCTGGCCGGGGTGCGCGACCGCGTCGTGGTGGCGTCGAAGGTCAAGGCCGGGGCACGCGATTCCCAAGCCGACATGATGGCATCCCTCGAAGGCAGCCTGCGCCGCTTGCGCACCGATTACCTCGACATCTATTTCCTGCATTCGGTCAACAGCGTGGCGCGCCTGCGCAATCCCGAATGGCACGCCTTTACGGAGCGCGCCAAGGAACAGGGCAAGATCCGCTTCCGCGGCGTCTCGGGCCACGGCTCGGCACTCACCGAGTGCCTGGATTATGCGCTCGACAACGACCTCGCCGACGTGCTGCTGGCGGCCTACACTTTCGCCCAGGATCCGGATTTCGCCGCCCAGGTACGACACGCGTTGCACTATGTCTCGATCCAGCCCGAGCTGCCGCGGGTGCTGGACAAGGCCAGGGCCAACGGCGTCGGCGTCATCGCCATGAAGACCCTGATGGGCGCGCGCCTCAACGACATGCGGCCCTTCGAGCGCGCCGGCGGCAGCTATTCCCAGGCCGCCTTCCGCTGGGTGCTGTCGAGCCCGCGGGTGGATTCGCTGATCGTCTCGATGACCACGCGCGCGCTGATCGACGAATACATGGCCGCCTCGGGCGGCCAGGCGCTGCGGCCCGGCGACCTTGGTTTGTTGGCACGCTATTCGGCCCTGCAGGAAGAGCGCTATTGCCGCCCCGGCTGCGGCGCCTGTGCGGAGGCCTGCCCGGAGAACGTCGCCATCACCGAGGTGCTGCGCACGCGCATGTACGCCACGGACTATGGCGACGAGGGCCTGGCGCGCACGGATTATGCGGCGCTCGACGGCGGCGCGGGGGCTTGCGCAAGCTGCAGCCACAAAAGCTGCCACGGCGCCTGCCCGCACGGCCTCGACATCGCCGCGCTGACAGCGGATGCGCACGCCCGCTTCGCCACGTGATCCGCTTTATCGCCCACTTCCTGATCCTGCTCGCGGCCTGGACCGTGACGGTCAAGTTCGCCTTTCCCATGGCCTATGCCCTGGCCGAAGGCGTGCCGCTCGCGACCTACATCTGGTGGGATTTCTGGTGGGTCGCGCACTTGTGGCTGGCCTGGGCGCTGCTGGCGCAGCCGCGCTATACCCTGGCGCTGGCGCTCGGCGTTTCGCTGGCCGAGATCGCCATCGTGGTGGTCAAGCTGGCGCTATTCCTCGACGCGCCCGAGTGGACGATCTGGACCACCAACTGGTTCATCAACAAGCTTTTCGTGCTCGCCTGCTTCACCCTGCTGCTGGGGCATCTGGGATTGCGCCGGCTGCGTCCAGGGCAGGCCTAGGGCCTGCCAGCCGGCCGCCCCCTCCCAGACCACGGCAACGCCGTCATAGCCGTCAGCCAGCCAGTCCGCGGCAACCTCGCGCGCGGTCTTGCCGGTCTGGCTGAGCAGGAAGACGGGTGCCCTGCGATCGGCCGGCTTGGCGTCGCCGTGCAAAGGCACTTTGCCGAGCTCGCGCAGGTCCGGGGTGCCTGCCGTGCCCAGATCCACCAGCACGGAATCGGGGTCGTCGGCGAGGGTGTCCCAGGCCTGCCAGCCGCTGACCACCGCGGGCTGCACGGGCAGGCTCAGCAGGCGCCTCACAGGGCCACCGCCCCTTCCACGTAAGCGGCCAGCGCCTCCTGGCAGGCGGCGATTGAGGTGACTTCGGTATCGATCACCAACTCCGCCGCCTGCGGCGGCTCGTAAGGCGAATCAATGCCCGTGAAGCCGGCGATGCGGCCGGCACGGGCGCGGGCGTAGAGCCCTTTGGGGTCGCGGCTCTCGCAGGTCTCGAGCCCGGCCCGCACATGCACCTCGTGGAAGCCCTCGCCGATGATGGCGCGGGCACGGTCGCGGTCGTCGCGCAGGGGGGAGATCAGGGCGACGACGGCGACCATGCCCGCTTCGGCGAACAGGCGCGCCACTTCGGCGGTACGGCGGATGTTTTCGGCGCGGTCCTCGGGCGCGAAGCCGAGGTCGCTGCTGAGGCGCTTTCTCAGATTGTCGCCATCGAGCACGAAGGCACGGATGCCACGGCCGAAAAGCCGTGCCTCGAGGTCCATGGCCAGCGTCGACTTGCCGGCGCCGGAAAGCCCGGTGAGCCAGATCACGCCGCCGCTGTGGCTTTGCGCTGCGGCGCGGGCGCTGGCGTCGATCTGATGCGCCACCGCGTGCAGCTCGGCCGCCGGCTCGGCCTCGCCGAGAATGACGCAACCGCCGACCACGTCGTATTCGGAAACCAGCACGCCGCGGCCCGTGGCCGCATTGTCGCCGTGGGCATCGACGGGCAGCGGCCGGTCGCTTTGCAGCACCACCTCGGCGATCTCGTTGCGTGCCGCGCGCGGGGAGGGCCGCGATTCCAGGCTTTCGATGTCGAGCACGCTGCGGATCGTGGTCACCGTCACGGAATGCTGCGCGGTGCCGATCTTCAGCGTCAGCTTGCGCCCTTCCTCCAGGGGCTCGCGGGCGAGCCAGAACAACCTCGCGCGCAGGCGCCGTGCCGCCAGCGGTGCCGCCTCGGGCGCGTGCGCGATGGCGCCCCGCTCGACGAAGATCTGCTGGTCGAGGGTCAGCGCCACGGACTGACCGGCCGTTGCCGTGACCTGGGGCACCGCCACGTTCCAGGTCTCGATGCTGGCGATGCGGGCGCGCTTGTCGTCGGGCGCGAAGACCAGCTCGTCGCCGACGCGCAAACGCCCGCTCTCGATGCGCCCGGCAATGAGCCGGCGGTCGTCGAACTTGTAGACGTCCTGGATCGGAAGCCTCAGCGGCTGCTCGTCGGCTTGCGGGCGCGCGGCAAAGCCGTCGAGGGACTGCAGGACCGTCGGCCCGTCATACCAGCGCGTCTTGTCGCTAGCGCTGCCGACATTGTCGCCACCGCGTGCGGATACCGGGACGATCGCGCTCGCTTCCAGACCGAGCTCGCCGAGATAGTCGCGCACCTCGTCGGCCACGGCGGCAAAGCGCGCTTGGTCGAAATCGATGCGGTCGAGCTTGTTGACCACGACGGCGAGCTGGCGCACGCCGAGCAGGCTAAGCAGGGTGGCGTGGCGGCGCGTCTGGTCGCGCACGCCTTCCTCGGCATCGATCACCAGCAGCGCGGCGGCGGCATTGGCAGCACCCGTGATCATGTTCTTGAGGAACTCGTGATGCCCCGGCGCATCGATGATGAGATAGGGCCGCTTAGGCGTGCGGAACTGGATCTGCGTGGTATCGATGGTGATGCCCTGGTCGCGCTCGGCCTGGAAGGCATCCATCAGGAACGCCCACTCGAACGGCATGCTGCGGCGCCGGCACATCTCGCGCACCGCCTCCACCTTGCCTTCGGGCAGGCTGTCGCTGTCGTGCAGCAGGCGCCCGATCAGGGTGGACTTGCCGTGGTCGACATGGCCGACGATGACGATCGGCAGCCGCGGGGCCGCCTTGCTCTCAATATATGTCATGCTAAAGATATCCGTCGCTGCGCAGGCGCTCGAAAGAGTCTTCCGCCTCATGGTCCATGGCGCGGCCGGCGCGCTCGGAGACGCGGGTGGTTTCCAGCTCGTCGATGATCTCGTCGATGCTGGCGGCCTTGCTTGGCATGGGGAAGGTGATGTCGCGATCGCCCAGCGAGCGATAGCGCTGGCCGTCGCGGGCGAAATAGAGATCGACGACAGGGATCTCTTCGCGCGCTATGTACTGC
Organism: uncultured Rhodospirillaceae bacterium; assembly: GCA_964408735.1. Lineage (GTDB taxonomy): Bacteria > Pseudomonadota > Alphaproteobacteria > UBA7887 > UBA7887 > UBA7887. The sequence goes on along the minus strand of CAYPAX010000111.1, from coordinate 7,843 downwards.
CAGATGTCGACCTCGCTCCAGTGCAGCAGCGGATGGATGCGCACATGAGTGCCGGGCGGGAACTCGGTCTTGTACTGATCCCAGAGCTCGGCCGGCTGGTCGCGGAAGTCCCAGCGCGAATCGGTGCCGCGGGGGCTGAAGACGCGTTCTTTGGCGCGCACCACTTCCTCGTCGCGGCGGATGCCGGCGATGACGCCGTTATAGCCTTTCTCGGCGATCAACGCCTTGAGGCCGGCGGTCTTGCGCGCCGCCGAGCGTGCGGCCGGCGGCAATGAAGCGTCCATCTCCTCCACCGGCGGGCAGTCGCGCACCACCATGTCGAGATCCCATTCGCGCCCGTAGTGCTCGCGGAAGGCATACATCTCGGGGAACTTCATGCCGGTATCCACATGCGCCACCTCGAAGGGCACATGGCCGCAGAAGGCCTTGCGCGCCAGCCACAGCATGACGTTGGAATCCTTGCCCAGCGACCACAGCAGCACGGTCGGCGAGATGCGGCCATAGGCCTCGCGCAGGATGTAGATGCTCTGGCTCTCCAAAGCGTCGAGATGATCGGTCATAGATGGATTCCGCATTCGGTTTTTTCACTATCGCTCCAGCGGCCGCTTCTGGCATCGGCCGGTGCCGTGCACGGTGCACAGCCGATCGAGCCGTAGCCTTGGCCGACCAGCGGATGGAGGCTGAGACCGCGGGTGGCGATCCAGGCCGCCACCTTGTCCGCCGACCAGCTGGCCAGCGGGTTGATCTTGATGCGCGTCCCATCGGCCTCGAAGATCGGCAGGTCGGCGCGCACGTCGCCCTGGAAGCGCTTGCGCCCGGTGATCCAGGCATCGAAGCCGTCGAGCGCCCGGGCCAGCGGCGCCACCTTGCGCAAGTGGCAGCAGCGATCGGGATCGCGGCGCCAGAGGTCGCCGGCCGCGTCTTCGCGGGCGATGTCCGCCCCTTCCGGCGAAATGTCGCGGACATCCGTGAGCCCAAGCTCGGCCACCAACGACTTGCGATAGGCCAGGGTCTCCCGGAAATGCTTGCCCGTTTCGAGGAAGATCACCGGCGTCGCCGGATCGATGCGCGCCACCATGTCCAGCATCACCACGGCCTCGGCACCGAAGGACGAGACCACGGCGATACGCCCCGGAAAGACCTCCGCGATCATGGCCCGCAACAGCGCTTCGCCGTCTGTATCGCCATGCGCCGCCTGTAGGCTGGCGGCACGCGCCTCATGCTTGCGGCGAGCGCGGCGCACGGAGAGGGCGGTGCCCTGCGTCGCGGCGGTGGGCTGGTAGCGAATCGGCATCTCGGCAAGCGCCGTCTCGATATCCGCCTGGCCCACCACCTCGAAGGAGTCGAAGCCGGCCCGGTGCATGGGCAGCAATTGGTCGTACAGCACTTCCCCTTCGGCGCGCAGCTCGCCCTGATAGCCATAGCGCTCGCGCAGGATGCGCGCCTGGGAATAGGCGCGGCCGTCGCCGAAATCGGGAAAATCCAGCGCAATCAGGGCCAGGCGGTCGATATCCTGGGCCAACAGGTCCGGGCTCTGGTCGTTGGCAAGGCGCACGCCGAGGGATCGGTTGCTGCCGCGCAGCTCGTCGCGCTCCGCCTGCCAGCGCTCGACCGACAGCAGGACCGCGCTGGCCTCGGGCAGGGCCTCGCCGTCGGCCACCGCATGCCAGGGGTCGGCGACGCTGCGGCCATCCTTAAGCAGGGGCATAGAGGGCCTCCTTGAACGGTTCCAGGCCGACGCGGCGATAGGCGTCGAGAAAGCTCTCGCCGTCGTGGCGCAGGCCCAGATAGGTGGTGACGATGGTCTCGACCGCATCGACGATCCCGTCGGCGGCGAAGGCGGGGCCGACCAGGCTGCCCAGCGAGGCGTTCTCGTCGGCACTGCCGCCGAGGGTGATCTGATAGACTTCGCTGCCACGCTTATCGACGCCGAGAATGCCGATATGGCCGATATGGTGATGGCCGCAAGCATTGATGCAGCCGGAAATCTTGATCTTGAGGTCGCCGATATCGTGCTGGCGCTCGAGGTCGGCGAAGCGCTCGCTGATCTCCTGCGCCACCGGAATCGAGCGCGCCGTCGCCAGGGCGCAATAGTCGAGCCCCGGGCAGGCGATGATGTCGGTGATCAGGCCCGCATTGGGGGTCGCCAGGCCCATGGCGTCGAGCCCGCGCCACATTGTCTCCAGGTCGCTCTGGCGAATATCCGGCAGGATCAGGTTCTGCTCGTGGCTGACGCGAATTTCGCTCGAGCCCCAGCGCTCAGCCAAATCGGCGACCGCTTCCATCTGTGCTTCGGTGGCATCGCCCGGCGCGCCGCCGATGGGCTTGAGCGAGATCGTGACATTCGCATAGCCCGGCACCTTGTGGGGATGCACGTTGCGCTGCCGCCAGGCCGCAAAGACCGGATCGTCTGAACTCGTGGCGGCGCCTGCGCTCTCATAAGCCGGGGCCGCGAAATCGGCCATGATCTTCGCCATGTCGTCGGCTTCGAGGGTCAGCTCGCCGTCGCGCAGATGGCTCCACTCATCCTCGACCATGGCCGCGAAGCGCTCCGGCCCGATCGCGTCGACGAGGATCTTGATGCGCGCCTTGTACTTGTTGTCGCGCCGGCCGAGCTGGTTGTAGACGCGCAAGATCGCTTCCAGATAGGACAGCACGTGGCGCTTGGGCAGGAAGTCGCGGATGGTCTTGGCAAGTTTCGGCGTGCGCCCCTGACCGCCACCGACCATGACCAGGAAACCGACCTCACCGGCCTCGTTGCGGCGCAGCTCCAGGGCAATGTCGTGCACGCGCAGCGCCGCGCGGTCGCGCGGGCCGCCGCCGACCGCGATCTTGAACTTGCGCGGCAGGTAGGTGAACTCCGGATGCAGCGACGACCACTGGCGGATGATCTCGCACCACGGCCGCGGATCCTCGATCTCGTCGGGCGCGACACCGGCCAGGTGATCGGCGGTGACGTTGCGGATGCAGTTGCCGCTGGTTTGCACCGCATGCATCTGCATCTCGGCGAGGCTGCTGAGTATGCCCGGCATGTCGTCGAGCCGGGTCCAGTTGAACTGCACGTTCTGGCGCGTCGTGAAATGGCCATAGCCGCGGTCGAACTGGCGCGCGATGGCAGCGAGCCCGCGCATCTGCTCGGCCGACAGGGTGCCGTAGGGAATCGCCACCCGCAGCATGTAGGAATGGAGCTGCAGGTATAGCCCGTTCATCAGCCTGAGCGGCTTGAAGTGATCCTCGCCGATGGCGCCCTCGAGGCGGCGCGAAACCTGATCCGTGAACTGCTCGGTGCGGTCGTCGATGAAGGTCTGGTCGAGATCGTCGTAACGATACATCGCGCTACTCCGCCGCCATTGCCGCCGGCGCCCGGTTGAGCTCGCGCTGCACCGTCGGGCCCTCGGCGCGAATGCGCTCGCGCAGCTGGGTCGGGCGCAGCGGCTGGCCCTCGACCTCGATCAGATAGGCGCCGACGACCAGGTTGGCGACTTCGCCGAGCCGGGCCTTGGCGTCGAGATCGGCGGCAGCCGCCTCGTCGTTGGCGATGCGCGCCTGCGCCATGGTGTTCAGCCAGCGGCCATGCCGGTCGAGATAGACGACGCGGCCATCGTCGAGGCGATTCGCCGTAGCGATCTTGCTTGCCATCCCTCTGCTCCTTACCAATGGGCGAACCAGATCGGCTCGTCGGGCTCGGTCGACTTCGTTGCTTCAGGCTCGGCCCGGACAGGCGGCGCGGCTTCGGGCCGGCGCGGCTTGCGGGCCAGTCGCGTCTCTTCGCGTTCCAGTTCCACGGTGTCCATGCTGTAGTCGCCCCTAAAAAGCATAGAAAATCTGTGCTTCATTCCTAAAGAGAGAACGACCCTGTAGAATAAATTGCAATACATTTTACCTATGTGATTTCGAGTCGCCGACCTGCCAGCCCAATTAGGTGACTGTCACCCAACAATAACGAGTGTAACCACCAATATAACAACTAATAATTCGGTGACAGTCACCGAACTTTTGCGGGAATATCAGTTTGGCACTGCGACTTCACATTTTGTCCCGGTCACAGAACGTCCGGTCACAGAACGTCTCGGGTAGCCCGGCTCTCAGAGCCCTTCGAACAGCGGCGACGAGAGGTAGCGTTCGGCGAAAGAGGGCAGGATGGCGACGATGAGCTTGCCGGCCATGGCCGGGCGGCAGCCGATCTCCAGCGCCGCGGCCAGTGCCGAGCCGGAGGAGATGCCGACCGGCAGGCCCTCCAGCCTGGCGGCACGCCGGGCGGTCGCGAAGGCGGTGTGATTGCCGATGCGCACCACCTCGTCGATGATCTCGGTATCCAGCACTTCGGGCACGAAACCGGCGCCGATGCCCTGGATCTGATGCAGGCCGGGCGGGCCGCCGGACAGCACCGGGCTGTCCTCGGGCTCCACCGCGACCACGCGCAGGCCCGGTTTGCGGGCCTTGAGCAGCTTGGCGATGCCGGTGATGGTGCCGCCCGTGCCGACCGCGCTGACCAGCACGTCGATGGCGCCGTCCGAATCCTGCCACAGCTCTTCCGCCGTGGTGCGAGCGTGGATATCCGGGTTGGAGGGGTTGCGGAACTGCTGCGGCATGTAGGCGTCGGGCAATTCGGCCAACAGCTCTTCGGCCCGCGAGATGGCGCCCTGCATGCCCTTGCCCGAGGGCGTCAGCTCGATCTCGGCGCCGAACAGGCGCACCATGCGGCCGCGCTCGGCGGACATGCTTTCGGGCATGGTGAGGATCAGCCGGTAGCCCTTGGCGGCACAGACGAAAGCCAGCGCGATGCCCGTATTGCCCGAGGTCGGCTCGACGATGACGGTGTCGGGGCCGATACGCCCGGCAGCCTCCGCCTCCTCGATCATGGCCAGGCCGATGCGGTCCTTGACCGACGACAGCGGGTTGAAGAATTCGCACTTGCCGGCGATCTCGGCGATACAGCCCTCGTCCGCGGCCAGGCGCGACAGGCGCACCAGGGGCGTTGCGCCAATGGTCTCCAGCAGGCTGCCGTAGAGCTGTCCGCGCACGCTGGTCATATGATGAAATCGCGCCGCGGCGCCTGCTTCGGTGCCGTCTTGCCCCAACACAGGTCCTCGATGGTCACCGCATCGAGGCGTGCGCGCAGGTCGGTCTCGATATCCGCCAGGGCGTTTGCCAGGGTGTTGGAATTGGCCTCGGCCGCAGCCTCACCCTCGCTGCGCATGGCATCGACCAGCTGCCACAGCGTGATGCGCCGCCTCTCACGCGCCAGGCGATAGCCGCCGCCCGGCCCGCGCACGCCGACCAGCACGCCCGAGCGGCCGAGCTTTTGCAGGATCGGCTCCAGATAGCGTGGCGGAATGCCCTGGCGCGCGGTGATGTCGGCGGATTGCACCAGGGCGCCGCCACCGTTCAAGGCGATGTCGAGAACCGCCTCGATCGCCGCGATCTCTTTTTTCGAAAGCTTGAGAAGCACGCGCCGCACCCTGACCTGCAAAGATAATGGGGATACCCCACCATTCACAGATTAGGTATGTGGTTTGGCGTCGCGGCGCAAGCCTCAGCTTGGCGGCGGCGGCGGCGCGCCCTTGGCAAGCGTGGTAAAGCCCGCGCCGGCGGAAGCGTCGTCGCCGCCGGGCACGCCGAAGCCGGGCGTATCCTTGGTGTAGAGGTTGCTGATCGCCTGTAGCACGCGGTCGGGCGTATAGGCGGGCGGCACGCCGGCATATTTGCAGGCGTCGACGACCTGGTCGACGACGAACTTGGGCTGGTAGCAGGCCAGCGGGAAGTCGTTATGGACGCGCAGGAAGTCGACCACGATGTTGAAGGTCTCGTCGTCCACCTCCAGGCCGACTTTGCCCGAGACGGCGTTGAAGATGCGCCGGAAATCGTCGCGGGTCGGCGCCTCGGTCGGCAGCTTGTAGGGAATGCGGCGCAGGAAGGCCGGGTCCATGAGATCGGCCGGCGAGAGGTTGGTGGAGAAGATGACGAACTCGTCGAAGGGGATCTGGAAGCTCTTGCCGGTGTGCAGCTTGAGATAGTCGATGCGGCTTTGCAGGGGCACGATCCAGCGGTTGAGCAGGTCTTCCGGGGCGACGATCTGGCGCCCGAAATCATCGATGATGAAAGTGCCGTTGAGGCCCTTCATGTGCAGCGGCGCCTCGTAGAACTTGGCCGCCTCGTTGAACTGCAGATCGAGCATGTCGAGGGTCAGCTCGCCGCCGGCCATGACGATCGGGCGCTCGCAGGGCACCCAGCGCAGATCGATGTTCTCGCGCCGCAGCGAGGCGGGCCGGGCGGTGCCGTTGCCCTCGCCCGCCACCGAGTTGTGCACGCTGTCGTCAAAGACCTTAACGATCTGGCCCTCGACCTGCACCGCATAGGGGATGTAGACGACGTCGTTGAAGATCGAGGCGATGCGCTCGGCCACCGAGGTCTTGCCGTTGCCGGCGGGACCGTAGAGCAGCAGCGTGCGGCCCGAGTTCACGGCCGGGCCGATCATCTGCATGAACTCGTCGGTGACGATGAGGTCGGCGAACTTCACCTTGAGATCCTCGATGTCGATGCGCTCATTGGTGACGCGCTGCATGAGGATGCGTTCGGCATAGGCTTCGAGGGTGACCGGGCAGGCGCCGGTGTACTGGTTCAGATCGAGGCCCTCCTGGCCGAACTCGCGCCCGGCCGAGGTCAGCGCGAAGCGCGAGCCGCCGATGCCGCCGGCGGTGCCGCCGGCACTGGTCAGGGGCTCGAGGAACTTGCGCTCCTTGGCCAGGTTCAGCAGGGCGCTGACGACCGGGAATGGCAGCTTGATGGATTCGGAGATCTGGCCCGGCGATTGCAGGTTCTCGGCCAGCATGGTCTTGACCATGAGCCGCAGCACGTCGGCCTCCTCGAGGCCGGTATCCTCGATCGTGCTGGGCGAGGCCGGCACGTCGTGCAGGATGCCGTCGAGCTGCTCCTGGCTGACCGCCCCGAGTGCCACCAGATTGTCGCCGAGCCGGCCGCCGCTCGCCTTCTGCCGCTCCATGGCCTGCGCCACCTGCTGATCGCTGACCAGCCCTTTGGCGATGAGAATGTCACCCAGCAGCATTGTATTCCTCCCGCGAAGTTCTTCTTGCTCGCCAGTGTATCGGCAACGGCGACGGTCTGGCCGGAGCCGGTGTAGCCGGAGGGGTACGTGCCGCTGCCAAGATCGCCGCCGATGATCTCACGGGCGTATTCGTTGAAAGTCGCGCGCAGCACGAAATTCTCGATCCAGGCGACATCCAGCACGCCGGCCATGGCGTCCACCTGGCCCGAATCGGCGAGCGCCATGACGACGTTGCCGTCAGCGCTCACGATCTGCGCGCCGGTCGCCTCGATCTCGGCAATGGCGGCGGCAGTGTCGGCCCCGTCTTCGATACGCGCCTGGTAGAGCCGCGTGCCATCGCGCGTGAGCGAGCGGCTGATCTTGTAAGCCGGGTGGAACAGGCCCACCCAGGCGACGCCGTCTTGACGCGCAAGCTGGTTGGCTTTGCCGGGCGTCATGCGAACTTTGAAGGCGTTGTCAGGGAGGTATCCGACCACGTCGGCACCGCCGGCCGCCAACGTATCGTGCGCCGACTCGTCAATGGATCCTGTGAATTGCACCACGTAGTAGCCGCTCTGTCCCGCCGCATATCCGGAAATTCGCAATCCCGGCGCAATATCAAGCGCTTCGCCGCGGCCCGGCGCGAAACTGCCGGCTTGCAGGCGGATCTCCGCCGCATCCGCCTGTGCCGCTACCTCGGCGGCGCTGAGCGTCAGGCTGGCGGCCGCTATGGCGGCGATGGCGTTAAGGCGGCGTAATCCTGTGGCTAACATAATGACCGTCCCTATACCGGGCGCC
>CAYPAX010000110.1:0-14615 GCA_964408735.1 uncultured Rhodospirillaceae bacterium | reverse complement strand
GATACCGCACGTTCCAATCAAATCTCATGGCCGGCATGAATAATTCGGGTTAGGTGCCTGCGAAAAATCATCCGAGACGACCCAACCTTGAGTTCAAGGATAGTTGACACGGCATATTTTCAGAATCAATTGTTTCCTTGGTTCGAAAATGATCGTGCTCCAAGAACTGTTGAAGAATTAGAAGAATTATTATTACGAAAAATTGTAAGACAGCGAATTTCTTCGCTAAATGTTCGTTACCTGGTAAGCATAGCGGCGAATACCGGTAGTGAAGGGTTCCCTGGGATGTTGTGTGGGGTCGGGCCGGCGGGTGGAGGATGCCTAGGGTTGGCTTGGGAAGACAAGTCCTCGACAATTGATGCAATCGTGTGGGATCTTGAAAAAGCTGAAAGTGCAGCAAATTTGTCGATCACGTCGTCTGGAACATCATTCGCCTTGGGACTTATTTTCCCCATTACCTTTGTCGCTTATACCGAAGACGAGGCGTGCGAGACGTTGGCCACTGGTCTGGCACAGATACTCACATTCGATCCCAAAGGCGAATGACCGCGTAGGCTTGGGTTGTCACACAAGTTCCCAGAAAGTCCGCGCGGCCGATATCCGGACGTCGTGTCTTGTCTTGCCTATGACCGACACCGTATCATCTCAATAGGTCCGAACCTGATAAAATCGTCCCCGTTGGTTCCGTCCCCGCTTCTTTGTCTCCGTCTCTTCCGATCAGATCGTCTGAGAGAACTCGACGATTTCTCTCGTGCGCGGCGCCTTGTCGCCCCAGTGGCGGTCGAACTCGGCAATCAGCCCCTGCAAAATGTCCGAGTCCATCAGCGCTTGCGCCGCCGCCAGATCCGGAAATTCGTAGAAGGCGATATGCACGTCCGCATCCAGGCTGCTCCAGCCGCGCTTGGCGCCGCGTGCCTGGAAGGCCCGAAATGCCGCCAGGGCCTCGGGCAGATGCTCGTTCTGGTACCAGGTGTCGAAGGCATCGTGGATGCCGGGCTCGACCCGGGCGCGGACGATGAGATAGGCGCTCATGGCGGGGTTCCTGGGGTCTGCTGTGGGAATGGCTGCTACACCTCCGGCACCTCGAAGCCCAGCTTGGCCAGGCCTTCGACGAGGATGCGGCGCATGGCGGCGGGGGTGTTGGGGAAGGTGTGGAAGATAGCCGCGGGCGAGAAGTCCGGCTTGGCTTCGAGCAGGCGCGCCTTCGCCTCCTTGGCCTCCGCCATCTGCCCCTGATAGGCCAGCCCGATGGCATAGAGCGCCTCGCCCCAAAACGTCTGGGTCGGACGCTGCGACGACCTCTTTAGCAAGGTAAGTCCCTGATCCCCTTGGCCCAGGATGAGGTAGGAGAGCCCGGCCCACATCTCGAAGCCCCAAAGCTGGGGGTCCTGCGGGCCCAGATTCATCGCCAGCCCGAAGTCCGGCAGGCCCTGCTCGGTGTTGCCCAGCATGGTGGTCGCCTGACCACGCACGAAATGTGCCTGGGCAAGGCATTGGTCGAATGCCAATGCCGTGTTGCCTTCTTCCAGCGCCAGGGCGTAGTCGCCGGATGCCATGGCGAGCCGCGCCAAAGTGAGATGGGCGAAAGGGTCCTCTTCATCGAGCCGCAGAGACGTTCTGGCCGCCGTCATGCCGGCCGCGACGGTCGCCGCCTGATCTTCGGTATAGCCCAATATGATCTCCCAAAAGAGGCTGGCGGCAAGCCCGGCATAGGCAGAAGCGAAGGTCGGATCGGTCGCGATGGCCTGCTCGAACAGGCCTTTCGCGGTAACGTTGTCGTCGGGCAAATAGCGGTAGAAGTGCCACAGGCCCCTTTGATAGGCGTCCCAGGCATTGAGATCGTCCGGTCGCTTGCGCCGCGCCCGGGCGCGCTCGGCGGCATCGATCCTGGGCTCGAGCGCGATCAGGATGGTCTCGGTGATCTCGTCCTGCAAGGCGAAGATGTCGGCAAGCTTGCGGTCGTAGCGCTCGGCCCAGATATGGCCGCCGCTTTCGGTCTCGATCAGCTGTGCCGTCACGCGCATGCGCTCGCCCGCCTTGCGCACACTGCCTTCGAGCACGTAGCGCACGCCGAGCTCTTGTCCCACCTGCATCACGGTTACCGCCTTGCCCTTATAGGTAAAGCTGGATGTGCGCGCGATAACCCTTAACCAGCGAAAGCGCGCGAGTGCGGTGATGATGTCCTCGGTGATGCCGTCGGAGAAATATTCCTGCTCGTCATCGCCCGAGATGTTGAGGAAGGGCAGCACGGCGATCGACGGCCCGGCCCACAAATCTGCGCCGGCTGCCGCCTCGGCGGCGGACGATTGCCGCTCGGCTTCCCCGCCCGTCACGTCGGCGATGAAGCGAAAGCCGCGCTTAGGATATGTGCGAATGACCGCCTGCGCCTTGCCACTGTCGCCGACCGCGCTGCGGGCCGCGTTGATGCGGGAATTCAGGGTCGCGTCCGAGACGATGCGGCCCTGCCAGATCTCTTCGAACAGCTCGTCCTTGCTCACCACGCGGTCGCGCTGCGCGATGAGGATGGCGAGCAAGCTGAAAACCTGTGGCTCGAGCGTAACGGGACCGTCAGTGCCGCGAAGCTCCAGTCGCTCGGTATCGAGCGAGAACTCGTCGAAGCGGTAGATCACCTGCGTTGGGCCCCCGCCCCCTGCAAAAAATGAAGGCCCCCTAAAGGAAAAACAAAGGAGACCTCCAAGCATTTTCGTATCGCTTGGCGCATCTTCGGTCCATCGATCATCGCTTGGACCACGGGATACCTACCATGAAAGCCTTCGACGGAACCTCAACCAGATCAATGCCGGCGCGAAGGCCGCGCAGGTCCCGGTCACCAGGCCGACGCCTCAATTCCCAGCCACCCCACGGCAGCCAACCTGGAGGAAAGACATCATGAAGACCTCACTGCTCGCATCGATCATCGTCGTGTGCCTCACCCCCCTCGCCGCCGCAGAGCCGCCGGCGAACAATGGCGAAGCCCATTACAGCGCCCTGATCCAGGACAGCTTCGCCCGCGCCGACCTTGCCATCGAGCCGGCGCCTGACGGCACCGAGACCGTGTTCGCGTTTTCCGACGAACACTACAGCGCCCTGATCCACAACAGCTTTGCCCGCGCGCTGACACCGACGCGCCAGGCGGCGCCTGAGACTGAGGTTGTCGCTGAAGCCGAGACGCCCGCACTCGACCTGGCATCCAGCGAGTGACCCCTGCCCGGTGGCCGGAGCCGCAGACACAGGCTCCGGCCGCCATCGGGCAGAAAATAGACAAGAAGTCCCCGCGATAGCCCCCCACTTTCGCATCGACATGTCCGCCCCCTCTGCCGTAAGACTCTTGCCAGCGCGCATTCGCAGCAGATCGGGGCAGAGACATGTTCGAAAATCTTCAGTTCAATATGGCCGGCGGGCTTGACCTGTCCTTGCCGCGGATGGCGCGGGTGCGTCAGCTTTTTGACGATCATGCGCTGCCGGACGTGGCTGCCGCCGTCACGGCTGAGCTTGACAGGCCCGGCGTCGGCGACGTCATCAAGCCCGGCGCCAGCATCGCCATCGGCGTCGGCAGCCGCGGGGTCAACAATATCCAGACCGCGGTGCGCGCTCTCGTCGCCGGCATCAAGGCGCGCGGCGGCGAGCCTTTCGTCTTCCCGGCCATGGGCAGCCACGGCGGCGGCACGGCCGATGGCCAGCGCGGCGTGCTGGCGGGCTATGGCGTCACCGAGGACGAGGTCGGCGCGCCGGTGCGCTGCACCATGGATACCGTGGTGCTCGGCACATTGGAGAACGGCACCGAGGTGCACATGGACGCTTTCGCCGCCGCGGCCGACGGCGTGGTGGTGATCAACCGCATCAAGCCCCACACCAGCTATCGCGCTTCCATCGAGAGCGGCGTGACCAAGATGCTCACCATCGGCATGGGCAAGCACAATGGCGCCACGGCCTTGCACGGCAACAACAGCATGGCCGATTTCGGCACGGTGCTGCCGGCCGCGGCGCAAGTGATCCTGGACAACCGGCCGTTCCTGTTCGGCATCGGCATGGTCGAGGATGCCTATGACGCGACCGCCATCGTCGAGGGCCTGCCCGCGGCCACCCTGTTCGCGCGCGAGGAGGAGCTCCAGGCCAAGGCCAAGTCGCTCATGGGGCGCATCCAGATCGACGAGATCGACGTGCTGGTGATCGACGAGATCGGCAAGGAGATCAGCGGCGCCGGCTTCGACCCCAACATCACCGGGCGCAACGCCCGCGGCATCACCGGCTTCGACCACCCGCAGGTCAAGAAGATCGTGCTGCTGGACCTGACCGACGCCACCAAGGGCAATGCCTCAGGCATCGGCTGCGCCGACGTTATCACCCAGCGCCTGCTCGGCCGTATCGACTTCAACTACACCTACGCCAATATCGTCACCTCGACCTATCTCGACGGCGCCTATATCCCCATCGCCATGAAGACCAACAGCGAGGCCGTGGCGCTGGCGGTGAAGACGCTCACGGGAGTCGCGCCGCAAGACGCGCGCATCGTGCGCATCAAGAACACCCTCAAGCTCGACGAGATCGCGGTCAGCGAGCCGCTGCTCGCGGAGGTCCGCGCCCATGCGGGCATGGAGGTGATCGGCGAGCCGGCCGATATGGACATGGACGCGGCCGCGTAAGGGGCGCCGGTCATGAAGGTCATCGCCATCGCCCACCGCTCGACCGAACACACGGCCGAGGACTTCGCACCGCACCTGGAGGCGGAGTCGCACCGGGCGCTGACGCTGTTTGGCGAGCAATCTTTTCGCGAGCTCTACAGCCGCACTGACGGCAAGGGCGCTATCATCGTGCTCGAGGCCGCTGATGAAGACGAAGCGCGCGAGAAGCTCGAAAGCCTGCCCCTGGCAAAGCTTGGCATGCTCAGCTTCGATATCTACGGCACCCAGCCCTATCGCGGCTTTATCGCCAACCTCTGAAGACGGAGCGAGCCATGGAAGAGCGCATCTGGTCTGTCTATCTCTCCGGCGAGATCCACAGCGACTGGCGCGAGCGCATCGCCCAAGGCATCGCCGACGCCGGCCTGCCCGTGCGCATCGACACGCCGGTCTGCGCCCACGAAGCCTCGGACGATTGCGGCACCGCCATTCTCGGCGCGGAGCCGGATGCCTTCTGGCACGACCGCAAGGGCGCTGCCATGAACGCCATCCGCACCCGCACCCTGATCGGCGAGGCGGACGTGGTGGTGGTGCGCTTCGGCGAAAAGTACCGCCAATGGAACGCCGCCTTCGATGCCGGCATGGCGGCGGCGGCCGGCACGCCGCTGATCACGCTGCACGAGGCCAGCACCAATCACGCCCTGAAGGAGATTGACGCGGCGGCGCTGGCCACCTGCGCCACGCCGGAACAGGTGGTGCAGACCCTGGCCTATGTCATCCGCGGCACCCTGCCGGGAAGGCGGGACAGCCTTGCTGCGGAATAGCGCGCTAGCAGCGCTGGCGTTACTCGTTGCCAGCGCGGCGCAGGCGGCGGACCGCGCGCATTACGTGAACAGCTCGGCCGATCCGGCTGCCCGCCTGCATGTGGTCGAGACCTTGCCGGCAGACACCACGCCGCTGGAAGCGGACCGCGCGGTGCTGTTCGTGCACGGCGCCACCTATCCCGGGCTTTCCTTCGACCTCGGCGTGCCGGGCTATAACTGGATGGACCATGTCGCCGCGCGCGGCTTCGCGGCCTATGCGCTGGACATCCGCGGCTATGGCAGCTCGTCGCGCCCGCGCCAGATGGCCGGCCCGGCGAGCGAAGCAAAGCCCGTGATGCGCGCACCGGAAGCGGTGCGCGACATTCTCGATGCGGTCGACTTCATTCGCAGACGAACGGGTGTGACGCGCGTCAACCTCATCGGCTGGTCGTGGGGCACGGTGACGGCGGGCGCCTTCGCGGCGGAATACCCGACCATGGTCGAGCGCCTGGTGCTCTACGCGCCGGTCTATTCGCTCTACATGCCCGAGCGCCTCAAGGCCTTCCGCCTTGCCGACCCGGAAGACGAAAGCCGCTTCAACCCCGCCATCGGCGCCTATCGGGTGGTGGACGCGAACGCCATCCGCTCGCGCTGGGAAACGCAGATCGTGCCCGAGAACAAGGACGAATGGCGCGACGCGGCCGTTGCCGAGGCCTGGATCGCAGCGCTGCTGGCCAGCGACCCGAAAAGCGCCACATTCGAGCCGCCCGCGCTGCGGGCGCCCAACGGCGTGCTGATGGACGTCTTCGAGATCTTCTCCGGGCGGGCGGTCTACGACGCCGGCCGCATCACGGCGCCGACCCTGATCATCCGCGGCGCCGACGACCCGACGGCCACCGACGAAGACGCGGTCGGCCTCTACGTCGCACTGGGTGCGCGCCACAAGGACTACACCGCCATCGCCGGCGGCAGCCACTTCATCAGCCTCGAGCGCAAGGCGCCGGCGTTGATGCAAGCGGTGCAGAGCTTTCTGGAAAGCCGGCTGGGGGAATAGCTCAGGCGCCAAGTTCGTCGAGCAGCGCCTTGGCTTCCTCGAGGTGAGCGGTGCTCAGACCTTCGGTGAATGAACCATAGACCGGCGCAAGTATCGCTCGCGCCTCGGAAGCCTTGGCTTGATCCTGCCATAATTTCGCCAGCTCGATAGTGGCGCGCAGCTCAAAGTAAAGGGCAGACTGGCCGCGGGCAAGATCGATCGCCGACTTGAAATCGGCTTCGCCTAGGTCGTCGATCCGGCCCAACCGCTTGATGACGCCGCGCGCGGTCAGTAGGTGGGCATCAAAGAAACGATCACCGCGCGCGGTGCAATCTGCCAACGTCTCATCGATCAATGTATGCGCAGCGCCGCAGGTCTCGGGCTCAGCATATGCCGGAACCGCCAACGAAACTTGATACCCCCGCATAATCCGAGCTCCCACGCCATCGGCGTTGGCCATGGCCTCAGAAAAGTTGGCAGCACCAAGCTCACGTCTGTTCGTGAGCGCTTCCGCCGCAGCCTTCAGCATGCCCGCAAATATGACATAGAAGCCGAAACCGATGTTGGTTGCGAGGTCAACGGATTCTGACGTTGCCGCCAGTGTCGCCTCGCTCTCGCCGCGAAACCAGTGCACGAGGCCGAACCACCACTGGGAAAAGCAGACCGCGGCGGGCTGTCCTAGTGCACGGACGTGTTCGTCCGCCGTCTGCGCCAGATCCAGGCCCGTATCCAAACGGCCGACGATGCAATGGCACACCGCCGCCGATATCAGGTCGTAGTCCAGGAAATCGACCCCCCAGACACGGATCAGCTCGACATCCCGAGAGGCATCGTAATAGCTGGCGGACTGCTCGAACGCTTCTTGGGCCTCGGCATAACGAGCCCGGTAGAAGAGTGATTGAGCGCGTGCTTGATAGGCCAACAGCAATTGCTGCGGATCATCATTTTGCGTGGCCAGTTCCAGCAACTCGTCGGAAATCAAGTCCGCTTCGTCACGCATACCGGTGACATTGTAGTAATAGAAGATGCCCTGCGCCGCCATATAGGCCTTATGGGGATCTGGGCTGAGCGCAACGAGCTCACGGCACCGCTCGTAATTCGGTTTGACGTCCGGAAACGCCCAGCCTCGCGCAAAGATGTAGGCAGTGCCCAGTTCCAATCGAAGGTCCAATTCCCAGGCAGCGCGCGCCGGCGAGTCCGGCGCGCCCTCCAACAATTCCAATCCTGCCAGCAGATGGTTAATACCGCTTTCCGGGGCGCCGCGCGCCATGGCGGCCTGCCCGGCCTTCACCGCGTAGGGCAAAGCGGGCTCTACGAGGCCAGCCGCCGCGAAATGCCGGAATACGGCTTCAGGCTCGGCGGCGGCAATCTCGGGAAGTCTCTCCTCAATCGCCATGCCGATACGCTCATGCAATTCCTGCCGTCGCGTGCGCAACAGGGTGTCGTATGCTGCGTCTTGCACCAGCGCATGCTTGAATATGTAGTCGCTCCCTGCACGATGGATCAGCTCTGCATGGACGAGCTGCAGCAGGGCTTCGCTGAGTTCGGCCTGCGTTAGGGGCGAAACCATGGCCAACAAATCGTGGCTGAATTCGCGCCCGATGCAGGCGCCGATCTGCGCGATCTCCTTTGCGGAGCCGAGGCGATCGAGCCTGGCCATGAGGGAATCCTGCAGGGTCGCCGGGACGCTCACATCAGCGTCCTCAACAACCGTCTTGGTCAGCTCCTCGACGAACAGCGGCACGCCATCGGTTCTTGTGACGATCTCGTCAAGCAAATGATCTGGCAAGGCAGCATCGGAGACGCGCGCCGCCATCGCAGCAGCTTCCGAGCGGCCAAGTCGATCCAGAGCCACTTGTGTCACGTGGCTCAGGTCCGACCAAGGTGGTGTGTACTCCGGGCGGTGGGTGATGATGGCGAGGACGCGATGGCTGGCAACCACCGGCACGACCAGGTCGAATAACTCCTGACTGGTCGGGTCGATCCAATGGGCGTCTTCGAGGATCAGCAGGACGGGAGCGATCGCCGCCAGTTCCGTCACCTGCTCTGCCAGCGTTCGCAGGGTCTCTTCCTTTTGTTTCTGCGGACTCATGGCGAGAGCCGGATAGCGCTCGACAGGCAATGACAGCAGAGACGCGACAAGCGCGCGGCCCGCGCCACTTGCGAAGATTTGTTCCAGCTTGTCGAGCTTCGCGTCCGGCGTGTCGTCGCGCGCGAAACCTGTGGCGCGCTCGATCCGCTCGATGACCGGGTGCAGGGCAGAGTTCGTATGATAGGGGCTGCACTGGTAGCGCAGGCGCGTGTGCGGCTCATCGGCGACGCGTTCGCGAAGGGCCTGCGTAATCCGGCTCTTCCCAATACCAGGTTCGCCGCTCAGCAGGATGGCCTGGCCCTCGCCCGCGCATGCCTGTTCCCAGCGCGCCATCACCATTGCCATCTCCGCCTCGCGGCCGACCAATGGTGTCAGGTGCGGGTGCTGGGCCTCGAAGCGGCCCTCAGTGACAGCCAGACCGCCAACGCGGTGCGCCTGCACCGGCTCGACGATGCCCTTCAGCGCCTGCTCGCCCATGTCGACCAGCTCGAAGGTGCCGCCGAGCAGGCGCCGTGTCGATGGCCCGACGACAATCTCATCCGGCCCCGCCAAGCCTTGCAAGCGGGCCGCGAGGTTCGGCGTCTCACCGACCGCCAGCTTGGGCACAGAGGCATCGCCGGCGCCGGTCTCACCGACCACCACGGGGCCGGTGGCAATGCCGATACGAACCGCCAAGTCCATGGCGCCCACGGCCTCGACGATATCGAGCGAGGCGCGCACCGCCCGCTCGGCATCGTCCTCATGCGCTTGCGGCCAACCGAAATAGGTCATCAGGCCATCGCCGAGATACTGCGCGACGTGGCCGCCGTAGCGCTCGATGACCGCGCCGGCCGCTTGCTGGTAGTTCTGCATCAGCGTGCGCAGGTCTTCCGGGTCGAGCTTCTCCGAGAGCGCCGTCGAGCCCACCAGGTCGCAGAACATCACCGTGATCTGCCGCCGCTCGGCCTCTTGTCTCGGGGCAGGCGGCGCCTCCAAATCCTTAATGGCGCCCAGCAGCCGCAGGCGGTCGCCAAGCGGCAGGCCGAGGGCCGTCAGCGCCTCGTCGGTGAGTTGGGGCAGGATATCGTGGTCGATGCGCTCGGCCTCGAAGCGCTCGGCATGAGCGCCGAGGCCGTTCTCTTCGAGCCACGCGCGGATCTTGCTCATCGCAGTTGCCCCCCACGGCGATTACACACCGTGGGCGCCGCACAATCAAGGCGCGCCCAACATCTCCCCCACCATCTCCGCGATGGCCAGCGAGGCGGTCAGGCCCGGCGACTCGATGCCGTAGAGGTTCACCAGGCCCGCCACACCGTGGGCCTCCGGTCCCTGAACAATGAAGTCGCCGGCGGGGGCACCCCGCCTCGCGACCTTGGGGCGGATGCCGGTGTAGCCGGGCTGCAGGGCGCCGTTGGGGAGATCCGGCCAATAGGCGCGGATGGCGGGAGCGAAACGGTCGGCGCGGGCCTCGTCGAGGGCGTAGTCGATCTCGTCGATCCACTCGACGTCGGGGCCGAAACGGGTCTGGCCGGCCATGTCGAGGGTGACGTGCACGCCGAGGCCGCCGGGCTCGGGCACGGGATAGACCAGGTGGCGGAAGGGCGAGGCACCGGCGAGGGTGAAATAGCAGCCGCGGGCGAGAAAGCGCGGCGGGATGCTCTCGGGCGCAAGGCCCTCGATTCCGCCCGCCACCTCCTGCGCGCCGAGGCCGGCGGCGTTGACCACGCGGGCGGCGACTAGCTCCGTGACCTCGCCATCGCTTGCCACCCTAAGCAGAATACCGTCCTCGCGCGCGACACCGCCCACCAGGCAACTGTTGAAGGCCACCATGGCGCCGTGACCTTCCGCTTCGCCCTGATAGCTCAGCATGAGGGCATGGCTGTCGATGATGCCTGTCGACGGCGAATGCAGCGCCCCGGCGCAGCGCACCGCCGGCTCCATCGCGTTCGCTTCCGTACGGCTCAGGCGCGCCATGTCATCGACGCCATTGGTGGCGGCCTTGGCGGCAATGGTGTCGAGCTCGGGCAGCTGTGCCTCGTCCGCCGCGACGATCAGCTTGCCGATGCGCGTATGAGGCACGCCGCGGCTCTCGCAATAGGCATAGAGCGCCTGGCGCCCGGCCACGCAGAGCCGCGCCTTGAGGCTGCCGGCGGGATAGTAGATGCCGGCGTGGATGACCTCGCTATTGCGCGACGAAGTCTCCGAGCCGATGACGTCCGCCGCCTCGAGTAGGATGACTTCGTGCCCGGCAAG
The DNA here is from genome assembly GCA_964408735.1 of uncultured Rhodospirillaceae bacterium. Taxonomy (GTDB): domain Bacteria; phylum Pseudomonadota; class Alphaproteobacteria; order UBA7887; family UBA7887; genus UBA7887. Next base: position 3,836 of record CAYPAX010000110.1, on the reverse strand, counting down.
CGCCAGGTGCCGGGCCACGGCGAGCCCGACCACACCGGCGCCGACAACAACCGTGTCGACGCGCTCCGTCATGGGATGCGCTAGGCGCTGCTCACCGGCTCGTAGAACACGCTCGAGCGCTTGCGCCGGGTCAGCCACCAGCCATATTGGTAAGGCCAGTGCTCCATCTTGGGATCGCAGCCGAGGAACTCTGCCGCGCGCAGCGGCCAATACGGATCGGTCAGCGCCTCGCGGCCGATGGCGATGAGATCGGCCTGGCCGGCCTGCAAAATCGCCTCGGCCTGCTGGCCGTGGGTGATGAGGCCGACGGCCTGGGTCATGAGCCCCGACTCGCGGCGCACCTGGTCGGCGAAAGGTACCTGGAAGCCCGGCTGGCGTTTCGCCCGTGCCGCCGTGGCCGAGCCCGCGATGCCGCCCGAGGAGCAATCGACGACATCGACACCGAGCGCCTTGAGCTCCTTGGCGAGTGCAATGGAATCCTCCATCTCCCAGCCGCCTTCGATGCCGTCCACGGAAGAGATGCGGAAGAACAGCGGCTTGTCGTCGGGCCAGACCGCGCGCACCGCCTCCGTTACTTCCAGGGCAAGGCGCATGCGCCCGGCGCGGTCGCCGCCATAGGCGTCGTTGCGCTGGTTGCCGATGGGGCTGAGGAAACTCTGGATGAGATAGCCGTGGGCGCCGTGCACCTCGGCGATGTCGAAGCCGGCGGCCAGGGCGCGCTTGGCGGCGGCGGCGAAGTCTTCGACGATCTGAGCGATCTCGTCCGTGGTCAGGGACTCCGGCACCACCCAGCCGTCATCGACGGGAATGGCGCTGGCGCCCTTGGGCTGCCATTGCAGGTCGCCCCGCGCCAGGTCGCCCTCGTCGAGCGCGGCGTTGCCGTTCCACGGCCGCTGCATGCTCGCCTTGCGCCCGGCATGGGCGAGCTGGACCGCCGGCACCGCGCCGTGCTCCTTGAGAAAATGCACGATCCTGGCGATCGGGCCGATCTGGCCGTCATGCCACAAGCCGACATCGCCATGGGTGATGCGGCCTTGCTTCTGCACCGCGAGGGCCTCCGTGAAAATCACCCCCGCCCCGCCCAGCGCGTACTGGCCGAGATGCACCATGTGCCAGTCCTGCGGCATGCCTTCGGCGGCGCTGTAGGTGCACATGGGCGAGATTACGATGCGGTTGCGCATGGTCACGCCGCGGATCTCGAGGGGCGTGAACAGAAGCGGGGTCGGGCGCGGGGAATCGGTATCCACGGCAGTCTCTCCGTCGCTGGGAAAAGGTCTCGGTCGGGGCGGACTATGCCCAATCGTGCACAGGGTCGCAATGGCGGATGAGAGCTGGATTTGCTTTGCCCGGAGCGTGCTCTAGACTTCCTCCCAGCGCATTCGGCGCGAATTGAGGAGACGACACCGACGTGACTCTGATTTTGGTAGGCAACGAGAAGGGTGGAACCGGCAAATCCACCGTCGCCGTGCATCTGGCCTTGGGCTTGCTGTTTCTGGGCAAGCGGGTGGCGAGCGTCGATCTCGACACGCGCCAGCAGACCATGACGCGCTTCTTCGCCAATCGTGCCAATCATGCCGAGGGGCGGGGCTTGCAGCTGGCCTTGCCGGATCACCGCCTGGCCGTGACCAGCCGTCACGGCAATGTCGAAGAGGCACGCCTGCAGGAACGCGAATGGCTGCGGGAGATGTGCGACGAGCTGTCGCGCGCCAACGACTATATCGTCATGGACGGCCTCGGCGCCGACAGCCCCCTGTCGCGCTTCGCCCATGGCCGGGCGGATGTCATCCTCACCCCCCTCAACGACAGCCTGCTCGACCTCGACGTGCTGGTGGACCTGGATCCGGACAGCCTGGCCGTGCGCTGCCACAGCCGCTACAGCGAGATGGTCTGGAGCCGCCGCGGCGACCGCGCCAAGGCCGGCAAGCCGGCGGCCCACTGGATCGTGCTGCGCAACCGCCTCGCCTCGATCGGCGCCGGCAACATGCGTCGGGTCGAGGAAGTGCTGGCCAGGCTCGAGCCCGATCTCGGCTTCACTCTGCTGCCGGGTTTTGCCGAGCGCGTGATCTTTCGCGAGCTTTTCCTGCACGGCCTCTGCGTGCTCGACAGCGAAGGCACCGGGCCCAAGCCGACAAAATCGCACCTGGCCGCCATCGAAGAGGTGCGCGGCCTGGCGAACAAGATCGACGCGCTGTGCCGCCCGCAAGCGACAGGCCGCACCACGGCGGCGGGCGACTGAGGCGGCTGGGCGCGCCCGATGGCGGATAAGCGCGACAGGCTGCCGGCGCCGTCGAGCGATTCCGAGATCGATGCCTTTCTCGATACCGTCGGCAAGCTCACGGCGCACTCGGGCGGCAGCCGCAAGGGCCGGCTGATCTTCGCCCTCGACGCCACCGCCAGCCGCGAGCAGAGCTGGGACACCGCCTGCCATATCCAGGCCGAGATGTTCAGCGAGACCGCGGCACTCGGCACCCTCGCCGTGCAGCTCGCCTATTATCGCGGCTTCGGCGAGTTCAAGGCGACGCCGTTCACCAGCGACAGCAAGGCTCTGCTGCAGCGCATGACCGGGGTGCGCTGCCTCGGCGGGCGTACCCAGATCGGCAAGCTGCTGCGCCATGCCGTAAAGGAAAGCGCAGCCGAAAAAGTCCAAGCCGTGGTCTTCATCGGCGATGCCTGCGAGGAAAGCGTCGACGAGTTGTGCCACCAGGCGGGCCAGCTCGGCATCGACGGCGTTCCCGTCTTCGTCTTCCACGAGGGCGGCGACGCCGAGGCCGAAAGCGCCTTCCGCCAGATCGCACGGCTCTCGGGCGGCGCCTATTGCCGTTTCGATTCGGCAAGCGCGGCCAGCTTGAAGGCGCTGTTGGCGGCGGTCGCGGTCTATGCCGTCGGCGGGCGCCCGGCGCTGGAAGATTTCGAGCGCCGCGAAGGGCGCACCCTGTTGCGGCTCGAAAGCCGGCGCGGCAAGGGAGGCTGAGCATGATCGCCTACCTGCTGATGGGCGTGGCGCTGCTGCTGGTCTTTCTGGTGCTGACGCGGCTGTTCGTCTCGGCCAATCCGCAGATGCTGGCACGCGCCGTGCGCTGGGTCGGCATCACGCTCGCCATCGTGCTCGGCGTGCTGCTGCTGGTGCGCGGCCAGGCCTTGATCGCCGGCCTCTTCGGCGGCCTGGCGGCGGCGCTCTGGCGGGTGCGCAATCTGGTGCCGCTGCTGGCCTGGGCCTGGGGCGTCCGCAAGGCGGCGGCTGCCCGCCGTGGTGCCGCGGCAGGCCCCACGCCGGGCGCCCAGTCCTCGGCGGAGACGGCCTGGCTGCGCATGCATCTCGACCATGACAGCGGCAGCCTCGACGGCGACGTGCTGCAAGGCGCCTTCGCCGGGCGGCGGCTATCCACGCTGGCGCTCGGCGAGCTGCTCGACTTGCGCCAGGAATGCGGCGGCGACGAACGCTCGCGGCGCCTGCTGGAGGGCTTTCTCGACCGCACCCAACCCGATTGGCGCGATGTCGCCGGGGCCGCGCCGGCTGCCGACGAAGGCGTCATGACGGCGGAAGAAGCGTTCGATATCCTCGGCCTCGCCCCCGGCGCCAGCGACCAGGACATCAAGGACGCCCACCGCCGCCTGATGAAACAGATGCACCCGGACCACGGCGGCTCCGACTATCTGGCGGCCAAGATAAATCGCGCAAAGGACATCCTGCTCGGCGAGGGCGGTTGACCGCGCCGCCAAACGCACGATATATCGCCCCCAGCCAAAGCCACCGTCCCCTTCGTCTAGCGGCCTAGGACATCGCCCTTTCACGGCGAAAACACGGGTTCGAGTCCCGTAGGGGACGCCAGTGTTTT
>CAYPAX010000109.1:0-14719 GCA_964408735.1 uncultured Rhodospirillaceae bacterium | reverse complement strand
GCGACCATCGAGGCGGCCCGCGCCGGCGAGGCCGGCAAGGGCTTCGCCGTGGTCGCCAGCGAGGTCAAGAATCTGGCCACCCAGACCGCCACGGCCACGGGCGACATCAGCAGTCAGATAGGCGACATCCAGGCTGCGACACAGGAGACCGTCGAGTCGATCAAGGGCATTGCCGAGACCATCGGCGAAGTGAACGAGATATCCACCGTGATCGCCTCCGCGGTCGAGGAGCAGAACGCCGCCACGCAGGAGATCGCCCGCAATATCGAGGAAGCTTCGACCGGCACCGGCGAAGTGACCCAGAACATTACCAACGTGACCCAGGCTGCCGGCGAGACCGGACAGGCGGCAAGCGACGTGGCGGATGCGGCTGGGGAGCTGTCGCAGCAGGGCGAGCGGTTGCGCAACGAGATGGACAGCTTTATTACCGAGCTGCGCAAAGTCATCTGAGGCTTCGCAGTCGAGGGTAATGCTGCTGCTATCGCTGCTCGATTACCTGGCGCTTGCCTGGTTCCTGACCGCTTGGCTGGGTTTCACGTTGTACGCCGACCACAGCCGTTGGTCGGCGCGCAACGTGGCAACCGTCATGAATCGGATTCGGCGCCGCTGGCTGCGTGAGATGTTCCATCGCGAGCTGCGCATGGTCGACATGCAGATCCAGCAGATCGCGCAGCATGGCATCGCCTTTTTCGCCTCGACCTCGATCCTGGTATTGGGCGGGCTGATTGCCGGCCTCGGGGCGACGGATGCGGCGGCGACCCTGCTTGCCGACCTGCCTTTCGCGGCTCCCACCACGGCGACAGTGTGGGAGGTCAAGATCCTGCTGATGATCGCGATCTTCGTTTACGCGTTCTTCAAGTTCGCCAGAGCCTTCCGCCTGACCACCTATTTCGTCATCCTGATCGGCGCCACGCCGCCTCTTTCGGGAGGCGGGGGCGAGGCGCAGGCGACATATATCGAGCGCATCGCGCGGGTCGGTGACTACACGGCCGAGCATATCGCCTACGGGCTGAGGGCGTATTTTTTTGCTCTGGCCGGGCTCGGCTGGTTGATTCACCCGATCCTTTTTATGTTCACGACCACCTGGGTGCTGGCAATTCTCTATCGTCGCGAGTTCCGCTCGCGGGCGCTTGCCCAGATCCTCGAGGCCGAAGAGGCGCTCTCCGCTAGCCCATCGACTCCTGCAAGATCGCAAGATATTCCTCGCGCGTAGCCTGGCGGGGATTGGTACCGTGGCAATGATCGAGCATTGCCGCGTCGGCGATCGCTGGCAACATATCCGCTTCGACGCCCATCGCGGCCAGGCCTGACGGCATGCCGAGGGCCGCGTTGAAGCGGTCGGCCCAGTCCGGCAGGTCCGCCTCCGCGCCGAGCACCGCGCCGAGGCGGGCATATTTGTCGCCGACATGGCTGGCATTGAAACGCAGCACGGCCGGCATCAGCACTGCGTTTAGCGTGCCGTGATGCAGCTTGAGCTCCTGGTCCGCCCCGAGGGGATGGGACAAGGCGTGAATGGCGCCGAGGCCTTTCTGAAATGCCATGGCGCCTTCCATCGCTGCCATCATCATGTTCCAGCGGGCCTCGGCATTGCCGCCGTCCTCCACTGCCGCGGCAAGGTTGCCGGCAACGCGGGCGGCGCCGTCCAGGGCGATCGCCTCGGCCGGCGGGTTGTTGGCGGGCGCGAGAAAAGTCTCGACGCAGTGGGCCAGGGCATCGAGCCCGGTGGCGGCGGTCAGGCCGGGCGGCAGATCGCGGGTCAGGTCGGGATCGCAAAGGGCGACGCGCGGGATCAGGTACGGGCTCAGCAGACCCAGCTTGCGGCCGTCCTCGAGCACGATCAGCGAGCCGCGGCCGACCTCGCTGCCGGTGCCTGCCGTGGTCGGGATGGCGATCATGGGCGCCACTGCCGGCGTGATCTTCGCGACGCCGCCCTCGATGGCCGCATATTGCGCAAGAGCGCCCTCGTGCGTCGCCAGCAAGGCCACTGCCTTGGCGAGATCGAGCGACGAGCCGCCGCCGAGCCCGATCACGCCGTCGCAGCGGTTGTCGCGATAATGGAATACCGCCGCCTTAGCCGCTTCTTCGGTCGGATTGGCTGGTGTGTTGTCGTAAATCGCGGTCGTCTCGCGGGCCGGCAGCACCGCCATCAGCCTTTCCAGCAGGCCGGCATGAACGATGCCGCGATCGGTGACGATCAGCGGCTTCTCGATGCCGAGCGCCGCCAGTTCCTCCGGCAGCAGCGCCAATGAGCCGTGGTCGAACTGGATGCGGGTGAGATAGTTGATCAGGGCCATCTGGCGTCTCCGGCGTCGGCTGTTGGTCGGGCGGTGAGCATAGGCGATTGCGGCCGGCGTTCAATCGCTGGCGATTGAACCGGCGGCATGCGGCCCGCTACAGTGGCGTATGAGCGTTTCCATGACCTTGCCCGGCGGTGTCGCATTATGGGCGGCGCCGTTCGCAGGCCTCTTGTTCGGCAGTTTCGCGGCCCTTGCCGGATATCGCTTGCCGCGCGGCGAGGGCGTGGTCGGCGGCCGCTCCCGTTGTCCCTCCTGCGGTACCGCATTGGGCGCGCGCGATTTGGTGCCGATTGTCTCCTGGCTGATATTGCGTGGCCGTTGCGTCGTCTGCAAGGTGCCGATATCGCCACGCTATCCCGTGACCGAGCTCGGCAGTGCGCTGCTGTTCGCTCTCTCGGCCGTGGCCTTCGGCGAGAGCTGGGGCACGGTCACCGCTTGCGCCCTCGCTTTGGGCTTGGTGATCATCGTGCTGGCCGATCTCGACAGGCAGATCATTCCGGATCTGGTCCTGCTTTGGCTGCTGCCGGCCGGCCTGGTCCATCGCTGGCTGGCCGGCGCCGAATGGAGCGATACCGCCGCCGGTGCCGTGATCGCCCTGGCTTTCGGCCTCAGCTTGCGCTGGCTGGCCGGGCGCTGGGCCCGGCGCGAGGCTCTGGGGCTTGGCGACGTCAAGCTTCTCGGTGTCGCCGGGGCCTGGCTCGGTATCGCGGCCTTGCCCTGGTTCCTGATGGCCGCGGGCGCGCTTGGCGCCGGCTTTGCCGCGCTCTGGCGCTGGCGCCATGGCAGTGACGGCTTTCCGCTGGGGCCCGCCTTGTCTCTGGCGCTGTTCGCCGGCGTGCTGGCATCGGCGCCGTGGTAGGCGCGGGCATGGCACCGGTATACCGCTACGTTCTCCTGCTGGCGCGCCGCGACCGCGCTCTGCCGGTCTTGCTGGCCGCGCTGGGTCTTGCGGCGCTGGTTGCGGCCGGGCTTGGCGCGGTGGCGGTGGCGGAGGGCCGCGAGCTTGCCTTGGCGGCGACCGCTGCGGCGGCGCGCCTGTTGCTGGCTATCGGCCTGGCCGGCGTCATGCTTTTCGGCCTGCGGCGCATGCTCGACAGCGGCGAGATGGCATTGCTGTTGAGCCGCCCGCTCGGTCGCTGGCGCCTGTTGCTGGAAGTCTGGGCGGCCTATGCAACGCTGGCACTCGTGGCTCTTCCTTTTGTTGGCCTGGCCCTGTGGCTGGTCGGCCCGCCTGATCCGCTCGGCCTGGTGATTTGGCTGGCGAGCCTCGGACTGGAGCTCGCTTTGCTGGCCGCGCTGGCGCTGCTGTTCGGCACCAGTCTGCGCAGTCCGGCGGCGGCTCTGCTCGTTTTCCTCGCTTTCTACGCACTGTCGCGCAGTCTTTGGGCCTTGCTTGCGCTTGCCGCTGCCGATGGCGGCCTCGCCGGTGTGGTGCTGAGCGCCCTGGCAGTGCTGTTGCCTCGGCTCGACATGCTGGCGCGCGGCGAGTGGCTGGTTCACGGCGTCGTGCTGGACAGGGATCTGCTGTTCGCTTTGGCCCAGTGGCTGGTCTACGTGCCGCTGCTGCTGGCCGCGGCCGCTTTCGACTTTTCGCGGCGGGAGCTGTGAGCCTGCGCGCGGCGGCAGTGGCGCTGGGATTGTTGGCGGCGCAGCTCGCCTTGTCCCTGGCCTTGCTGGCCTGGCGCCCGGCAGTCGAGCCGGTTCCGCCGGCGCCCGCTGCTGCACATCTCGCGCTTATGACCTTAGGCGATGCCCAGGCCGCCTATCGGCTCGGGGCCCTGAGCGTACAGAATTTCGGCGATACCGGTGGGCGCACGCTGCCGCTGGCCGATTACGACTACGAACGCCTGACGGCCTGGTTCGACGCCCTGACCGAACTCGATCCCGAGGCCTGGCACGTGCCCGTGCTTGCCGCGACCTATTACGGCCTGACGCCCGTCGCCGAAGATGCCCGCACGGTGACCGCTTGGCTGCATCGTCATGCCATGGCACAGCCTGCGGCGCGCTGGCGGCTGCTTGCGCAGGCCGTCCACTTGGCGCGTCATCAACTTGCGGACCTTCCTCTGGCCTTGACGCTGGCGCGGGACCTGGCAGCCTTCGAGGTGGCCGCGATGCCGATCTGGACGCGCCAGCTGCCGGCACAGATTCTGGCCGAAATGGGCGATGTGGCTGCCGCCCGGCGCGAGATCGAAGCAATCGAACGGCGCTTTCCGGATCTTCCCGAGGCCGAGCGGCATTACCACAGGGAATTCCTCGACGGTCTCTGAGAGATGCGCGGCCGGCTTGCCAGGGGGCGCTGACCCATTACAATGGTGTTGCGCGGTTAGCTGCGCATACGGGATTTGACGGATACGGTGCCGCTGCACTGTCAGGGGGACGAGGAAGGCCATGCAGATCCAAGCCACTCGGGTTCAGGCATTACCGTCGCAGGCGGGTTTCACGCTTGTCGAAATGTCGATCGTGCTCATCATCATCGGCCTGCTGGTCGGTGGCATCCTCAAAGGGCAGGAGCTGATCCGCAACGCCCAGTCCAAGTCGCTGATCTCGCAAATCGACGCCTATCGCGCCGCCAATAACGGCTTCTATGACAAGTACGGGCAATACCCCGGCGATCTGAGCCGTGCCTCGCTGCTGCTGTCGCTCAAGAAGGACGGCACCACGCTGCAGGTGGACGGCGATGGAGACGGTCGTATCGGTGGCATCGGCAATGAAGGCGAATCGCTCGAATATTGGCAGCATCTGGCAGCTGCGGACCTGATCTCCGGCATTACCGGCGCTGAGCCGGTGGCTGGTGTCGGCATTCCGGTCGGGCGGATACCGGGCAGTGCCTGGAACGTCCTCAACGCCTCCACGGACGGCGGCGAGATGTGCGATACTTGCACCATGGTCGGCAACTACTGGCGCCTCGGCTCGCCCGACGCCGGCGGGCTTTCCGTGCAGGGGCTGGTGCCGGCCGACGAATCCTATCTGCTCGACATCAAGATCGACGACGGGCGGCCTGGCAGCGGCCTGGTACAGGCCGGTGACGGGGCAGGCTCGCCTCAGGGAACCTGTGTGGCGGACGGTGACTATGCCACTGCAAGCGGCGGTGTTGCCGCCTGCGTGCTCGGGTTCGTATTTTAGCTGACGCCGGGGATCCCGGCGGGCGGTCGAGGAGCATGTTGGCCAGTGCCCGCTGACCTTCATTTCGACGACGAGCGGAGCCCCGAGGCGCCGGCCAGTGGTGTTGTCGCCGAATGGCGGACGCCCGCGCGCCGCAGCGAGCCCGCGGCGCCGAAGGGTGATGGCGAGCCCGTTGAAAGCGCGGCGACGCTGCGCATCGGCGACCGCCTGGTCGAGCTGGGGCTGATATCGGACGATCAGCTCGGCGTTGCCCTGTTCGAGCAGAAGCGCTCGGACAAGATGCTGGGCGAGATCCTGACCGGCTTCGGCTTCGTTACCGAAGGCGCGTTGACCCAGGTCATCGCCGAGGCGGCGGGGCGCACCCGATTCGACCCGCGGGCCTATGTGGTCGATCCCGACGTTCTGGCCCTGGTGCCCAAGGAGATCGCGGAGCGCCATAAGGTGCTGCCGGTCGCCGTGGTCGGCGAGGATACCCTGCAGGTCGCCATGGCGGACGTCTACAACGTCATCGCCCTCGACCAGCTGCGGCGTGCGGTGCCCGCGCATTTGAAGCTCGAGCCACTGGTTTGCACCGACGTTGAGCTCGAAGACGCCATCGACCAGAACTACGGCTACCTCATGTCGATCGACGGCATCCTGCGCGAGCTGGAGACCGGCGAGATCGATATCGATTCCCTGACCGCCGAACAGGCCGGCTACGTAAATCCGACCGTGCGCCTGGTCAATGCCATTCTCGTCGATGCGGTCAAGCGCGGTGCCTCCGACATCCACTTCGAGCCCGAGGGCGCTTTCCTCAGGCTGCGCTACCGCATCGACGGCGTGATGGTGCCGGTGCGCGCTTTTCCGAAGGACTACTGGCCGGCGATCGCCGTGCGCATCAAGGTGATCTCGGACCTCAACATCGCCGAATCGCGCAATCCGCAGGACGGGCGCTTGTCCTACACCATGGGCGGGCGCGAGGTGGATTTCCGCGTCGCCAGTCAGCCGACCGTGCACGGCGAGAACATCGTCATGCGCATTCTCGACAAGGCGAAATCGCTGCTTCCCCTGGAATCGCTCGGCTTCGGTGAAGACAATGTGGCTCTGCTCAAGCGCCTGTTGCTGCGCCCGGAAGGAATCGTGTTCGTCTCCGGCCCGACCGGGTCCGGCAAGACCACGACGCTCTATTCCATCCTGCAATACATCAATTCCACCGATGTCAACATCATGACCCTCGAGGACCCGGTGGAGTACCAGTTGCCGCTGATCCGCCAGGCCAATGTGCGCGAAGCGACGGCGATGAACTTCTCCGAAGGCATCCGCTCGATGCTGCGCCAGGATCCGGACATCATGTTCATCGGCGAGGTGCGCGATTCCGACACCGCGCATATGGCCATGCGGGCGGCGATGACCGGCCACCAGGTCTACACCACGCTTCATTCCAACGATGCCATCGGTGTGGTGCACCGCATGGTGGATATCGGCGTGCAATGGCATTTGTTATCCGGACAGGTTATTTGTTCGGTGGCGCAGCGACTTGTGCGCACGCTGTGCCAGTCGTGCAAGAAACCGAAAACGGCAACGGCGGAAGAGTGCGAATTGCTCGGTGTGGATGCCAGCGATGCTCCGGTCATTCATGAGCCCGACGGCTGTGAGGAGTGCAATCAGACCGGCTTCCGCGGGCGTACGGCGATCGTCGAAATTCTGGCAATCACGGAAGAGCTTGACGAGATTATCGCCACCGGCGGCACACGCAAGGCGATGCTGGAATCGGCTCTTTCGAGCGGCTTTCACCTGATGGCCGAGGACGGCATTGCCAAGGTTCTGGCCGGCGTCACCAGCCTGCCCGCCTTGATGCGCGCGGTCGACGTGGGCCGGCGGCGCTAGCGGCGCGACTGTCATGCCGGATTTCGCGTATCGTGCCATGGACGGCCGCGGCAACCGCATCAGCGGGGCCATGCCGGCTGCCAACGAGGCCGACCTCGAAGAGCGGCTGCGCCAGGCCGGGCTCGACCTGATCACCGCCCGTGGCATTGCCGCCTCGCCGCTGTCACGTCTGCGGCAGCGGCGCATCCGTGCCGCCGACCTGATCCAGTTCTGCGTTCACCTCGAGCAGTTGCAGCGCGCCGGCGCACCGCTGGTGGAAAGCCTCGATGACGTGCGCGAGTCCACCGAAGCCGGGCGCTTTCGCGATATCCTGTCGTCGGTCTTCGCCGATGTGCGCGACGGCTCCATGATGTCGGCCGCACTCGCCCGCCATCCGAGCGTTTTCGACGATGTCTTCGTGGGCCTGGTCAAGGCCGGCGAAGAAACCGGCAGCCTTGGCGAATCTTTCGGCGAGTTGGCGCGGCACATCCGCTGGTCCGACGATCTTCGCCAGCGCGTGCGCAAGGCGCTGCGCTACCCGATGGTGCTGGGTATTCTGTTGCTTGCGGTGACCGGTCTGATGATGGGCTATGTGGTGCCATCGGTGGTCGGCTATCTGAGGGAGATCGGCGCCGAGCTGCCTTTCTTCACGGTGGCCCTAATCGCGACATCGGATTTTATTGCCGTGGCCTGGCCGTTCCTGATCGGCGTGCCGTTGCTGGCGATCGTGGCCGTGGTCGTGGCGGTGCGCACCTCGCCCACGGCGGCGCTTCGCGCGGACGAGATCAAGCTGCGCCTGCCGATCATCGGCCCGGTGCTGCGCAAGATCGCCCTGTCGCGGTTCTCGCACTTTTTCTCGGTGCTGTTCCGCAGTGGCATTCCCATCATCGCCTGCCTTGAGACGGCGCGCCAGGTGGTCGGCAATCGCTCCATAGCCGCCGCCTTGGAGCGCGCGGGAGAGGGCGTATCCACGGGCGCCACGCTTGCGGATTCGCTGTTCGCAACCGGTGCCTTTCCGAGCCTTGTCGTTCGCATGGTCAAGGTCGGCGAGGCCACCGGAGAGCTCATAGACACGCTCGAGAACGTCACCTATTTCTACGATCGCGAGGTTGAGGATGCGGTCTCGACCATGGTCGGCGCCCTGGAGCCGGCGATCACCATCGTGCTCGGCGCCTTGCTGACCTGGGTCGCCGTGGCGGTGCTCGGGCCCATTTACGACAGCTTCGGATCGTTGGGCTGAGATGTTTGCTGGTGGGGCAAGTTTCGTTTTGGTCGTCGGCGACGAGGGCGCCGTGCTGTGCGAGGTGCGGGGTCGCGATATCACACAGCGCCTGTTCGCGGCCTCGCCTGGCGAGGCGGACGAAATTCGCCGCCTTCTGGAGGCCCGGCCGCGGCGGCCGGTTTCCTTGCTCATCGACGTCCTGGACATCGTCATCCAGCGAGAGACGTTGCCGGCCCTGGCGCCCTGGGAAAGCGAGGCCGTGGTGCGCCGGCGCATGGCCAAGGCGTTCGGCGGCTTTCCCTTCACCGGCGGCCGGCCGATCGGGCGCGAAGACGGTGAGCGCCGGGAGCGCATCTACCTGCTTGCCGGCGTGGCGCCATCGCCCGCCATCGAGCGCTGGCATCGCTTTCTTGGCAGCCTACCTAATCCGCTGGAAAGCGTGACGCTGCTGCCGGTCGAGGCGAGCGCTTCCCTGACGCGCCTGACCCGATCGCTCGGCGAGGCGCAAAGCGCCTGGCAGGTGCTGCTGACGCGAGAGCGGACCGGCGGCTTCCGCCAGGTGATCTGCAAGGACGGCACCATCGTCTTTTCGCGCCTGACTCGTACAGTCGAGCCCGACGCGGGAGCGGATGCCGTAGCAGCCGCCATCGAGCAGGAATTCGCCCAGACCATCGATTACATGAAGCGGCTGGGTTTCACGAGCGGCGACGGGCTCGACCTGGTTATCGTGGCCGCCGAAAGCGAGCGTGGGGCCCTGGCGGATCTGCCCTTCGATGCCACGAACCTGCTGCTGCTTACGCCCTATGAGGCCGCCGGCCTGCTCGGACTTGGCCGTTGCGTCACCCCCGATGACGCCTATGCCGATCTCGTGCATGCCCTGGCCCATGCGCAGCGGGCGCGACCGCGCTTGCGGCTGATGTCCGAGGCCATGGCGACAGCGGCGCGAAACGAGCGCCTGCGCCGGCGCGGCTATATGCTGGCCGCGGGCTTGGCCGTGGCCGGGGCCGTCATGTTGATCATTCGCGCCGCCGATTATTATGGCGTGCAAACCAATATGGCCGAGACCGAGCGCCAGCGCCGCGCCTCCAAGGCTCAGCTGATGTCTGTCGAGAGCGCGCTCGCCGAGATGCCGGCGCCGCGCGACCAACGGCTTGCGGAGTTGCGCAGCTGGGAGGCGTTGGTCGGTCAGCGCATCGATCCCGCCGCCATCATGGCGCAGCTGGAAGACACACTCGGCGATGATGCCCGCCTGGAATCGCTGGATTGGCAATTGCGGTTTGCCGAGCGCCCGCGCCGCCCTGCCCGTCGCGGCGCCCAGCCTGTTCAGGACCAGCCGCGTCAATTGACCATGCAGGCCACGCTGGCGCTTCACGGTGTTGCGCACGATCGCGAAGCGGCCGTGGCTCTTGCCGAGCGCCTGGGTGGGCGATTGGCGGAGAGCTTTGCCGGCTACGTGGTGGCGGTGACGCGCCTGCCCGTGCCTGTCAGGCCCAGCGAGACCCTGCGCGTGGAGAGCGGCGGGGAGGCGGGCGAAGTCCCTGTGCCGGCAATGACCATGATGGTCTCGATATCAAGCGGGCCGGGGGAGGGCGAGCCGTGAGCAATCTGTTGCAGGACAAAAGGATTGTGCTGCCGATCGCAATGGTGCTGCTGGTCATTGCCGTGATTTGGTATGGCGATGCGCGCATGGCTGCTGCCGTCGCGAATGCCGAGCGAATCCAACGCTCTGCCGTGAACGAGGTCGTGCGCTTTCGTCGCAGCAGCGCCGAGTTGGGCGAAGAGCTCACTTATCTGCAGGATCGCCAAGGGCTTGGCGAGGTGCTGCGCTCGGCAGGCTTTACCGACACGCAGGACCGTCTGGCAACCTCTGCCGCCGTCGAGGCCCTGGCGCGCCGGCATCGTGTCGGACCTCTCAGTATAAGCTTTGCGCCGGAGGAGGCGCTGCGGGACCGGCCCTATACAGGGCAGGTGCTGGAACTGGTATCGACGCCTGTGACGGTCGACGCGGAGACCGCCTCGCCCGCCGACATGCGCGCCTTCCTCGCCGCCTTGCCCGAGGTGTTCAGCGGTGTCGCCACGGTGGAAAGCCTGCGCTGGCGGCGACAGGCTGCGGCGATCGAGGCGCGGGCGGTAATCCGTTGGGAGACCGCACGGCGGGTCGAAGACGGCTCGTGAGGGAAGAGCTGCCCCTGGCGCTGAGCCGATTGAGCAAGCGGTTCGGGCGGCGGGTCGTGCTCGACGATGTCGATCTGACTATCGAGGCCGGCGAGATATTCGGCCTGGTCGGCCTCAACGGTGCCGGCAAGACGACCCTGCTCAAGACCGCCTTGGGGCTGGCTCGGCGCGCCGGCGGCAAGGCCTTGATATTCGGCCGGCCCGGCGAAGAGGCCGCTGCTCGCCAGGCAGTCTCGTATCTGCCGGAGCGCTTTACGCCATCGCCGCGGGCGAGCGGGCGCGAGTTTCTTGCCATGTCCCTGGCGCAGTACGGATTGCCCCTCAATGGCGACCGCGCCGGCGCCCTGGCGGCGCAATTGGCGCTTCCACCCCAAGACCTCGATGCGCCCATCGGGTCCTATTCCAAGGGCATGGCGCAGAAGGTCGGCCTGATGGGGGCCTTGTTGCCGGAGCGGCCGTTGCTGCTGCTGGATGAGCCCATGTCCGGGCTCGACCCGGAAGGCCGTGCCGCGCTCAAGGGGCTGTTGGCCGAGCAGGCGGCGGCCGGGCGCGCTGTGTTGTTCAGCTCGCACGTGCTGGCCGATATCGACGAGATCGGCGACCGCATCGGCGTCCTGCACCAAGGCCGGCTGATCTTCGCCGGCACCCTCGCCGCGTTTCGCGCGCGCCATGCCGGCGCGACACTGGAAGCGGCCTTCCTCGGCGCCATCGCCGAAACCGCCTAACCATAGGAGAGAGTTGCCATGCCTACGATTTTGATCACGGGTGCCGGGCGGGGGATCGGCCTGTCGCTGGCCCGCGCCTATGCGGACGAAGGCTGGCGGGTGCTGGGTGGCGTGCGGGACCCGGCCAAGGCAACCGATCTTGCGGCTTTGCCGGTGGAAGTCATGACCCTCGATCCGGGAAGCGATGCCTCGGTCGGCGATCTCGCGGCCTCGCTGTCGGGCACGCCCATCGATCTGCTCTTCAACAATGCCGGCATGATGGGGCCGCGCGAGCGCCAGGTGCTCGGCGACATCGCCTACGACGCCTGGGGCGAGGTCATGGAAGTCAACGTCATGGCGCCGGTGCGCATGGCGGATGCGTTCAGCGACCATGTCGCGGCGTCGGAACGCAAGCAGATCGCCGTTGTCTCCAGCGTCATGGGCAGTATGGCCGATAACACTGCCGGCGGCTTCTACCTCTACCGCAGCAGCAAGGCAGCGGTGAACATGGCGGCGCGCTCTCTGGCGGCCGACCTGGGGCCACGCGGCATTACCGTGGTCATGTTTCATCCAGGCTGGGTACGCACCGACATGGGCGGACCCAGTGCCGCCGTGTCGCCGACCGACAGTGCCGCCGGCATGCTGCGCGTGATGTCAGGGGTGCGGCCGAAAGACAACGGCCGCTTTTTCAATTACGACGGCAGCGAAATCGCCTGGTAGAGCCGGGTCGATGCGGAAAGGGATCTAGGGATGACGGGTTTGGCAGTTGCAGGGGTGCGCGACGACAGCGAGCAGGAGGCGCGCGAAGACCTCGCAGCGGCGTATCGCCTGGCCGAGCGGTTTGGCTTCAACGAGGGCATCGACAACCATTTCACCCTGGCGGTTCCGGGAGAGCACGACCGCTTCCTGCTCATCCCCTATGGCCTGCACTGGTCGGAGGTGACGGCAAGCAGCCTGGTCGTCGTCGATGGCGAGGGCAATCTGATTGCCGGCGAAGGCTATCTCGAACCGACCGCGTTCTATATCCACGCCGCGGTGCACAAGGCGCGGCCCGATGCCGCCTGCGTCATGCATACGCATATGCCCTATGCCCTGGCGCTGACCATGATCGAGGGCGGCCGCCTGGAGATGGCGGATCAGAATGCGCTGCGCTTCTACGGCGACATCGCCTATGACGACACCTATGGTGGCCTGGCGCTCGATTGGGACGAGGCCAACCGCATCGCCTCGGTGATGGGCGACAGGAGCGTGATGTTCATGGCCAACCATGGCGTCACGGTGGCGGGTCCGTCCGTCGCCCATGCCTGGGAACTGCTCTACTACCTGGAGCAGGCCTGCCGGGCGCAGGTTCTGGCCATGTCCACGGGTCGGCCGCTGAAACGCGTCTCCGACAACATGGCAGCCGAAGTCGCTGCCGCGATCCAGGCCGAGAACCGCGGCGCCGCGGCCAATTCCGACCGCCACTTTGCCGCCCTCAAGCGCCTTCTGAAGCGCGACGGCGCGAATTTTCGCGCCTGAATCCCCGCATTCACCGCATGATTCAGTTCGGCTGGCCTCGCCCGAAAGAGAATTGGCCTATTGGCCTTGGGCGATTCCCAGCCTAACTTGACTCTTAAGAACAAGATTTGTGGTGGAGACATTGACGAGCGATCGAGCCGAGGCAGTGCCTGGCGGCGACGATGCGCGATTCCTTGAAGTCCTGGAGAACTGGAATCAAGGTATCGCAATTCGCCAGGGCGAGAGCTTTGTCTACGTCAATAAGATGTTTGCGGAACTCTGCGGCTACCAGACACCGGAAGAGATCATATCGCTCGGCTCGTCATATCCGCTCGTTGCTGAAGGTGAGCGCGAGCGCGTGCGGCGATACTATGAAGCCCGCGTCAAGGGAGAAGACGCGCCGGATTGTCACACCATGCAGGCCGTGCGCAAGGATGGCTCGCTTTGGTGGGCGGAAAACAGGGTCCAGCGCATAACCTGGAAGGGCAAGCCCGCGGTTCTGATCGCGGTGAACGATGTCAGTGACCGCAAGCGAGCCGAGGACGCTCTGAGCGAGAGCGAAGAGCGTTTCAAGGATTTTGCTGAATCCACTTCCGATTGGTTTTGGGAAACTGATGAGCGTCACCAATTCTTGAGTGCCCCGGAAGAGGTGATTCCCGGCAGCACGTCGACTCATGGGTCAGGCATCGGTCTGACGCGGTTCGATCTCAGAGCGGGCAATGACAAAGACGACGAGAAATGGCGACGACACCGCGCCGACCTTGAGGCCCACAGACCATTTCGCAATTTCGTATACTACCAAGAAAATGCCGACGGCAAGACGGCCCATCTTCGCATCAATGGCAAACCGGTATTCGACTCGAAGGGCAGGTTCCTCGGTTACCGCGGCACCGGTGCCGACATCACCAGCCAGGTGCGGCGAGAGGAGAAATTCCGGGCATTGCTGGAATCGGCTCCCGACGCGATGGTGATCATCGATGCCGATGGCAAAATCACGGATATCAACCGCCAGAGCGAGGCGTTGTTCGGATTCGGGCGCGAGGAATTGGTAGGTAAGCCTGTGGAGATTCTTGTGCCGGAGCGCTACGGCGAAGCGCATCGGGATTATCGCCGGCGCTATATCGGGGCGCCGGAGGCAAGGGCGATGGGCCAAGTCGGGACATTGCATGCGGTTAGCAAATCTGGCGCGGAAATACCCGTGGAGATCAGCCTCAACGCGATCGAGACCGGCGAAGGCATGCTGGTAGCGACCGCTTTGCGCGACATCAGCGCGCGCGAAAATGCCGAAAGCGAATTGCGGGCAAGCGAGCACCGCTTCCGCTCTCTCGTTGAGGGTTCGCTCCAAGGCGTGATTGTACACAATGCCCTGAATATCCTGTTCGCCAACGAAGAGGCGGCAAAAATACTGGGGTACGAATCGCACGAGGTATTTCGCCGCACCAGCCCGATAGAGAAACACATTCACCCGGATGATCGTGACCGCATAAAGGGTTACGGACAGGCAAGGTTGCACGGCAAGCCTGCGCCTGGCAGCTACGAAGTGCAGGCATTGCGGAAGGATGGCAGCACGGCTTGGCTCGAAGCCCGGGCGACAGTGGTGGAATGGAACGGGGCGCCTGCCATCCAATCGGTGTTTTTTGACATTTCCGATCGTAAGCAGGCGGAGGAAGCGCTCAAGGTGAGTGAAGCGCGGGCGGCAGAGAACCACGCGCTGCTAGTCGATGCCATCGAGTCCCTGTCCGAGGGTTTCGCGCTGTTCGACAAGGACGATCGCCTTGTCATGGTAAATTCGCAGATACTCACCCGGATTATTCACGGCTCGGTAGAATATGGTTGGTGAGCGTATATTAAGCTGT
>CAYPAX010000108.1:0-15116 GCA_964408735.1 uncultured Rhodospirillaceae bacterium | reverse complement strand
CTAGGACAGCTTCTTGATCAGGAAGCTGAAGACCCCGTCCGCTTCGCTGGACTCCATGAGCTCGTTGCCGGTGGTGCGGCAGAAAGCCTCGAAATCCGCCACCGATCCGGGATCCGTGGAAAGCACTTCGAGGGTGCCGTTGGCGGGCACGTCCTTGAGGCCCTTCTTGGCCTTGATGATGGGCAGGGGACAGTTCATGCCCTTGGTATCGATCGTCACGTCTGCCATGTGGCAAATCTCCCGATTTCTCAGATGAACAGGTTGATATCCGACTGGGTGGCAGTCTCGATATAGGTGGCGGCACCACCGATCTCGTGCCCCTCGATCAGGTCGTCTGGCGAATATTCGAACAGGTCCAGGGTCATCTGGCAGGCAATGATCCGCACTTCGGACTCGACCGCCGTTTCGCGCAATTCCTCGATCGAGGCCACGCCCTTCTTCTTGATCAGGTTCTTCATCATACCGGTCGCCACGGCATCGACGCCCGGGATTGCGCCCATCATGTTCGGCAGGCCGATATGCATGCCGGCCATCGGCATCTTCATTGCCGGGTTGCCGAGCGCCGTAACGCCGAGATCGAGCTTCTTCTTGAGCAGGGTCAGGCCATAGAACGTAAAGAACATGGTCACGTTCAGACCCATCGCAGCCGCCGTCGTGGCCAGAATGAATGGCGGGTATCCCCAATCGAGGGAGCCCTTGGTGACGATCATCGACATGCTCTTGGCATTGTCCTGGCTACCGTCTGGCATCGCACTCTCCTTCGCTAGTCTGTTGAGTTCTTCTCAGGGGCATGCGCCGCACGATCATGCCTCGCAGCCCTCGAATCCGTCGGCGTCCATCTTCGCTTCATATTCCGCCGCAACGTCCGAGCCGCTGGTGAGCTGGCCCGAAAATCCACTCCAATCCTCAGGCCGCACCCGCACCAGCCAGCCCTCGGTATAGGGGTCGTCATTGGCGATGGTCGGCGAGGCGACCAGACTTTCGTTGATCTCGACGATCTCGCCGCCGCTGCCGATCTTTGCCGCACCGACCCACTTGCCCGACTCGATAATCGCACAGCCCTTGCCCGGCTTGATCGTGCGGCCGACCTTCTTGGGCGTCACTGCAACCAGTTGCCCTGCCATCGCGGCGGCCACAGCGGTCATGCCGACGGTGACCGTGCCGTCGCCCTGGTCGCGGTACCAGATATTGTTTTCGACGTCGTACAGCAGCTCATCGGGCAAATTGCATCCGCGAACGAGGGGCATCATCTTTCTCCAACAGCTCTCAAGGGCCGCGACGAGCAGCAGAACTCGCCGAGCTCGGATTCTGCCAGCTTGCCGCGGACGAACAGGGCGAGATGGCGCGCCACCATAACGGCCAAACCGGCTTCGTGCTCGCTGCCATTGCTCGCGCCTAACTTGATCATGTTACACCGATAGACAAGCTCTCGGCAGGTCTCGCGGCAGGCATTGAATGACGGCTCGCCACGCGCGCCCTGGCGATGCAGCGCCAGCAGCCGGAATCCTTCGTGGCTCTCGCGGGTCGGCATTTCGCCTCGCGCATCGAGCCAATGCTCGAGAACCGCCTCGCCAAGCGACAACAGCTCGTCCGGGTCGCTCGGACAGGCGTCGAGCCGCGCCTCTATGTCGGCAAAGCTTATCATGCCAGGCCCTTTTGCTTGAGCAGCGGCAGGGCATCGGAGACGTTCTCGTGCACGCCGAGCTTGCGCGGCTTGAGCCCCAGGGCGAGACCGAGAAGCTGGGTGAAATAGAGAATGACCGGGCGGGTCTTCTTGTCGAAGACCTTTTCGGCCCGGATCTGATGCATCTCCAGGCCACTGTGGCAGGTCGGGCATTCGGTCGCAATGACCTCGGCGCCGCAGGCCTCCGCCGTCTCGATCAGATTGAGCACGAGACGGGTGGAAGTGTCGCTGTCCGACAGGGTATGGGCACCGCCGCAGCACGCCGTCTTGAGGGGATAGTCGACGATCTCGGCGCCGGCCGCCTCGAGCAGGTCGTCCATGAAGTGCGGCTGGTGCGTGGACTCCGAGCCCGGGCCGGCGTCTTTTTCGGGAAAGATGTGCCGCGGGCGGGTATACATGCAGCCGTAATAGTTCGCGACCTTGAGACCGGACAGGCTGTTGCGCACGCGCTCGCGCAAGCCCTCCTCGCCGATCGCCTGCTTGATCCAGTCCAGCGCATGGATGGTGGTGGCCTGGCCGGCGCGATAGGTCGCGTGCCCGGCTTTCTCCGACAGGCGGCCGACCACGGCGACGCTTTCCTCGTCCTCGGCCAGATCGTGCTCGGCCTTTTTGAGATTGTGGTAGCAGCCGTTGCACGGCGCCATGATGGTGTCGAAACCCATGTCGTTGGCGGCGATCGACATCACCCGCGACGACAGATAGGTCTGCAGCTTGGGGTCGATATTCTTGACTTCCATGGCGCCGCAGCAGTTCCAGTTGTCGATTTCGACGAGGTCGAGATCGAGCGCCTTGCCCAGCGCCTTGGTGGAGCTGTTATAGGCATGGCCCGAGCCTTCGAGGGCGCAGCCCGGATAGTAGGCGACCTTCTGATGTTTGTTCGCCATGGCCTTACTCTCCCAGCCCCAGGGCGCGGCGGTCCGCCGCCTTGCGCTCGGCCACGTAGTCGTTGATCGCGTCACGGGCAGGCCCCCAACCCCGTGTGCGCGGCCGTAGCAGGCCGGCGATGCCCATCGTCGCGAGCAGGCGCAACGGCAGATGGCGCGCCAGGCGCTTTACCATCTCTACCAGCCAGGGCTGGCGCAGCGCCTGGCCGGTGCGCGCGAAGAAGCTGCGGATGATGCGGCCTTCCTCGATACGGCCGGTCTCGAAGACCTGGCCAGCGAACACGTCGTCGAAATGATGCGATGGCGAGGTGGGCACGTGGCCCTTGAGCTCGAGCCACTGGCCGAGCGCTTTCATGACCCCTTCGGGCTCGACGTCGCGCGGACAGGCATAGGTGCATTTGTTGCACGACACGCACTGCCAGATGATGTCCTTGTCGCGCAGCAGCTCCGATTCCAAGCCGATGCGCACCAGATAGATCCAGAAGCGCGGATTGAAGTCCGGGTTGAGCGCATGAATCGTGCAGGCGTTGGTGCAGGAGCTGCATTGCCAGCAGCGATGGATATGCGCACCGCCGGGCAGCGCCGCGACTTCCTCCTGCAGGGCCTCGTTGTAATCGCTGACCACGCGGCTATCGATGAAGGTGCTCCAATGCCCGGAAACATCGACGCCATCCACTTCGAGCGACTCTTGCTCGTGCAAGTTTTCCGGACGGATCAGAGAGACTTCGTGAATGGGCATGACGGCTACCCCTGTAGGACCAGGGCTCGATGCGGTGCATCGATGCCAAGCATGCGGCAAAGGTAATAGCCGGGATCGTCATCGCCGGAGAAGTCGGCGCGCAGGAAGGCCGCGCCTTGCGCCTGGATGTAGCCGGCATAGACCTGGGCACAGAGCAGGTCGATGGTCAGCGGCACGGCATGCCAGACCCCGCGGCCCTTGAGATAGGTCGCCAGCTCCGCGCGCAGCGCTACATGGGCGGCTTCGTCGTCCGCCACCGCCTCCACGCCATCGCCATGCCAGATCTCGCGCAGCACGCCTGTGCTGCTGCGCGCATCCCACATCCAGCGGGTCATCAGGGGAAAGCGGTCCGGCGCCGTGAAATGCAGTAGCTCCGCGCCCAGGTCGCGCACCCAGCTGTGCTGCCGATCAACTGGGAACCGGGCGCAAAAGGCCGCCAGCGCCACATCCGCATCCTCGGCATCGAGCAGCGCTTCGATGGCCTCGCGCATGGCCTTGATGCCGCGCTCCTCCAGTGCCGCGCCGACACGCCGGCGCGCGGTCGCGGCAAAGGTACAAGCTTCCACGAGATCGGCATCGCTCTGCTCGGCAAACCGTTCAGAAGCGAACACGCTGGCGAACAGCGTACATTTGGCCGATAGCGCCTCGACAAGGCGGAGGATGCCGCCGCGGGGCTCGGCGCTCGCGAGCAGCGCCTCATACGCCTCGTCGAGGCGCGGGCCGCTAAGCTCGAGGCGGGGCAATGCTCTCATTCGCGCGCACTCGCCATGGCGGCCAGCGCCGCCGCCTGCCCTTGCGCAATCGAATCGTCGATGGTCTCCGGCCCGGTCGCGGCACCGGCGACGAATACGCCCGGCCGCGAGGTGCCGCTGATCGCCTCGTAGGCACTGGCGCGGCCGATATGACCGTGGCTCTCCAGCGCCACATCGAAGATGGCGCCAAGCTTCATGTTGTCCACATTGGGGTCCATGCCGATGGCGTGCACGACCATGTCGAAGGGGATGGTGATGGGCCGCTTGACCAGGGTGTCCTCGCCCTTGACCACCAGGCGCTTGCCGTCGGAGGTGACCTCGGCAATACGCGATTTGATGTACTTCACCTTGGCTTCTTCCTGGCTGCGCCAATAGTACTTGTCCTCGTAGAGCCCGAAGGTGCGGATATCCATGTAATAGACGTAGACGTTGCAGGCGGGCAGCTCCTCGCGGATTTCCATGGCGAGATTGGCCGAGACCGTGCAGCACACCTTGGAGCACCATTCGCGGCCGATCTGGCGGTCGCGGGAGCCGACGCAGAGCAGGATCGCCACACGCTCGGGCTCGCGCCCGTCCGAGGGGCAGCGCACGCCGCCGCCGGACGAGATCATCTGCTCGACCTGGGTGGTGGTGACCACATCCGGGAAGGTTCCGAATCCCCATTCGGGCTTGTTGGCGGAATCGAAATGGGTGAAGCCGGTGCACAGGACGGCCGCCGCCGCTTCGGCCACACTCCCGTCGGAGAGCGTGGCACGGAAGTCGCCCGGCACGCCCTCGAAGGCGTCAACGGCGCAGCCAAGACGCACATCGACTAGCGCCTCCGCTTCCGCCCTGGCGACCATGCCGCCGATGGCGTCCTTGGCCCATTCGCCGGACGGAACCAGCTTGGCATAGCCCGACTGGATGGGCGCGCCGCCGAGCGCGTCCGCCTTCTCGACCAGCACCACGGATTGGCCGACGCTCGCCAGCGCCTGCGCCGCCGACAATCCGGCGGGACCACCGCCAACGACAAGGATCGGGCGGCTCATGCGGCGAAACCCGGGCCGGAAGTGATGGCGCGCGCGGGATCGTAGAGCGTCTCAATGCGCCCTGCCTCGACCTCACCCAGATAGGTCTCGAACTCGGCCTTGGCCTTTTGCCAATCGACCCCGAGCTTTTCGAGCAGGGTCTCGAAGGGTGAGGCATGCCAATGCAATTGCACGATCTTGTAAGGGTCCGCGCCGCAGAGAAGAGCCGCGAACTGGCAGTCGGCCATCACCGGCAGCTCGTAGAACTTGTCGACCGCCTTGCCGATCCACTGGTTCTTGTCGAGGGTCGTGATGCAGCCCGTGTCATGGCCGATCATCACATCTGCCTGCGCCTCCTCCACCGCCACGCGAATCTTGCGGTCGATGGCGTAGGAGCGCGTGAACTCACGTTCCGAAATGATGTGGCGGAAGCCGAAGCCGCAGCAGTCGTACCAGGTCGAATAGTCGATGGCCTGGGCGCCGAGCGCCTCGACGATGCCGGTCGAGACGGCGACCCGATTGCCGTCCAACACATCGTCATCATAGATGACGTCCTCGGGCACCATTTTATAGACATGGCAGGCGGGGTGGATGGTTGCGCGCAGATGGCCGCAGTCGATCTGCTGGCGCCCCTTGACCCGGTCCCGCATCACGTGCAGCCACTCGGAATAGTGCACGATCTCTTCCGGGATCAATAGCTTGCCATCGACAAGCCTGCCGAGCTTGCCGAGGATCTTCGTTACCTGCTCGCGAAGCTCGGCCGAATGCAGCAGAAAATGCCGCATCTCCTTATAATTGCCGAACGAGGTGCCGCAATGGACCAGCGGGTAATAGTGCCCTGCGTCCAGCCCCCGGGAACGCCCCGACACATAGGCCTGGTGGAAATTGCGCAGGAACACCGCGGCCAGGCTCACCACATTGCCGATGCCCGAGCCGTGATAGTTCCAGGCCGTGCACGAAGTCTGGTCGGTCTCGTCGAGATAGGAGATATCCAGCTCGTTCATCAGCCACAGCAACGACGTGGGATAGCCCGGAATATTGCCGCATTGGCCGCAGGATTTGTGGTGCCAAAGCTGGTTCGTCGGGATGCGCTTGGTCCAGCCGTAGAGGGTCTTCGCCTCGATCGGCTGATTGTGGTCGGCGACCCGGTGGACGATGATCTCGCCGTCCTTCTCGAGCTGCCACATGGCGTCGCGCACGTCCTCGACCCGGTCCTTGTCGACGGCCAGCGCGCGCTTGTCGATGCGCGTCTCCACCCACGAGGTGGCGGCTCGCGCCTGGTCGGGACTGAGATTGGCGTCACGCCATTCATTGCCGTGGCCGGTGAAGCGCTCGTCCTGTCTATCCATGGCGCCTAATCCTCATCATCGTCATCGTCTTCCTGCTCTTCGAGCCAGTCCTCGTAGTCCTCGCGCTTCTCGTCCATGATGTCGGAGATGACGTCGAACAGGTTCTCGTCGATGGTCTCCAACTGGTCGAGAACGCCGGTCTCCTCCCAGATCGTATAGAGCTCCACCGACGTCTTGAGATTGACCTGCCACGCCGTATCGAGGGTGTGCAGGGTGGGCATCGGGATGGCCTTGCGCAGCACGCCGAGCGGCGCGTCGATCTTGCTGATGTTCGGCCCCCAGTCCGGAAAATGCTCCTGGCTGATCATGTTCGGCGCCAGCTGGTTGCCGGTCGAGATCAGCTTGAGCATGACCCGCGAGAACGGCCTCAGCACATTCTTCGCCGATTCCATGTCGTGCTTGATCGCGACCTCGCGCATGACCATGACCAGGCCACCGGGCGAGTTGCCGAATGGGCAGCGCGCTGCGCAGGTATAGCATTGGGCACAGGCCCAGATCTTCTCCTGCATGGCATCGTAGATGCCTTCGAGATTTTCGGTCCACAAGAGCTGGACGATCTCGCGCGGCGAATAGTCGTAGTAGTGTGCCGACGGGCAGGTCGCGGTGCAAATGCCGCAATTTAGGCAGCCGTTGAGCTCGTGATCGAAGCGCGGATGCGACTTGATATCCCTGTAGATCTCCTCGAGCTCGTCACGGTCAACCGCCGGGGTCGCGGAAACCGGATCGCCGATGGTTTCAGTCACCTGTGCCATCGGTCACAAACCGTTAGTAGGTCAAAGTTCGCAGGTCTTCGTCTTCCATGACCTGCTCAATGAGGTAGGCGCCGCCGACGATACCCTCGCATTCGGGGATCAGGTCATCCTCGGTCATGTCGAACAGATCGAGGTTCGGCGAACAGCAGAGGAACTTCACCCCGGCTTCGTGGGCGTCCTGGATAAAATCGTAAACTGTCTTGTCCGCGCCTTCCTTGACTGTCAACTGGTCTGCCACGCCCTTTTTCATGAGCTGGCCGGCGGTCGCGGTGCAAAGCACGCTGACGTCGTATTCCATCGCCGCAGCAACGCTCGCCTGGAAGAACGGCGCCCCCAGCTCCTCCGGATTGCGGGGATCGGTATTGACCAGGATGATCAGCAGCTTGTCGGCCATGTGCTTTCCGCCTGGAACGGCGCCTCATATTAGATTATGCTAATTTCCGCGACAGTGAACGGGAAGTCAAGAGCGGACGTGGCATGACTGACTTCGATATCGACGACCTCAAGGGCAAGGCGGCGAAAGCTGCAGGTCTGCTCAAGGCGTTGAGCAACGAGTACCGCCTTCTCGTGATGTGCGAGTTGGCCCAGGGCGAGCGCTCGGTGGGCGCGCTGCAAGAGGTGGTGGGCCTGGGGCAGTCGGCCCTGTCGCAGCACCTTGCACGGCTCAGGCGCGACGGCCTTGTCACGGCCCGGCGCTCGGCACAAACCGTGTTCTATTCCATATCCTCAGAAGAGGTCATGGTGCTGATGGCGACGCTGTACGAGCTGTATTGCAGAGAGACCGTCGAGGCCTAGCGCGGCTGCATCCAGCCCGTCAGCTGCATCACGCCCACCATGATCCGGCTCAGCGACTTGGCGATATCGGCCTGGGCTGCGCGCACCGTTTCGAGTCCCCCGGCCGTGTCCGCCGGAACGTCATCGGAGGCCATGACGTAGTCTTCGACCATGCCGCTCTTCATGCCCGGATGGCCTGCGAAACCGAGCGCCGTGCGGCCAATCTGAAACACGGCGGCAAAGCCATCGTCATCGAGCGCCAGGATATCCGCATGGTCGGGCGGCACGGCACGGTCGCGGCCGTATACGACCTGCGGGAAGCGCACCGGCAGATAGCCGAACAGGGCATCGTCTCGAACGCGCCTCGCCTCGCCGACGGTCAGCCTCAAAGCCGCCGGCTCGCACCCACCGCCGCCGGCCAGTGCCAGGATCTGGGCGCCAAGCCCGAAGCCGATGACCGGCTGGCCACGCTCCAGGTAGGCCCGCGCCAGCTCGACCTCGGCCTGCAGGCTCGGCAGTTGCGGCCCGCTGGCGCTTCCCCACGGCCCGCCGCCGAGCAGGATCAGGCCATCGGCAGGCACCGCCACCGTGATCGCCCACTCGCCGCCGGTATAGGGCCGCAGATAGCGGAAGCGCACGCCGCGGCCTTCCAGATGATCCTCGATCAGGCCGAGATGTTCGGCATCGGCATGTTGGATTAGGTAGAGGTTTGCCCCGTCCACTGCTCGCTTTCCTGATGCAGTATTTGATATTACACTTTTCTAATATACTATGGCCGTCCAAGCCTAGGGAGGGAAATGCCGGTGGGCTGGTACGAGCGCATCAGCAAAATCGAGCCGTTCGACGAGCTGGACCTGGACGCTGCCATGGTGCGCCGCTTTGAGGGCCGGGCCGCGGCGCGGCCTATCCGCTTTTACACGCCGACCTTTCGCGCCTATGAGACCGACGAGCTCAAGGGCTGCGGGCGCAACAGCTTTCCCGCCTTCTCGGTGACGGGTCGGGCCTGCGCCCTGCAGTGCGACCATTGCCGGGCAAAGATCCTCGAGCCCATGATCCCGGCCACCAGCCCGCAGCAATTGGAGGCCAAGGTGCGCGACCTGGTCCTGCTCCAGAACTTGCAGGGCTTTTTGCTCTCGGGCGGCTCCAACCGCCGCAACGAAGTGCCCTATGAGCGCTTCTTCCCCACCATCGAGCGCTTGAAGCGCGACTTCCCCTATCTGCGCATCGCACTGCATTCGGCGTTGCTCGACGAGGCCTGCGCCGGCCGTATGGCATCAGCCGGCGTCGATGTCGCAATGCTCGACGTGATCGGCGCCAAGCAGACCATCTCCGAGGTCTACCACCTTGATCGGCCCGTCGAGGATTTCGAGGCGACATTGGCGGCGCTTTGCGCGACAAAGATGGAGGTGGTGCCTCATATCGTCATCGGTCTGCATTACGGCCGCGTGCTCGGCGAGCACACGGCGCTCGACATCGTCGCCCGCCATGGCATCGACGCCTTGGTGCTGGTCGTACTGATGCCGTTCTATGCGGCACCGGAAACGCCCTTCGCCACGGTGCCGCCGGTGGATGTCGCCGAGATATTCCTCGCCGCTCGCGAGCGTATCGCCGACCGCCCGGTGCAGCTTGGTTGCGCCCGCCCTGCCGGACGCCACAAGATGCTGACCGACGCCTATGCGGTGATGGCGGGACTCGACGGCATCGCCTTCCCCGCCGAAGGCGCCGTCGCCGTCGCCAATGCCATCGGCCGCCCCGTCGACCAGGAGCACGCCTGCTGCTCCATGGTGCTGGACAGCCTGGAGGCGGTAGCCTGAGCATGGCCGAACACCGCCCCGATGTCCTTGTCAGCGGCCTCGGCCCAGGCGGCAGCCGGGCGGCGGCGGCGGTTGCCGAAGCCGGCTTCTCGGTCACAGCACTGGAGCGCAAGCGCAGCCCGGGCCGCCCGGTGCAATGTGCGGAGTTCGTGCCCGCCATGCTCGACCAGGAATTGGACGGCCTGGCATCCTTGACGCGCCAGCCGATCCATCGCATGCGCACCTTCATAGAGTCGGAAGAGCCGGACGAAACCCCTGATTTCCGCGGCCGCATGATCGACCGCGAAGCCTTCGACGGCCACCTCGCCGGTCTGGCGCAGGCGGCGGGCGCGGACTGCCGCTTTGGCCAGACGGTCCGCAGCCTCTCGCCTGACGGTGTCATCGAGACCGCCGACGGCACGCGCTACCGGCCGCGCCTGGTCATCGGCTGCGACGGCGCGCGCTCAGCGATCGGTGCCGCCATCGGCGCCACCAACGCGCACGTCGTGGAGACCCGACAGACCAGCGTGGCGCTGCGTAGCGCCTCCGACAGCACGGATGTCTTTCTGCGCAACGCCATCGTCGGCGGCTATGGCTGGCTGTTTCCCAAGAACGGCAGCGCCAATCTCGGCGTCGGCGTGGCGTCCTGCGCCCGCCGCAGCCTCAAGCCCGCGCTGGACGGGCTTTGCGCCGACCTCGTCGCGGACGGGCGCATCGAGGCTGGCGAAACAGGGTGTACCGGTGGTGCAATCCCCGTCGGTGGGCGCGTCCGCAGCACAGGACGGCTCGGCGAAACGCCGGTTCTACTCGCTGGCGACGCCGCTGGCCTCGCCAACCCGATCACCGGCGCCGGCATCGCGGCCGCGGTGCAGTCGGGCCGGCTTGCCGGCCTTGCCGCCGCGGCGTGGCTCGACGGTGACGACCGTGCACTGGCCGAGTATGACGAAGAGCTTGGCGAGCTGTTCGATGGCTCGCTGGGCCGCGCCTGCAGCCACCGCCTGACGATGATGAAAAGCTATCGCGAAGGCGGACAGCTCTCGCCCGCCGCTCTCAGGCGCTCGTGGATCGCCTACCCCGACTACTGGGCAACGGGAGAACGCTGATGGCCTGCATGGAGCCACCGAGGGCACCTGTCCCCGATTTTCTCGACGACGAAAAAGGCATGCAGCCGCGCGAGCCGCGCCAGGTGCCGAGCGAGGCGCGCAACGGCGCCCGCGTCAAATCGGCATCGCAGGCGCCGCAAGGCGTCTATCGGCCGAACAACAACCAGCTCACGCCCGACATGCGCTCGCCCGCCTATGTGCAGATGTCGACCGCGGCGGCGATCACCCTCGGCGTCATGGCCGGCTACATGCACCGCACCAGCTGCACCCGCTGCCTCAACCTTTTGCTGACCTATCCCGAAGGCTGCCGGGCCAACTGCGCCTATTGCGGCCTGGCCCGCCACCGCGAGGCCGAGCGCGACTATGCCGACCGCAATTTCATCCGCGTCGACTGGCCGGCGGTGCCTTACGAGGACGTGCTCGATATCATGGCGGCGGGCGGCGACAAGGGCCGCTTCCACCGCATGTGCATCAGCATGATTACCCATCCGCGCTCCGACGAGGATACGCGGGCGCTGCTAAGACGCTGGGTCGAGCGCGTGCCGCAGATCCCCGTCTCGATCCTCTCCAACCCGACCACCATGACTCGCCAGGACGTGCGGGACCTCAAGGACCTCGGTGCCGAGATCTTCACCGTGGCGCTCGACGCGACCAACCCCGCGCTGTTCGAGCGCACCCGCGGGAGCGGCGTCGGCTCGCCCCATAGCTGGGACAAGTATTGGGATATCCTGCGTGCGGCGGCGGAAATCTTCGGCCCCGGAAAGTTCGGCGCCCACCTCATCGTCGGCATGGGCGAGAGCGAGCACGACGTGCTGTCCCAGGTCGCAGCCATCCGCGCGCTTGGCGGCCACAGCCACATGTTCGCCTTCTTCCCCGAAAAAGGCTCGCTGATGGATCACCTGCCGCCGGCACCGCGGGCGCAGTGGCGCCGCGTTCAGCTGGCGCGCTATCTGATGGACTATCGCGACGTGCCGTTCGAGCGCATGCGCTTCGACGATACGGGACGTGTCGTCAATTTCGGCCTGCCGCCAGACGAGGTCGAGGCCATCATCGATGCCGGCACCGCCTTCCGCACCTCGGGCTGCCCGGGCAAGGACAGCGACGACGTTTCCGCCTGCGACCGCCCATACGGCGATTCGCCGCCGAGCGATATCGCGTCGTATCCCTTCAAGCTCAACAAACGGGATATCGCCAAGGTCCGCCGCCAGCTGCGCAAGTTATGACACGACGCTTCCGGGTCATAGACACCGGACTGCGCAGGGCACGCCACAACATCGCCTTCGACCAGGCGCTGATCGACGCGCGAGCTGACGGTGACATCCCCGACACCATCCGCTTCCTGCGCTTCTCACCGAGCGCCCTGGTCGGCATCCACCAGGTGCTGAGCCACGAGGTCCGGCTCGACTACTGCCGACAAGAGGGCATCGAAGTGGCACGCCGCATCACCGGCGGCGGCGGGCTGTATCTCGATCCGGGCCAGCTCGGCTGGGAGCTGGTGTTCCACCGCGGCAGCCTTGGCCTCAAGCGCCTCGACGAGATCACGCGGCGGATCTGCGAGGCGGCTGCGCTGGGCTTGCGCAGGCTCGGGGTCGAGGCTCAGTTCCGCCCACGCAACGATATTGAGGTGGACGGGCGCAAGATCAGCGGCACCGGCGGCGTCTTCGACGGCGATATCGTCTTCTTCCAGGGCACGCTTCTGGTGGATTTCGATGTCGAGCGCATGATTGCCGCCCTCAAGGTGCCGGTCGACAAGCTGACCAGGCACGATGTCGCCTCGGCGCGCCAGCGCGTGACCAGCCTGACCGAGTTGCTTGGCACCGCCGTGCCCGACGAAGGCGCCGTTCAGCAAGCCTTGCTCGACGGATTCGCGGAAGGGCTCGGCATCGAACCCGCCTGGGGCGAGATCACGCCGGGCGAAGAGGCCCTGGCGCAAGAGCTGTACGACGACGAGATCGGTAGCGACGATTTCGTGGCCATGCGCGATTTGCCCGAGGCGGGCGACGGGGTCGTGACCGCCTCGCTCACGCGGCGCGCCGGCACCTTGCGCGCCGATGTCCGTCTCGAAGGCAGCCACGACGAGCGCATTCGCGAGGTGTTGCTGAGCGGCGACGCTTTCGTTTCGCCCGCGCGCACGCTTTACGACCTTGAGGCGGCATTGCGCGGGATCGCCATCGGCGATGCCGGTGCCACGACAGACGCCTTCTTTGCCGCGCGATCGGCAGCGCTTGGCGGACTGGCCCCGGCGGATTTCCGCAGCCTGATCGAGGCGGCCCTGCAACAGCTCACCTTCGAAGTCGCCGGCCAGCGCCTGCGCGGCCACTGGATCGGACCGCAGGATATTGGCGCGCCCGCGCTTGTGTTCCTGCACGAGGCGCTTGGCTGCACCCGCCTTTGGCGCGACGTACCCCACGCCATCGCCAAGGCGACCGGCCTCGGGGCGCTGGTCTACGACCGCCTCGGCTCGGGCGATTCCGACCCTCTCGCCCTGCCCCATTCGCGCGACTATCTGATTGAGGAGGCGACCGATTCCTTGCCCGCCGTGCTCGATGCGAAGGGCCTCGACAGGGTCATTCTGATCGGGCATTCCGACGGCGCCACCATTGCCCTGATTGCCGCCGGCTCGATGCCTGGGAGAGTCGCCGGCGTGGTCGCCCTGGCACCGCATCTTTTCAGCGAGCCGCAAACACTCGGTGCGATCCAAGGCCAGATCGAGGCCTTCGAGAACGGAGACCTGAAGCAGCGCCTGGCGCGCTACCACGGCAGCAAGACGGACGCTCTTTTCGCCCGCCTGGTGGATGCCTGGACCGGCGCCGGCTTGCGCCACTGGGGCGCCGAGCCATGGCTGGCCAAGATTGAATGTCCGGTACTGACGATCAGCGGCGCGGAAGACCCCTATTTCACGAATGCCCAGGCCGAAGCCATCCGCACCGCCATCCCCGGCCATCTCAACACTCTTGCCCTGCCAGATTGCGGCCACAGCCCCCATCAACAGGCACGCCAGGCGACACTCGCAGTTACGACCGCCTTCGTTCGCGATTTGTTGAACAGCCCGACCCTGGCCAGCGAGCCGAAGGTCGTGACAGGATGACAGGCAAATCTTGCGGGCAAATTGGGAGTGGACGAAATGACGAGAGGAATCGCGTTATTGGTCGGTGCCGCCATGCTTGCGGGCGCCGGTCTCGGCTATGCCGCCGGGCACAAGAACCATGGAACCATCATCTCGGGAGAAGATATCGCCTGGGCGCCGATCCGCGAAGGCTCGCCGGTCAGCGTCTTCGTTCTTTGGGGCGATCCGTCAAGCGGTGCCCACGGTCGCCTGTTGAAGCTTCCGGCCGGCTTCACCGCGCCCATCCACGCGCATACGGGCGACTATCACGGCATTAATCTTGCCGGCACCTGGCTGCACAGCTTCGAGGAGACCGGCGAGAGCCGCGAGTTGCCGCCGAATTCCTATGTCTTCCAGCCGGGCGGGGAAATGCACGGCGACGCCTGCCTCGGAACCGAGGACTGCATCATCTTCCTGACCCAGGACGTCGCCGGGGACTTCATTCCAAAGGAATAGCGCCGCTACACCGGAAGCGGCAGCACGTCGCCCAGGCGATCGCTGATCTCATCCGACCCGACGCGGAACAGGCAGCCCATGCCGCCATCCGTGCCGCGCGCCACGCGGGCGCGGAAGGTGCCGAAACGCACGATGTCGAGGACGAACTCGCTGCCCGGCGACAGAATCATGTCGCTGCGAACGAAAGCGCCGCCCAGCGACAGGTTGAGCACCGAGCACTCGACGGCGTGTCCGTCATGGCTGAACGTGGCCGGGTAGGACACCGCCACGCGCGGATGCACGCGAAGATCCCTGGCACCCTTATCGATGCCCCGCAGCCCCTCTATGACCCGATCTATGCGTGCCGGATCCTCCACAAACGCGACACCGTGATTCTCGGCATGGCTGCGGATGAGCGCCGCATGCAGGGGCTCGCTGCCGTTGATGCTGACGGTCAGGCCGTCCGGCGCCGAGAACGGCTCGGCAATGCGGAACATAGCACCACCCGCCGAAAGGTTGAGGATCTGGGCGTTGAACATGATGCCGTCGGCCTCGATCTCCGCCACGGCGAGGATCGTCGAGCGGCGATGCTGCCGCTTTTCCCGCCGTCTCAAGTCCATTTCGCTGTTGTCCGACACGTCCCTCATCACCTTACTTTAGAGCATATTTCGACCATACGTGAGCATTTGATGGCCCGGATCGCCGCACTGGGTAGGCGCGTCGCGCCGCGCGATGCGG
>CAYPAX010000107.1:0-15293 GCA_964408735.1 uncultured Rhodospirillaceae bacterium | reverse complement strand
ATTCATCGTCTGGGAGTGAGAATCAGCAAAGCCACTTAATCAACGGGCTGTTACGTGTCGGGTTCTCCTCGGCGCTGCACAGGCGCGGCTGAAATCGATTTGACCGCCCGTAACCGTTGGGTCACAATCCATCTCAGGGATGAGAGAGGAGGGCCGCGTGCAAGGGCAGCATGCCATTGCGCCGCACCCCGAGGTACCGACGGGGGAATCGGTGTCGGCAGAGGACGGGTTGCGGGCCGGCTTTTATCGCCTGCTGGCTACGCTGTTCTCTCACGCGCCTGACGCGGATCTCTTGCGCCAAATAGGCTCGGCAACGGGCGACGGCAGTGCCGTTGGCAGCGCCGTGGCCGCGTTGGCCGCCAGCGCTCGCGAAACCACGCCGCAAGCCGCCGTGGCCGAGTTCGAGGCTGTCTTTATCGGCGTCGTCGAAGGCGAAGTGGTTCCCTACGCTTCGCATTATCTCACTGGGTTTCTCTACGACCGCCCCCTGGCGCACTTGCGGGACGATCTTGGCCAGCTTGGCCTGGCCCGGTCGGACGGCGTCGCCGAGCCTGAAGACGGTATTGCCAGCCTCTGCGAGGTCATGGCGGTGTTGATCGATGGCAGCCTCGGCAGTGCGGCAAATAGCGACGAGCAGCAAGCCATGTTCGAGGCGCATATGGCGCCCTGGGTTGCTCGGTTTTGCGCCGACTTGGCGGCCGCGCCGTCGGCGCAATTCTACAGGCCGGTTGCTGAATTGGCACAAATATTCTTTGATATCGAACATGAGGTATTATCGTTAGAAAATTGATTTCTAACGATAATACGAGATAAGAAAATGAGGGTTTGAGCGAAATGGCTAGCAAACGGAAAGATGAGCATAAGGCGTCAGGCATGCGCCGGCGCGATGTCTTGAAAGGGCTCGGCGTTGCCGGTGTTGCCGCTGCCGGAGCGGTGGCAACGGGCAGCTCGCCCGAACCTGCCGAGGCGGCCGAGACCGGCGCCGATGCAAAAGCCGGCGGCTATCGCGAAAGCGCGCACGTCGTGCGCTTCTACGAACTTTCGCGCTTCTAGGGCGCAGGGAAATCAGGGTCAGGGAAACCATCATGCTCAGTAAGCGCAAATCGTCCTCTGCGTCTGGCGGCAAGCTTCGCCAAGCGGTCAACGGCGTGACCTCGACTGGGGTCGGCCGTCGCGATTTCCTCAAGGCCTCCGGCGTCGCCGCGGGCGGCATCGCAGCGCTTGGCAGCAGCCTGCCATTGACGCGCATCCGCAAGGCCGAGGCCGCGGCCGGCGATGGCACCGGCGAGGCAGAGACCATCAAGTCGGTCTGCACGCACTGCTCGGTCGGCTGCACGGTCGTGGCCGAGGTTCAGAACGGTGTCTGGACCGGCCAGGAGCCGGCCTTCGACAGCCCCTTCAATTTGGGCGGCCATTGCGCCAAGGGCGCAAGCGTGCGCGAGCATGCCATCGGCGAGCGCCGCCTGAAATATCCCATGAAGCTCGAAGGCGGCGCCTGGAAGCGCATGAGCTGGGACGACGCCATCAACGAGGTCGGCGACCGCCTGGCGGCGATTCGCGAGACTGCCGGCCCCGACTCGGTCTATTGGCTCGGCTCTGCCAAGCATTCCAACGAGCAGGCCTACCTGTTCCGCAAGTTCGCGGCCTTCTGGGGCACCAACAATGTCGACCACCAGGCCCGTATCTGCCACTCCACCACCGTAGCCGGCGTCGCCAATACCTGGGGCTACGGCGCCATGACCAACAGCTACAACGACATCCATAACGCCCGTGCCATCTTTTTCATCGGCTCCAACCCGGCCGAGGCGCATCCGGTGGCCTTGATGCACATCCTCAAGGCCAAGGAGCAGAACGGCGCCAAGGTCATCGTCTGCGATCCGCGCTTCACCCGCACGGCGGCCCATGCCAACGAATATGTGCGCTTCCGCCCGGGCACCGACGTGGCCCTGGTCTGGGGCATTCTCTGGCACATCTTCGAAAACGGCTGGGAAGACACGGATTTCATCCGCCAGCGCGTCTACGGCATGGACATGGTGCGCGACGAGGTCAAACGCTGGACGCCTGAGGAGGTCGAGCGGGTGACCGGCGCGCCGGGCTCGCAGCTGGAGCGCGTCGCCCGCACTCTCGCCATGAACCGGCCCGGCACCGTGGTCTGGTGCATGGGCGGCACCCAGCACACCAATGGCAACAACAACACGCGCGCCTACTGCATCCTGCAGCTGGCGCTCGGCAATATGGGCACCGCCGGCGGCGGCACCAATATTTTCCGCGGCCACGACAATGTGCAGGGCGCCACCGACCTCGGCGTGCTCTCGCACACCCTGCCAGGCTATTACGGCATCTCCGCAGGCGCCTGGAAGCACTGGTCGCGGGTCTGGGATGTGGACTACGACTACATGCTCGGCCGTTTCGCCAACCAGGAGCTGATGGAGGCCAAGGGCATCACGGTCTCGCGCTGGTACGACGGCGTGCTCGATGCCGACAATGTGGAGCAGCCCAATCCGATCCAGGGCATGGTCTTCTGGGGCCACGCGCCGAATTCTCAAACGCGCCTGCCGGACATGAAAGAGGCGATGGCCAAGCTCGACACCCTGGTGGTGATCGATCCCTACCCGACCATGACCGCGGTGATGCACGACCGGACCGACGGCGTCTATTTGCTGCCGGCGGCGACGCAGTTCGAGACCTATGGCTCGGTGACAGCCTCCAACCGCTCCTTCCAATGGCGCGACAAGATCGTCGAGCCGCTGTTCGAGGCACGGCCCGACCACGAGATCATCTATCGCTTTGCCGAGAAGTTCGGTTTCGCCGATCAGATGTTCAAGAACATCGCCGTGACCGACAAGGAGCCCCTGGTCGAGGACACCCTGCGCGAGATCAATCGCGGCATGTGGACCATCGGCTACACCGGCCAGTCGCCTGAGCGGCTGAAGAAGCAGATGGCCAACCAGCACACCTTCGACCGCACCACTTTGCTGGCGGTCGGGGGGCCTTGCGACGGCGAGTATTACGGCTTGCCCTGGCCCAGCTGGGGCACGCCGGAAATGGCCCATCCCGGCACACCCATCCTCTACGATACCTCGAAGTCGGTGGCCGATGGCGGGCTGACCTTCCGCGCCCGCTTCGGCGTCGAGAAGGACGGCGTCAATCTGCTGGCCGAGGGTGCGCACTCCGTCGATTCCGAGATCGAGGACGGCTATCCCGAATTCACCATGGCAGTGCTCAAGAAGCTCGGCTGGGACGGCGATCTGACGGCGGACGAGCGTGCCGCCATCGAAGCGGTGGCCGGCGACAAGACGAACTGGAAGACTGACCTCTCGGGCGGTATCCAGCGCGTGGTTATCGCCCATGGCTGCGCGCCTTTCGGCAATGCCAAGGCGCGTTGCAACGTCTGGACCTTCCCGGACCCGATCCCGATCCACCGCGAGCCGCTCTATACGCCGCGGCGCGATCTGGTCGGCGATTATCCGACTTACGAGGACAAGGTCTTCTATCGCCTGCCGACGCTCTACAAGTCGATCCAGGACAACGATTTCACCGCCGACTATCCGATGGTCCTGACCTCCGGCCGGCTGGTCGAATACGAGGGCGGCGGCGAGGAGACGCGCTCCAATCCCTGGCTTGCCGAGCTGCAGCAGGAGATGTTCGCCGAGATCAACCCGTATGACGCCAACAATGCCGGCCTGGTAGACGGCGCCGACGTCTGGGTCGAAGGGCCCGAGGGCGGCAAGGTGCTGGTCAAGGCGATGGTCACCGAGCGGGTGGGACGCGGCGTGGTCTTCATGCCCTTCCATTTCGGCGGCAAGTGGATGGGCGAGGACCAGCGCCACAAGTACCCGCCGGAAACCGAACCCTATGTCGTCGGCGAGGCCGCCAACACGGCCATGACCTACGGCTATGACAGCGTGACTGTGATGCAGGAGTCGAAAACGACCCTGTGCCGCATCTCGGCCGCCTGAGGGGAGCGAGAGACATGGCCAGAATGAAGTTTCTCTGCGACGCCGAGCGCTGCATCGAGTGCAATGCCTGTGTCACCGCCTGCAAGAACGAGAACGGCGTGCCGTGGGGGGTCAACCGCCGCCGCGTGGTCACCATCAACGACGGCGAGCCCGGCGAGCGTTCGCTCTCGATCGGCTGCATGCATTGCTCGGATGCGCCTTGCATCGCCGTCTGTCCGGTCGACTGCATCTACGATACCGACCAGGGCGTGGTGCTGCACTCGAAGGATCTCTGTATCGGCTGCGGCTATTGTTTCTACGCCTGCCCGTTCGGGGTACCGCAATTCCCCTCGGCCAGCAATTTTGGCGACCGCGGCAAGATGGACAAATGCACCTTCTGCGGCGGCGGGCCCGAGGAGGACGGCTCGGCGGCAGAACTGCAGAAATATGGCCATAATCGGCTGGCCGAAGGCAAGCTGCCCCTGTGCGCCGAGATGTGCGCGACCAAGGCGCTGTTGGCGGGCGACGCCGACACCGTCTCGGAGATCTACCAGGAGCGCGTTGTCGCCCGCGGCTTCGGCTCGGGCGCCTGGGGCTGGGGCACCGCCTACAGCCTGAAGGACGACGGCTGAGGGGTGCCGTTCAAGAGCATGAGCCGGATCCGTTTGTGCGCAGGCGCAGCTGTCCGAGGTCTGCTTCTGGCAGTGACTGCCGGCTTGCTGTTGATGGCGGCTGCCGCCGCCCAGACCGACGGTGAAGTTCCGGGACATACGCTAGGCCAAACCAGTGACGCCGATTTCTGGCGCGCGGTTCGCGCCGGCGACCCGGGCACCGTGTCGATCCCAGACGCTCAGGCCGGTGTGATAATCCGGCGGGACGGACAGGCCTGGCAGCTGCTGCGCAATGGTCCGCTGCGAACGTATGGCAGCTGGATGCTGTTGGGAACGGTGGCGGTGCTGGCGTTGTTCCTGGCCTTGCGTGGCCGCATCCCTATTGCCGGTGGCCGTTGCGGTCGCACCGTCCGGCGCTTCTCGCTGTTCGAGCGCCTGGTGCATTGGCTGACCGCGGCGACCTTTATCCTGCTCGGCCTCAGCGGACTCAACATACTCTACGGACGCCAAGTGCTCCTCGATCTGCTCGGCCCGGAAGCCTTCGCCGCTCTCACCCTGGCGGGCAAGCTGACGCACGTCTATCTGGGCTTCGTGTTCATCGCCTGTCTGGTGGTGATCCTGCTGATGTGGCTGCGCCACAACGCGCCGACCGCCGCCGATATCGTCTGGCTGGCGCGCGGCGGCGGTCTGCTCGGCAAGGGCCACCCGCCGGCGCACAAGTTCAATGCCGGCCAGAAAATCGTGTTCTGGCTGGTCATTATCGGCGGCGGCGTGATTTCCTATAGCGGTCTCAACCTCGTCTTCCCCTTCGCCTATGAGCCGACGGTACAGGGCATGCAGTCGTTGCAGCTGTTACATGCCGTCGCCGCGCTGGTCATGCTGGCGCTGATCATCGCCCACATCTATATCGGCACGCTCGGCATGGAAGGCGCCTTCGAGGCGATGTGGCGCGGCACGGTCGACGAGAACTGGGCGCGCTCGCACCACAGCCTATGGACGGCGGCCCAAGAAGAGGGTATTGGCGGCAAGGCCACGCCAAGCGAATAGGGAGCACCATGGGAATACTGACTGCTGCACATCACGATGCGGTGGCAGCCTGCATCGACGACGCCAAGGCCATCCTTGCCCGGGACGGCGTCAATCGCGACTCCCTGGCTGCGGTCAAGGCACGTTTGCTCGAGCTTGCCGCGCGTATCGATCTGTTTGCCGCCGCCAACTTTCCCATTCTCGAAGATCATGCCAGTGCACACAGCACCATTTATCGCCTTGCCGAGGACGAGGACCACAGTTACGCGATGTTCGCCGTGGCCCAGCGCAAGGGCAACATGGCGCCGCCCCACGACCACACCACATGGGCCATGATCGCCGGTGTCGAGGGCGTCGAGATGAACCGCTTCTACGAGCGTCTCGACAACGGCTCGGTGTCCGGCAAGGGCGAGATTCGCGAGACCCGCGAGCAAGCGGTCGAGAAGGGCACGGGCGTCGCTCTGATGCCAGACGATATCCACAGCATCCATTGCCTGTGCGACGAGCCGACCTTGGCGCTGCACTTCTACGGCCGCAGCATCGCGCATCTGCCCGAGCGCAAGAAGTTCAACATGGCCAATGGCACCTACAGCCACTTTCCCGGCCAGCCCAACATCCATAATCTGTAGTTCCCTTGGCCGACTCAGTATCCGCCGTCGCTCTGCACGCGCGCTTGCGCGACGATGAAGGCGAGCTCGCATTTCTTGATCTGCGCGAGCGGGGCGCCCATGGCCGTGGTCATCCGCTGCTGGCGACCTGCCTGCCGCTGAGCCGCCTCGAGCTGGATATCGACCGCCTGGTGCCGCGCCGAGGCACGTCTGTCGTGGTGTTCGACGATGGCTTCGAGGACGACCGCGCGGCGCGCGGTGCGGCCACGCTGGAACGTTTCGGCTATACCAATGTCTCTCTCCTCGACGGCGGCCTCGAGGGCTGGTTCGATGCCGGCCGCGAGGTCTTCGACGGCGTCCATGTGCCGAGCAAGGCATTCGGCGAGTTCGTCGAGCAGGAACTGGAAACGCCCCATATCAGTGCCGACGAGCTGGCGGGATTGC
The DNA here is from genome assembly GCA_964408735.1 of uncultured Rhodospirillaceae bacterium. Classification (GTDB taxonomy): domain Bacteria; phylum Pseudomonadota; class Alphaproteobacteria; order UBA7887; family UBA7887; genus UBA7887. The sequence continues at coordinate 8,666 of CAYPAX010000107.1, read as the reverse complement.
AGGCGGCGAACACCGACATGGTGGTGCTCGACAGCCGGCCCTTGCGCGAGTTCCGTCGCATGAGCCTGCCCGGCGGCGCCAACCTGCCAGGCGCCGAACTGGTGCACCGCATCCGCGATATCGCGCCCGATCCCGACACGCTTGTTGTGGTCAATTGCGCCGGGCGCACGCGCAGCATCATCGGTGCCCAGTCGCTGATCGATGCCGGTGTGCCCAACCGCGTCGTGGCCTTGGAGAACGGCACCATGGGCTGGGCGCTGAGCGGGCGCGAGCTGGAGCATGGCAGCGACCGCAGTCCCGCTGCGCCATCCGAGGCGGCGCGTGCCTGGGCGGGTGAGGCGGCGAACACCGTTGCCGAGCGTTACGGCGTTCCCATGATCGACACGCAGACCCTGACGCGTTGGCGTGCGGAATCCGGCGAGCACACGCTCTATGTCTGCGATGTGCGCGGGCCGGAGGAATACAAGGCCGGCCACATGCCGGGCTCGCTCTCGACGCCGGGCGGCCAGCTCGTGCAGGCGACGGACAGTTATCTCGCCACCCATAATGCGCGCGTGGTGCTAGTCGATGACGATGGTGCACGCGCGCGCATGACCGCCGCCTGGCTCAAGCGCATGGGCCGGCGCAACGTGCATGTTATGGATGGCGCGCTCGCTGGTGAGCTTGAGAGCGGCCGGGAGCCCCGCAACATTCTTGGCCTTGGCGAGGTCAGGGAGGTCGCGCCGGCAGAGCTGCCCGAGGGCGCTACCATCATTGATCTCGCCGATAGCCGGCGTTTTGCGCGCGGCCATATCGCAGGCGCCGAATGGACTGTACGGGCGCGTCTCGCCGCGGCTTTGCCGCAGGATGGCCCGGTCGTGTTGACATCGCCCCATGGTCTACTGGCCAGGCTCGCCGCGGGCGATGTCTCCGGCGCTGTTGCCGTGCTCGCCGGCGGTACCGATGCCTGGGAGGCTGCTGGCCTGCCCATGGCGGAAGGGACCGATGGCATGATCGGCGAAGTCGACGACCGCCACCTGCTTCCTTACGACTATCCGCCGGACCAGGTGGAAGGCGCCATGCGCGGCTATCTCGATTGGGAGACGGCGCTGGTGCCCCGCATCCGGCGTGACGACACGCTGACCTTCTCCGCGTGAGCGCCTATTCCGCGATCCTGCCGACAGGCAATCCGGCGGCTTCTGCCATTTTGTCCGTAGCGCCCGACGCGCTGCTCGGCTGGCCCGAGGCGCCGCCCGGCAGCCGTCCGCCCGTCCATCCGATCCTGCCTGAAGTGGCCCGCCTCAACGCCCATGAGATGGCGCCGTCGGTCGCTGCCGTGCGCGCGACGCGACCGGATCTGGTGCTCGATTTCGGATCCGACAATGAAGCATTCGCAGGCTTCGCCGAGCGTCTCCAGGCTGAGGCCGGCGTGCCCGTATCGCTGATCGATGGCGGCCTGGCCAAATCCGCCGCCAGCCTGCGCCGGCTTGGCGCGCTGCTGGGCGTGCCCGAGCGAGGCGAAGCTCTGGCGGCGTATTTCGAGCGCCTCTGGCAACCCATCGCCGAGGCCCTGCCGGCAGGCGGGCCGCGTGTGCACTACGCCATCGGCCCGCGCGGCGAGACCACCGTGCGCCAAGGCTCGATCCACCTCGACGCTATAACCATGTGCGGCGGCACCTTCGTCGCACCCGTCGAGGCCGGCCCCGGCGGTCGCGTCCCGATCTCGCCCGAAGCCGTGGCGCAAGCCGACCCCGACCTCATCCTCACCATCGACCCGGATTTCCACGAGAATGCCGGGCGCCTCGACATCTGGGCCGACATGCCCGCCGTCCGCGCCGGCCGCGTCTATCTCGCCCCGGCACCCGTGCTCTCCTGGCTCGACTACCCCCCAGGCCCCAACCGCATCATCGGCCTCGCCTGGCTTGCGCGGCTGTTCCATGGTCTGGAGATTGATGTGGCGGCGGAAGCGCAAGCCTTCCACGCCCTGTTCCACGGCGAAAGCCTCGACGAGCACGCGCTCGCCGAGGCCCTGGCAAAAGGCGGGGTGGGATGACGTTGGTTATTCCGGATGCGTGGCCTCGTTCCAGGTGTCGAGCCTGATGCGACAGGCGCCATCGCTCTCCAAGCCCCAGACGATGGCATAGGTTCCGGTCTCGGCGATCGAGCTGCCGTCCGCCAAGGGAATCGCGGCTTCGAATGTGCCGGCATTCCAGGCGAGCGCACCGTCTATACCGATGTCGGTCACATCGATGCGCCTGTAGGTTATGTTGGCATCGATGATGCTTTGCAGCACCTCCTGCACGCCCGCGCGGCCATCGATACGCGAGCCGTCGGGTGCCAGCATCACGGCGTTTTCGGCAAAGACAGCGGCTGCCTTGGCGGCATCGCCGCCGTTGATTCCGTCAGCGACTTGGGCCACCCCGTCGCGGATCGCTTGTTCCGCTTCTGCGGCCATGGTCAGTGTCGGCATCAGCAAAAGTCCCATGAGTAGAAGTGTCTTGCGCATGATCGGTGCCTCCTCGACATTGTGTCCGTCATGGCAGCGTGAGGAGAGCGAAAAACCGATTTGTCACGACATGTGGTGACAGTGCGGGACACTATTTATCGCCGGCAAGAAAGGGATTGCCGACGATCAGCCTGACAAGGTCGGCTTGGCGGTCGGCACCGGTCTTGTCGGCCGCTCGGCGCAGATAGGTGCGCAGCGTATCGATGCTGATCGAAAGGTCGTCGGCGATCTCGGGGTGGCTCTTGCCCAGAGAGAGCGCCCAGACCGCTTCCGCCTCGCGGCGGCTGAGGCCGTGCAGGCGCTGGATCAGGTCGAGTGGCGGCTCGATCTCGGACTCGGGATCGCGCAGGAAAAGCACGGCTCGCCAGTTCGCCAGACCAATGTCGAAGCCGAGTCTGCGCAGCGGGCACACCAGACCGTTATAGGGCCGCAGGCCCGAAGGGCGCGGCAATTCCACCGTGCCGCCGGTATCCAGCATATCGGAACCTGCCGCGCAGGTTCGCGCGAGCACGGCATCCAGCTTGCGGCTTTGTGCCGGCGTTGCGCCTCGCAAGCGGCCGCCGCGGCCGATGCTGAAACCGTCGCCGGCCGAGGCCATGGCGCGCGCCGCCCGGTTGGTCTCGCGCACGCGCCCGGCATGGTCGAGGAACAGCACGCCGACGGGCAAGCGATCCAGGGCTTCCGCCTTGGCGCTTGCGTTCTGCTGCAGACCCGTAAGCCGGTCGCGAATGGCGAAAGCGAGGCGGAAATGGGGCAGGAAACATGGCACGAGTTGTCGGGTTACGTTGGGAAATTCGCCCTCGCCGCCGGTCCGGCATTGGCAAAGCCGCAACGTGCCGTAGCGTGCCCGGTCGACGACCGCGGTCACGCTCACGGGCATGTCATAGGGCAAAGCGTAATCGTTATAATATTCCGACGTCTCGTAGCCGCCGCGTTCCCAGAAATCCTCAAGTCGCTCTATGCGCCCGATGCGCAGACTGCCACTCCAGAAACTGTCGGGAAACGTCGTTGCGTAATATTCCTCATACGGACGCATGATTTCTTGGTCCGTCGTGGTGATCTCGAGCAGAACGTCGCCGCCGCTCTCGATCCAGATTGCCGTCGATTCGGGGGAGCCCGTCAGGTCGCCGAATTTGGCAAGGCAGTCGACCCACTTCGAATCATCCAGAGCAGCTTCATAGATGCCTTCCACAATGGCGTCGGCGGTGCCGGGCATCTCATCCCCCCAAGTTCGACATCAGCGGGAAAACTGTCGTGCACTCTCGCGCCTTGTGTCAAGCTCCGGCCATGCTCATGCGTCTCGCCCTCGTTTTGACCCTGCTCGCTGCCTCACCCGCCGCGGCCCAGAGCCACATGGACAAGGCGCTGTTCCTGGAGCTGTCGGCCTCGCGCGAGGGTGCCGAGTGGGGGCTTTTGCTGGTGCATCTGAAAGGCGTTCTGGCCGGGCTGGAGGCGGCCAATATGACGTTGGTGCGTCGCGGTGATGTGCCGCTTTATTGCCCGCCGCGCGATGCCGTGATCACGCCGGAGTGGGCCGCGGGCGAGCTTGCCGCCTATCTTGCGCTCTATCCGAAAATTCCCGGCAACACCTCGATTGCGGTGGTCGCCACCTTCGCGCTTGGCGAACGCTTCGCCTGCGAAACGCCGACGCGGTTCAGGTCCCGACCAAACTCGGCACGCTGAAATCCGGCTTGCCAAAGTGGTGGCCTTGGCCCAGGTCGACCCCGAGCTGCAGCAGCAGCCTGGCGGTTTCCTCGTTGCTGACAGGCTCGGCGACGGTCTTCACCTTCATGCTTCGGCAGAGCTCCACCATGGCCCTGAGAAAGGTCTGGGATTTGGGCGTCGTCAGCAGGCCGCGGATATAGCTGCCGTCGAGTTTGACGAATTGAACCGGAAAGCTGCGCAGGTAATCGAGGTTCGCCGCGCCGACGCCGAAATGGTCGAGGCACAGCAGGTGGCCGTCGTCGCGCAGCGCGCCAAGCGCGGCCGTCGCCGCCGGCAGGTCCTTGATGGCAAAGGTTTCGGTCACTTTGAGGAGGATGCGCCCGCTCAGGCCCTCGAAGCGGCGCAGCGTGTCGCGCAGTGCAGCGAATTGTGCCGGGTTGACGATCGAGCGCCCCGAGAGGGTGATCGCAACCGGTAGCATGTCCGTGTCGGCAGCCATTACCGTTGTTGCCACGCGCTGACACATGGCGCGATCGAACTCGGCGATGAGCCCGATATCCTCGGCAAACGAGATTAGCGTGAAAGGCGAGCTTTCCGCCGCCGCATCGGTGAAGCGTACCTGCGCCTCGTAATGGTGCACGCCGCCACCGGCAAGGCTGACGACGGGCTGGTAGGCGACGCGGAAATTGCCGTCGCGAAGCAGGCGGCGGAACGATTCGACGCGCCCTGCGGCATCGTCCAACATGCTCTCATAGGCCTGGCGCAGGGAGGCGATACCGAGGCTGTCGTCCGAGAGCGCGAATTGGCTCATGGTGTAGACAAGCGCTCGTACCGCGTCGGTTTCGCTGAGCTCGTGGCCTGCCAGGCGCAGGCTTGCCGCGCTAACCTCGATGCCTTCGCCGCTCGGATCGATGGCGCGGGACTTCTCGGCGATGGCCTCGCCAAACGCTTCCAGGTCGGCATTGCCATCATGGAGCAGACCGTACTTGTCGGTGCCGATCGCGGTCGCCGTTCCACCGGCCAGGGACTTGGCGGCAAGCTGGAGCAGGATCTCGTCGCTAAAGGCGCGCACCTCGTCGACCCCGCTGCGGGCACGCAGGCCGCCGAGATCGCCGAGCTGCACAAGGGTGAGACCGATGTCCTGCCCTTCGCCAGCGGCTGTCCGCAGGGCGTCGACGGCACGGGCGGTGAAGCCTTCCACCGACATGGCGGCCGCAGTCGTCTCCGGCGCCGCCGGTGCTTCCACACATGTCAGCGCGAGAAAGCAGTGGTCGTTCATCTCCGGTATGCGATAGCCAGAGACGCGGACGGGAAGGGAAGGGCCATCGGCGCTTTCGAAGTCGAGCACGCCGCTGGTCTTGTGCAGGCCCTTGCGGATATCGCCGAGCAGGGCGCGGCCCCGGTCCTGGTCGCCCTCATCGATTAGGGCCATGAAAGGCATGCGGTCGAGATCGGCTGCCCGCTTGCCGAGCGCGGCGATGGCCCCGGAGGCGAAGCAGATTCTGCCCCGCGTATCCAGCTCGATGAGTATATCGGCGCCGGCAAAGGCGAACAGCACGAACCGGTCCCGGTCCTGCTTGAAGGACGCAAGCGACCGTTCCATTCCCTCTCCCCTGGTTAGGCGCTCGGGCTCAATATGTAACGCCCGGCCGATCGATCAAGCGCCTCAGGGCAGGATCAGCAGCAGGATGCCGAGAACGATCAGCACGATCCCGAGCAGCTCCCGGCGCGTGGTTTTTTCGCGAAAAACGAGAGCGGACACGGCGATGGTGAAGACCAGCTCGACCTGGCCCACCGCGCGGACATAGGCCGCGTTCTGCATCGCCATGGCGGTGAACCAGCCGGCGCTGCCGAGCATGCCGCTGACGCCGACCCAGATGCCGACCCGCCAGGCGCGTAGCACCGCCTTGAGCTCGGCGAAGGCCCGGAAGCGCATGTAGCCGCCCATGAGCAACGTCTGAAAGATGAGAACCACCACCAATGTCAGCGCCGCCTGCATGACCGAGCCGCCATCGCCGAGCGCCAGGGCCGCGCCGCGGTAGGACACCGCGGAAATCCCGAAGCCGGCGCCGCTGAGCAGCCCCATGAGCGCCGCCTTGCCGATCAGGTGCCGCAGCACCGACGCCAGGCCGATGCTCTGGCGCGCGGTCGAGATGGCGATCACGCCGATCAGGCTGACCAGGATCGCGGCACCCGCCATGGCACTGACGCCGTCGCCGAGGACGACAATGCCGAACAGGGCGGCCTGCACCGTCTCGGTCTTCGAATAGGCGGTGCCTACAGCGAAATTGCGATACGAGAATAGCTGCACCAGCGCCGCCGTGCCGCCGATCTGGGCCAGCCCGCCGATGGCGCAATGCACGGCGAACTCGGCGTTCGGCGCCGGAATCGTCAGGCCCAGGCCCTGGTTGAGCAGCAGCAGGTAGAGAATGGCCAGCGGCCAGGCATAGAGAAAGCGCGAAAACGTCGCGCCCGTGGTGTTCAACCGTCCTTTGAGATGCTTCTGCAGGCCATTGCGCACGGTCTGCAATGCCGCCGCGGCAATGGTGATCGGTATCCAGATTTCCATTGCCCGCAATAGACCAGTGCATGGGCGGAGCGGCAAGGGCTTGGCCTCGTCTGTGAAGGCGTTACCATGCGCGAAGCCGCGAAAGGGAGATTGCGACATGACCGAGGCATTCATCTGCGACAACGCGCGCACCCCGATCGGGCGCTTTGGCGGCGCGCTGTCGGCGATCCGCACCGACGATCTGGCGGCGGTACCGATTTCCGCCCTGATGGCGCGCAACGATAGCGTCGACTGGGAGGCGGTCGACGACGTCATCTATGGTGACGCCAACCAGGCCGGCGAGGACAACCGCAATGTCGCGCGCATGGCGGCGCTCCTGGCCGGCCTGCCCCAGTCGGTCTCGGGCCAGACCGTGAACCGGCTCTGCGGCTCGGGCATGCAGGCGGTCTCGGCGGCGGCGAACATGATTCGCTGCGGCGAGGGCGAACTGATGATCGCCGGCGGTGTCGAAAGCATGACCCGGGCACCTTTCGTCATGGGCAAGGCCGACAAGGCGTTCTCGCGTTCGACGGAGGTTTTCGACACCACCATCGGCTGGCGCTTCGTGAATGCGCGCATGAAGGCCGAGCACGGCGTGGATTCGATGCCGGAGACGGCGGAAAACGTGGCCGAGGACTATCAGGTCTCGCGGGCCGACCAGGACGCTTTCGCCGTGCGCTCGCAGCAGCGTGCTGGCGCGGCGATGGAGTCGGGCCGCCTGGCCGAGGAGATCGTGCCGGTGACCATTCCGCGCCGTCGCGGCGATGCGCTGGTGGTCGAGAGCGACGAGCATCCGAGGCCCGAAACCACGCTTGAAGGCTTGGCCAAGCTGCCGACGCCTTTCCGCGAGGACGGCACTGTCACGGCCGGTAATGCCGCCGGCGTCAATGACGGTGCGGCGGCCATCCTCGTTGCCTCCGAGGAGGCTGCCATGCGCCATGGCCTGACCCCGGTCGCGCGGGTGTTGGGAACCGCCAGCGCCGGCGTCGCGCCGCGCATCATGGGCATGGGCCCGGCGCCGGCCTCGCAAAAGCTGCTGGAGCGCCTCGGCGTTGCGCTCGGCGATGTCGGCGTAATCGAGCTCAACGAGGCTTTCGCCGCCCAGGCCCTGGCCGTGTTGCGTCAGCTCGGCCTGGCGGACGATGCGGAGCACGTCAATCCGAACGGCGGCGCCATCGCGCTCGGCCACCCGCTCGGCATGTCGGGCGCCAGGCTGGTGCTGAGCGCGGCGCGGGAGCTGCATCACAGCGACGAGCGCTATGCGCTTTGCACCATGTGTGTCGGCGTCGGCCAAGGCCTGGCGATGGTCATCGAGAAGGTCTAGCGGATGCGCCTGGGGCTTGCGCTGGCAGCGGTCGTCTTTGCGGCGGCCTGTGCCGGGCCTGAGCCAAAGGCCGTCGCACCACAGCCCTTGGCGCTGGTCGTGCCGCCGCCGCCCGTGTTGCCAGCGGAGCCGAGCGAAACCATCGCCGAGTTCGCCTGCGAAGGCGAGATCCTGCACCAGAGCCTGGAGCGGGGCAGTACCTCGCCGATCACCTTCTGGCTTTGGATCGACGGCGACCTTGCCGTACGCGGCTGGCTGGCGGATATCGGCCCGCCACTGTCGCTGCCCGGTGCCGAGCTCAGCGGCTGGATGCGTGTCGAGTACAATGGCAGCGGCCGGCTTACCGGCGGTGAGGTCAGCCTCGATTGGCCTTTCGTGCGCGACGGCGCGCCGCTGATCCTGACCATGATGCGCGAGACCCACATGAACCTGGGACCGCGCTTTATGCGGCTCACCGGCGATCAGACCTATCTCAGCGCCAAGCTGCGCTTCGCCACCGACAGCCATCCGCGTTTGGCGTCGTTGAAACATGCCGCGGTCGTCACCGCCACCTGTATTCCCGATCCCGACCTGCCGCCGGGGCCGGGGGCGAGCTATCCCGGATTATTCACGGCTCGGTAGAATATGGTTGGTGAGCGTATATT
>CAYPAX010000106.1:0-15711 GCA_964408735.1 uncultured Rhodospirillaceae bacterium | reverse complement strand
GGCGGGCGCACCGTCGGTGCCGGCGTCGTCGCAGACGTCAGCGAATAGGCACGGGTGGCATACAGGAGTGTAGCTCAACTGGTAGAGCACCGGTCTCCAAAACCGGGGGTTGGGGGTTCGATCCCCTCCACTCCTGCCAGCCCGGCCCTTGCAGTGGCGCACCGCGCCGACCACTTAGAACGACAACATGAACGCTGAACCGTTTAGCAGGATTTGATGGCAAAGACTTCACCGGCAGAATTCGTCCGTCAGGTGCGACAGGAAGTGTCGCGCGTAACCTGGCCGACGCGCAAAGAGGTCACCGTGACCACGATCATGGTGTTCATCATGGTCACCGTGCTGTCGATCTTCTTCCTGCTGGTCGACCAGGTCTTGTCGTTCGGCGTGCGCCAGATTCTGGGGCTCGGAGGATAACCATGGCTGACGCGACCACACAGGACGGCAAGTGGTATATCGTCCACACCTATTCCGGCTTAGAGAAGAAGGTCGCCCAGGCGATCAAGGATCAGGCCATCCGCAAGGGCATGGCCGAGCTGATCCAGGACGTGCTGGTGCCGACCGAGGAAGTCGTCGAGATGCGCCGTGGCCAACGCATCTCCAGCGAGCGCAAGTTCCTGCCGGGCTATGTGCTGGTGCGCATGGTGATGACCGACGAGACTTGGCATCTGGTCAAGAACACGGCCAAGGTCACCGGATTCCTCGGCACCGGCGGCAAGCCCTCGCCGATCCGCCAGTCCGAGGCCGACCGCATCCTGCGCCAGGTGCAGGAAGGCATCGAGCGGCCGAAGCCCTCGATTCTGTTCGAGATCGGCGAGATGGTACGGGTCTCCGACGGCCCCTTCGCCTCCTTCAACGGCATGGTCGAGGATATCGACGAGGACAAGGCGCGGCTCAAGGTGGCGGTGACCATCTTCGGCCGGGCGACTCCGGTCGAGCTGGAATATTCTCAGGTCGAAAAACTCTAGAACGCTTGACGTGACGCCTTAGGCGGGGTATCCGCCGGGCTCCGAAACGCGCGGGAGGCTCGCCACGGCCGTACCGCGCTCCCCAAAGGGGTAGTGATGGCAAAGAAGATCGACGGCTATATCAAGCTGCAGGTGCCGGCTGGCCAGGCCAACCCGTCACCGCCTATCGGTCCGGCGCTGGGTCAGCGCGGGCTGAACATCATGGAATTCTGCAAGGCCTTCAACGCGGCGACGCAAAACCTCGAGCAGGGGGTGCCGATCCCGACGGTAATCACCGTCTATGGCGATCGCAGCTTCAGCTTCGAGACCAAGACGCCGCCGGCGAGCTATTTCATCAAGAAGGCGGCAGGGCTCGAGAAGGGCTCGGGCGAGACCGGGCGCGACGAGCCGGTCGGCTCGGTCAGCATGGCCCAGCTGCGCGAGATCGCCGCGGCCAAGAACCCCGACCTCAACACCGATGACGTCGACGCCGCCTGCCGCATGTTGGCAGGCTCGGCACGCTCGATGGGCATCATTGTGGAGGGCTGAGCCATGGCTGGGAACAGAGGCAAGCGTATGCGCGCCCTTCGCGAGGCACGCGATCCGGAAGCGCAGCACGAGATTGCCGCCGCCGTCGACATGATCAAGGCCGGCGCCACGGCGAAATTCGACGAGACCATAGAGATCGCGATGAATCTGGGTGTCGATCCGCGCCATGCGGACCAGATGGTGCGCGGCATGGTCAGCCTGCCCCACGGCACCGGCAAATCGATGCGTGTCGCGGTCTTCGCCAAGGATGCGAAAGCCGACGAAGCGCGCGAAGCCGGTGCGGATCTGGTCGGCGCCGATGACCTCGCGGCCAAGGTTCAGGAAGGCGAGATCGATTTCGACCGCTGCATCGCCACCCCGGACATGATGTCCGTGGTCGGCAAGCTGGGTAAGGTTCTCGGGCCGCGCGGCCTGATGCCCAATCCGAAGCTCGGCACGGTGACGCCGAACGTGACCCAGGCCATCAAGGATGCCAAAGGCGGTCAGGTCGAATTTCGCGTCGAGAAGGCCGGTGTGATACATGCCGGTATCGGCAAGGCGAGCTTTGAGGCTTCCGCCCTGGTGGCAAACGTCGAAGCGTTCGTCGGCGCCATCAACAAGGCCAAGCCGAGTGGCGCCAAGGGCATCTACCTGAAGCGTGCCTCGCTGAGTTCGACCATGGGTGCCGGCATCAAGCTGGAGCCCGAGGAACTGGTAAAGCTCTGACCGGCCCTGCCGGCTGAGATCGTAACGTCCCGGTGGGCGCAAGTGCCTACCTGAGACCTGTCCGAGACCATGGGTGCCAGGCTGAGGCCACGGCAGAAGTCCCATGCAGACAGGCGGAAGACCGTTTGCAGCGCTTGCCCTTCGCGGGCCCGCCGCGCGGTCGCTGCCTCCCGGATAGGAAACGTGGTCCCGACAGGGGCCGGAGATGCAACCGGACCTTCGTGCCGGACAGGGATGGACCTGTCGTGGCGGGAAGGCAGCGTCATGGAGGCGCATTGTGGATCGAGCCGCAAAAGAAGCGATGGTCGCATCGCTGCACGAAGTCTTCAGCAATGCCAATGCCGTGGTGGTGACCCACAATCTCGGCATCACGGCTGGCGAGGCAACCGAGCTGCGCCGTCAGATGCGCGCCGCGGGTGCCAGGTTCCGGGTGACCAAGAACAGCCTGACCAAGCTCGCCTTGGCCGATACGCCGTACGATCACCTGACGCCGCTGTTCAGTGGGCCGACCGCCATCGCCGTGTCCGAGGATCCGGTCGCGGCGGCCAAGGCGGCGGTCGAATTTGCCAAGACCAACGAGAATCTGATCGTTCTCGGCGGCGGTCTCGGTGCCACGGCGCTGGCCGAGGCCGACGTCAAGAATCTCGCCAGCCTGCCGTCGCTCGATGAGTTGCGCGGCAAGATCGTCGGGCTGATCAACGCTCCCGCCACCAAGATCGCCGGCGTGCTCCAGGCCCCGGCCGGTCAGTTGGCGCGGGTCATCGACGCCCATGCAAATGCACAAGAGGCCGCCTGACCCCAGGCGCGCCTACGACCAGAAAATCTCAGACCAGGAGTAAGAAACATGGCTGATCTCGAAAAGATTGCGGAAGATCTCTCCGCGCTGACGGTGCTCGAAGCCTCGGAGCTGGCGACTTTGCTCGAGGAAAAGTGGGGTGTCTCCGCCGCCGCGCCGGTGGCCGTTGCCGCTGCGCCGGCAGCCGGCGGCGAAGCCGCGGCCGAGGAGCAGACCGAGTTCGACGTCATTCTCGCCAGCTTCGGCGAGAAAAAGATCAACGTCATCAAGGAGGTGCGTGCGATTACCGGCCTCGGGCTCAAGGAAGCCAAGGACCTGGTCGAGGGCGTGCCCAATGCGGTCAAGGAGGCTGTCACCAAGGACGAAGCCGAGGAGATCAAGGGCAAGCTCGAAGGTGCGGGCGCTACCGTCGAGGTCAAATAGTCGCTGGTCTATCGGGGCTGTTGCCGCTTGTGTGGCGGCCCCTCTTGACATTGGGCGGCGATTTTACGAGATTCGTCGTTCGGCATAACTGACGGCAGCGACACTGTTCGACATATTGGAACCGGATCCCATCCGGAAGCATCTGATCCGCCTCTGCACCGCTTTCTATTAAGCGGGCGCAGGCGGTCGCTCGTTCTTCTGGTGCGCATTGCGCGCACTAAAAGGGCGGGAACGCTTTCGCTGAATTCCGACCAAGCCCGCTTCGTCGCGGGCTCGCTGCCGTGCGTCAACCTCGTTTTTGAGGAGAAGGCATGACCCTGTCGTTCACTGGGCGCAAGCGCATTCGCAAATCCTACGGCGGCACTTCCGCAGTCGCATCGATGCCGAACCTGATCGAGGTTCAGCGGAACTCCTATGAAGCGTTCCTGCAAAAGGACGTGGAAATGCCTGAGCGCCGCGATGCGGGCTTGCAGGCCGTCTTCAATTCTGTGTTCCCGATTCGCGATTTTTCGGATCGCGCTCAGCTCGACTATGTCGCCTACGCCTTCGATCCGCCGAAATACGACGTCGAAGAGTGTCAGCAGCGCGGCGTCACCTACGCGGCGCCGCTGCGCGTCACCTTGCGCCTGATCGTCTGGGACGTGGACGAGGAGACCGGTGCGCGCACCGTGCGCGACATCAAGGAGCAGGACGTATTCATGGGCGACATGCCGCTCATGACTGACAAGGGCACCTTCGTCATCAACGGCACCGAGCGCGTCATCGTCAGCCAGATGCACCGCTCGCCGGGCGTCTTCTTCGATCACGACAAGGGCAAGACGCACTCGTCGGGAAAATATCTGTTCGCGGCGCGGGTCATTCCCTATCGCGGCTCGTGGCTCGATTTCGAGTTCGACGCCAAGGACATCGTCTATGTCCGCGTCGACCGTCGTCGCAAGCTGCCGGTGACCACACTGCTGCGCGCGCTCGGTCTGGAGACCGAGGAGATTCTCGATCTGTTCTATGAGATGGTCGAGTACAAGCACAACAGGAAGGGTTGGAGCGCCCCGTTCGATCTCGAGCGCGTCAAGGGCACGCGGCTTGATCGCGACCTGATCAATGCCAAGACCGGCAAGGTCGTGGCCGAGGCCGGCACGCGCATCACGGCACGTGTCGCACGCAAGCTGGCCGAGGGCGGTTTCGAGAGCCAGCGTGTCGAGCTCGACGACCTTGTCGACCTGTTCGCAGCGCGCGAGATCGTTGACATGGAGAGTGGGCTGGTGATCGCCGAGGCCGGCGACACCATCACCGAAGAGATGCGCGATGCCATCGCCGAAGCCAAGATCGACAGCATCTCGGTGCTCGCCATCGGTCCCAGTGTCGGCCCTTATATCCGCAACACCCTGGCGATCGACAAGAACCAGTCGCGTTCGGACGCCTTGACCGACATCTATCGCGTCATGCGCCCCGGCGAGCCGCCGACCGATGAAAGTGCGGAGCGCCTGTTCTACGACCTCTTCCTGAGCCCGCTGAAGCTCACTTCCCAGAGCATCGACGTGCGCGACCAGCCGAACAAGCGGGCCAAGCCCGTGGGCGCGCTCGACCGTGCCGAGCTGCAAGGCAATGCCTGGGTCATCGAATCCCGTGACGGATTCTCCCTGGTGGCGGTGTCCTGTTCCCTCGACTGGGACGGCCCGAACATGGTCTGGATTGCCGACAGCGACATGAACATCCTGCGCTCGGAGCGCTACGACCTGTCCGCCGTCGGCCGGGTCAAGATGAATTCGCGCCTCGAGATCGATTGCGATGACGAACTGCGCGAACTCCGCCGTGCCGACATCACCGCCGTGGTCTCGACCCTGGTCGATCTCAAGGACGGCCGTGGCGACATCGACGATATCGACCATCTCGGCAATCGCCGGGTGCGCTCGGTCGGCGAGCTGATGGAGAATCAGTATCGCGTCGGCCTGCTGCGCATGGAGCGCGCGATTCGCGAGCGCATGAGCTCGGTCGAGATCGATGCCGTCATGCCCCACGATCTGGTCAACGCCAAGCCGGCTGCCGCTGCGGTGCGCGAGTTCTTCGGCTCCTCGCAGCTCAGCCAGTTCATGGATCAGACCAACCCGCTGTCGGAAATCACCCACAAGCGGCGCCTGTCGGCGCTCGGCCCGGGTGGCCTGACCCGAGAGCGTGCCGGTTTCGAGGTGCGCGACGTGCATCCCACCCATTACGGCCGCATCTGTCCGATCGAGACGCCGGAGGGGCCGAATATCGGTCTTATCAATAGCCTTGCCACCTATGCCAAGGTAAACAAATACGGCTTTATCGAGTCGCCCTACCGCAAGGTGGTGAAGGGCAAGGTGACCAGCGACGTCGATTATCTCTCGGCCATGGACGAGGCGCGCCACACGATCGCCCAGGCAAACGCACCATTGGATCCCAATGGGCGTTTCCAGCGCGACCTCGTGAGCTGCCGGGTGAATGGCGATTTCGTCATGACCTCGCCGGAGAACGTGGACTACATCGACGTTTCGCCGAAGCAGCTCGTCTCGGTTGCAGCGGCGCTGATTCCCTTCCTCGAGAACGATGACGCCAACCGGGCCCTGATGGGCTCGAACATGCAGCGCCAGGCGGTGCCGCTGCTGCAGGCCCAGGCGCCGCTCGTCGGCACCGGCATGGAAGAGGTGGTGGCGCGCGATTCAGGCGCGACGGTGGTGGCTCGCCGGACCGGCGTGGTCGACCAGGTCGATGCCCAGCGCGTCGTCATCCGGGTCACGGTCGAGGACAGCGACGGTTCGGCCGGCGTCGATATCTACAATCTGCTGAAGTTCCAGCGTTCGAACCAGAACACCTGCATCAACCAGCGGCCGCTGGTGAAGGTGGGTGACCGGGTGGCGGCGGGCGACGTCATCGCCGACGGCCCGTCGACGGAGCTCGGCGAGTTGGCGCTCGGGCGCAATGTGCTCGTCGCCTTCATGCCGTGGAACGGCTACAACTTCGAAGATTCGATCCTGATCTCCGAGCGCATCGTGCGCGACGATGTCTTCACCTCGATCCACATCGAGGAATTCGAGGTCATGGCTCGCGATACCAAGCTCGGGCCGGAGGAGATCACGCGCGATATTCCCAATGTCGGCGAAGAGGCCCTGAAGAACCTCGACGAGGCTGGCATCGTCTATATCGGTGCCGAAGTGAAGCCCAACGACATTCTGGTCGGCAAGATCACGCCCAAGGGCGAATCGCCGATGACGCCGGAGGAGAAGCTGCTGCGCGCCATCTTCGGCGAGAAGGCGTCGGATGTGCGCGACACCTCCTTGCGCCTGCCGCCCGGCGTCTCGGGCACGATCGTCGAAGTGCGGGTCTTCTCGCGCCGCGGCATCGACAAGGACGAGCGTGCCTTGGCCATCGAGCGGGCCGAGATCGACCGCCTGGCCAAGGACCGCGACGACGAGCGCCTGATCGTCGAGCGCGACATCTACGACCGCCTGAAGACCATGCTGCTCAACCGGCAGATCGTGGCCGGGCCCAAGGGTGCCAAGGTCGGTGGCAAGATCACCGAGACGGTGCTTGAGGAGTACGGCCAGGGCCAGTGGTGGCAGTTCGCGGTCAAGGACGAGAAGGTGATGGGGCGGGTCGAGGAGCTCAAGCGCGAGCTCGATCTTGCCAACGAAGCGCTCAACGCACGCTTCCAGGACAAGGTCGAGAAGGTCCAGTCCGGCGACGAGCTGCTGCCTGGCGTGCTCAAGATGGTCAAGGTCTTCGTTGCCGTGAAGCGCAAGCTGCAGCCCGGCGACAAGATGGCCGGGCGCCACGGCAACAAGGGCGTGATCTCGAAGATCATGCCGATCGAGGACATGCCCTATCTCGAGGATGGCACGCCGCTCGATATCGTGCTCAATCCGCTTGGCGTGCCCTCGCGCATGAATGTGGGGCAGATTCTCGAAACCCATCTGGGCTGGGCGACGCGTGCCCTCGGCCGCGAGGTCGGCGAGCTGCTCAACGACGCCATGAGCAATGGCGGCGAGACCAAGAAGATCCGCTCGCGGCTTGGCGACATTTACGGCAAGGATCTGGCCAAGGATGTCTTCACGACCATGGACGACGGCGAGATATTCGAGCTTGCCGGCAATCTTGGTCCTGGCGTGCCGATTTCGACGCCGGTCTTCGATGGCGCCCACGAGGCCAATATCATCGAGCTGCTGGATCAGGCGGGCCTCGACGTGTCCGGCCAGGTGACGCTCACCGACGGGCGTACCGGCGAGACTTTCGACCGCAAGGTGACGGTCGGCTACATCTACATGCTGAAGCTTCACCATCTGGTCGACGACAAGATCCATGCCCGCTCCATCGGCCCCTACAGCCTGGTTACCCAGCAGCCGCTGGGCGGCAAGGCCCAGTTCGGCGGCCAGCGCTTCGGTGAGATGGAGGTGTGGGCATTGCAGGCTTACGGCGCGGCTTACACCCTGCAGGAGATGTTGACGGTCAAATCCGACGATGTCTCCGGCCGTACCAAGGCCTATGAGGCGATCGTGCGTGGGGAGAACAATTTCGAGGCCGGCATTCCGGAATCCTTCAACGTGCTGGTGAAGGAATTGCAGTCCCTCGGACTCGACGTCGACCTGGTGGAGAGCGAGTGAGCAAGCGGCACGCCGCGAGCGCACAGGAGAGCAGCGAATGAATGACTTGATGAGCATCTTCACGCCGGCCGCTACCATGCGCCGGTTCGACGATATCCGCATCTCGATCGCCAGCCCGGAGAAGATCCGGTCCTGGTCCTATGGTGAGGTGAAGAAGCCCGAGACCATCAACTATCGCACCTTCAAGCCCGAGCGTGATGGCCTGTTCTGCGCCAAGATCTTCGGGCCGATCAAGGACTACGAATGCTTGTGCGGCAAATATAAGCGCATGAAGCATCGCGGCATCGTCTGCGAGAAGTGCGGTGTGGAGGTGATCCAGGCCAAGGTTCGCCGCGAGCGCATGGGCCATATCGAGCTGGCTTCGCCGGTCGCCCATATCTGGTTCCTCAAGTCGCTGCCCTCGCGCATCGGTACCCTGCTCGACATGACGCTCAAGGAGATCGAGCGAATTCTCTACTTCGAGAATTACGTGGTCACCGAGCCTGGCCTGACGCCGCTCAAGAAGAACGAGCTGATCACCGAGGACGCCTATCTCGAATATCTCGACGAGTATGGCGACGATGCCTTCGAAGCGAGCATCGGTGCCGAAGCGATCCGCGACATGCTGATCGCCATCGACCTCGAAGAGGAGCGCGCGACGATTCGCGAGGAATTGGGGCTGACCGGCTCCGAGGCCAAGCGCAAGAAGTACATCAAGCGCCTCAAGCTGGTCGAAGCCATCATCGAATCGCGCAATCGCCCCGAGTGGATGATTCTCGAGGTGGTGCCGGTCATCCCGCCTGAGCTGCGCCCCCTGGTGCCGCTCGACGGCGGCCGCTTCGCCACCTCCGATCTCAACGATCTCTATCGCCGCGTCATCAACCGCAACAATCGCCTCAAGCGGCTTTTGGAGCTGCGCGCGCCCGACATCATCGTGCGCAACGAAAAGCGCATGTTGCAGGAATCGGTGGATGCGCTGTTCGACAACGGCCGCCGCGGCCGCGTCATCACCGGCGCCAACAAGCGTCCGCTGAAGTCGCTTGCCGACATGCTCAAGGGCAAGCAGGGCCGTTTCCGCCAGAACCTGCTCGGCAAGCGCTGCGACTATTCCGGCCGTTCGGTCATCGTGGTCGGGCCCGAGCTCAAGCTGCACGAGTGCGGCCTGCCCAAGAAGATGGCGCTCGAGCTGTTCAAGCCGTTCATCTACTCGAAGCTCGAGCTTTACGGCATGGCCACCACCATCAAGGCGGCCAAGCGCATGGTCGAGAAGGAGCGCCCGGAGGTCTGGGACATTCTCGAAGAGATCATTCGCGAGCATCCGGTGCTGCTCAATCGGGCGCCGACGCTGCATCGCCTCGGTATCCAGGCTTTCGAGCCCAAGCTCATCGAAGGCAAGGCGATCCAGCTGCATCCGCTGGTCTGTGCCGCCTTCAATGCCGATTTCGACGGCGACCAGATGGCCGTGCATGTGCCCTTGTCGCTGGAAGCCCAGCTCGAGGCGCGGGTGCTGATGATGTCGACCAACAACATCCTCAGCCCGGCCAACGGCAAGCCCATCATCGTGCCGACACAGGATATCGTGCTCGGCCTCTACTACCTGACGATCGAGCGCGAGGGCATGGCGGGCGAGGGCATGACCTTTGCCTCCGTGGCGGAGATCGAGCATGCGATCGAGAGCAGCTCGCTGCATCTGCATGCCAAGATCAAGGCGCGCTACCATACGGTCGATGCAGATGGCAATCCCGTGAGCCAGATCGTCGAGACGACGCCCGGGCGCATGCTTCTGTCGGAGATCCTGCCGCGCAATCCGCGGGTCAGCTTCGACCTCATCAATCGCCTGCTGACCAAGAAGGAGCTGACCCAGGTTATCGACGAGGTCTATCGGCACTGCGGCCAGAAGGAGACGGTGCTGTTCGCCGATCACATCATGGCCATGGGCTTCTCGCGCGCCTGCCGCGCCGGCATCTCCTTCGGCAAGGACGACATGGTGGTTCCCGCCGCCAAGCACGCCCTGGTCAACGAGACCCGCGACATGGTCAAGGAGTTCGAGCGTCAATATGCCGAGGGCCTGATCACCCAGGGCGAGAAATACAACAAGGTCATCGATATCTGGTCCCAGTGCACCGACAAGGTCGCGGACGAGATGATGGCCGGCATTTCCGGTGGCGGCGACGAGGGCTATACCTCCCTCAACTCGGTTTACATGATGGCCCACTCCGGTGCCCGCGGCTCGCCTGCGCAGATGAAGCAGCTGGCGGGCATGCGCGGCCTCATGGCCAAGCCTTCCGGCGAGATCATCGAGACGCCGATCATCTCCAACTTCAAGGAGGGGCTGACGGTTCTCGAATACTTCAATTCCACCCACGGCGCCCGCAAGGGCCTGGCGGACACGGCGCTGAAGACGGCCAATTCGGGTTACTTGACCCGCCGTCTCGTCGATGTCGCCCAGGACGTGATCATCACCGAGGTCGAGTGCGGCACCACGGCCGGCCTCGACGTCGCGGCGGTGATCGATGGCGGCGAGGTCATCGAACCGCTCGCCGACCGCATTCTCGGGCGCACCGCCTCGATCGATATTCTCGACCCGGTCAGCGAGGACGTGCTGGTGCCGGCGGCGGGGCTGATCGACGAAGCCGCGGTGCAGGCCATCGAGACGGCGGGCGTCGAGCACGTCAAGATCCGCTCGGTTCTGACTTGCGAGACCGAGGAAGGCGTTTGCGCCACCTGTTACGGCCGCGATCTTGCACGCGGCACCATGGTCAATGTCGGCGAGGCCGTCGGCGTCATCGCCGCCCAGTCGATCGGCGAGCCCGGCACTCAGCTGACCATGCGCACCTTCCACATCGGCGGTGCGGTGAGCCAGACCGCCCAGCAGTCGAGCATCGAAAGCAATATCGACGGCACCCTGACGATCGAGAACCGCAATGCGGTGAACGATTCCACGGGCACGCCCGTTATCATGAGCCGCAATTGCGAACTCGTGCTGAGGGACGCGCAGGGCCGCGAGCGGGCACGTCATCGCGTGCCCTATGGCAGCCGCCTGCTGGTCGATCATGACCAAGCGGTAAGCCTCGGCACCAAGCTCGCGGAGTGGGACCCGCATATGCGCCCGGTGATCAGCGAGAAGTCGGGCACGGTTAAATATCTCGACCTGGTCGAGGGCGTGACCACGCGTGAGGAGGTTGACGAGGCCACGGGCATCGCCAGCCGTCGCGTGATCGAGTGGAAGCAGACCGGCAAGACCGCCGATTTGCGCCCTCGTGTCCTGCTGGTCGACGAGAGCGGCGAGCCGGTGACGCTCTCGAACGGCCGCGAGGCCCAGTTCGAGCTGCCGATCAACGCGGTGCTCAGCGTCGAAGTGGACGACAGCGTCCATGCCGGCGACGTCCTGGCGCGGATCCCGCTCGAAGGCTCGAAGGCGCGTGACATCACCGGCGGTCTGCCGCGGGTGGCGGAGCTCTTCGAGGCGCGCAAGCCCAAGGATTTCGCGATCATGGCCGAATCCGACGGCCGGGTGGAGTTCGGCAAGGACTACAAGGCCAAACGCCGCCTGGTCGTGGTGCCCGAGGAAGAGGGCGCGGAGGCTACCGAGTATCTGGTTCCGAAAGGCAAGCCGATCACCGTCCAGGAAGGCGATTTCGTCCGCAAGGGCGACCTTCTGATGGATGGCAGCCGGGTGCCGCACGATATCCTCAAGGTGCTCCACGTGGCCGAACTGGCCTCCTATCTGATCAACGAGATCCAGGAGGTCTACCGCCTGCAGGGCGTCAAGATCAACGACAAGCACATCGAGGTGATCTCACGTCAGATGTTGCAGAAGATGGAGATCGACGATCCTGGCGAGACCACCTTCCTGACCGGCGAGCAGGTCGACAAGGTCGAGTTCCGCGAGGTCAACCGCAAGGCCGAGGCCGAGGGCCGGCGAATCGCCACCGCCCTGCCGGTGCTGCAGGGCATCACCAAGGCCAGCCTGCAGACCAATTCGTTCATCTCGGCGGCGTCGTTCCAGGAAACCACCCGTGTGCTGACCGAGGCCGCGGTGACCGGGCGTTCGGATCACCTCAACGGGCTCAAGGAGAACGTCATCGTCGGGCGCTTGATCCCGGCCGGCACTGGCCGCTTCATGAACATCATGAAGCGGGTCGCCGGCACGCGGGATCGCGAGATCGTCGAGGCGCGGCAGGCGGAGGCGGCGGCCGCGGCCGACGCCGCCCAAGCGCTGCTCGAGGCGGAGGAGCCGGGGGCCGCCTGAGGGGCCCCCTCCTGCCGTCCGGAAAGGTTCGGAAAGTCCCGTAAATACTGGGATTTGCGGGCTACGATTTGCGCTTGACGGCCACCGGGGCCGTCCATAGTATGCGCGCCTCATTCGGGGGGCAGGTGGTAGGTGTCCCGCCTAGACGCTGCCCCCGACAGGTGACCGCAACGGTCGCCGCAACGTGGAACATAACCAGCCGTCGGGGCAGCCGCCGCGATTCCCGCTGATCTTCAGCGGTGAAACGTAGGCGTCTCGTCGGTTTTCGGCTTGCAAGCCGGTCGCTAAGCCAAGGGCGGCCGGCCGTCAGCGCAGGCTTGTATGCGTCTTGGCAAACTGCGGACGGTAGGCGAGAGGAAAGAGTCTATGCCGACGATCAATCAGCTGGTTCGCAAGGGCCGGCAGCGTCAAGTGGAGCGCAACAAGGTGCCGGCGCTCGAGGCCTGTCCGCAAAAGCGCGGGGTCTGTACGCGCGTCTATACGACCACGCCGAAGAAGCCGAACTCGGCCCTGCGCAAGGTCGCGCGCGTGCGCCTGACCAACAGCTTCGAGGTCACTAGTTACATTCCCGGCGAGGGCCATAACCTGCAGGAGCATTCTGTGGTGATGATCCGCGGCGGTCGCGTCAAGGATCTGCCTGGCGTGCGCTACCACATCATTCGCGGCACCTTGGATACCGAAGGCGTCAGCGATCGCCGCCAGCGGCGTTCGAAATACGGCGCCAAGCGTCCCAAGTAGGCGGGAGAAGAAGCCATGTCACGACGTCACGCTGCTGAAAAGCGCGAGATCCTGGGCGACGCCAAGTTTGGCGACGTCGTGGTCACCAAGTTCATGAACAATCTGATGCATGACGGCAAGAAGTCGTGCGCGGAGCGAATCGTCTATGGCGCCTTCGATCGTGTCGCCGGGCGCGGCAGCGGCGATCCGCTGCAGCTCTTTCACGATGCGCTGGAGAACGTGAAGCCCAACGTCGAAGTGAAGTCGCGCCGCGTCGGTGGCGCAACCTACCAGGTGCCGGTGGAGGTCCGTAACGACCGCCGTCAGGCGCTTGCCATTCGCTGGCTTATCGATGCGGCACGCAAGCGCTCGGAAAGAACCATGGTCGAGCGCCTTTCGAACGAGCTTATGGATGCCGCCTCGAATCGCGGCTCTGCGGTGAAGAAGCGGGAGGATACCCACCGCATGGCCGAGGCCAACAAGGCCTTTTCGCATTATCGCTGGTAGGCCAGCGCGCGGAAAACCCGAAGGAAGCTGAAGCATGTCCCGCACCACGCCCCTGACCCGATACCGCAATATCGGCATCATGGCCCACATCGACGCCGGCAAGACGACGGCGACGGAGCGAATCCTGTTCTACACGGGCCGCTCCCACAAGATCGGTGAGGTCCATCATGGCGCTGCCACCATGGACTGGATGGAGCAGGAGCAGGAGCGCGGCATCACCATCACCTCCGCCGCCACCACGTGCTATTGGCGCGATCACCAGATCAACATCATCGATACCCCTGGCCATGTCGACTTCACCATCGAGGTGGAGCGGTCCTTGCGCGTGCTTGACGGCTCGGTTTGCGTCTTCGACAGCGTGGCCGGTGTCGAGCCCCAGTCCGAGACCGTCTGGCGCCAGGCCAACCGCTATGAAGTGCCGCGCATCTGCTTCGTCAACAAGATGGACCGCATCGGCGCCGACTTCATGCGCTGCGTGCAGATGATCGTTGACCGCCTGGGCGCCAATCCGTTGGTGGTGCAACTGCCCGTGGGCGCCGAAGCCGATTACGCCGGGGTTGTCGACCTGGTGCTCATGAAGGCCACGCTGTGGCGCGACGAGAGCCTGGGCGCCGAATTCGACGTTGTCGATATTCCGGGCGATCTGGCCGACCTCGCTGCCGAATATCGCGAGAAGCTGGTCGAGGCGGCGGTGGAGCAGGACGACGATGCTCTGGAGGCCTTCCTCGAGGGCGAGGAGCCCGACGAGGAGACCCTGATCCGCTGTATCCGCAAGGGTACCATTGCCGGCGCCTTCGTGCCGGTGCTCAACGGCTCGGCCTTCAAGAACAAGGGCGTGCAGCCGCTGCTCGATGCGGTGGTCGATTACATGCCGGCACCGACCGATATCGCCGCCATCAAGGGCACCCTGCCCGACAATGACCAGCCGGCAGAGCGCATCAGCTCAGACGACGAGCCCTTTGCGGCGCTGGCCTTCAAGGTGATGAACGACCAGCATGTCGGCTCGCTTACCTTCGTCCGGGTCTATTCCGGCGTCGTCGAGACCGGCCAGTCGGTGCTTAATTCGGTCAAGGGCAAGCGCGAGCGGGTCGGGCGCATGTTGGCGATGCACGCCAATCATCGCGAGGATATCAAGGTAGCGCGGGCCGGCGACATCGTGGCCATGGCCGGGCTCAAGAACACCACCACTGGCGACACGCTGTGCGAATCCGCCAAGGCCGTCATTCTCGAGCGCATGGAGTTCCCCGACCCCGTGATCGAGGTCGCGGTCGAGCCGCGCACCAAGGGCGACCAGGAGAAGATGAGCGTGGCACTCGGCCGTCTGGCTATGGAGGATCCCTCCTTCCGCGTGGCCAGCGACGCCGAGAGCGGCCAGACCCTGATCAGGGGCATGGGCGAGCTTCACCTTGACATCATTGTCGACCGTCTCAAGCGCGAGTTCAAAGTCGGCGCCAATGTCGGTGCGCCGCAGGTGGCCTATCGCGAGTCCATCACCCGCGCGACCGAGGTCGATTACACCCACAAGAAGCAGACCGGCGGCTCCGGCCAGTTCGCGCGCCTCAAGCTGCGGCTCGAGCCCGGCGAGAAGGGCGAAGGGTTCACTTTCGAGAGCAAGATCGTCGGCGGCAATGTGCCACGGGAGTACATCCCCGGTGTGCAGAAGGGCGTCTCGGGCGCCATGAGCGGCGGCATCATCGCCGGCTATCCGGTGATCGACGTCAAGGCGACCTTGCTCGACGGCGCCCATCACGAGGTCGATTCGTCCGTCATGGCGTTTGAGCTGGCGGCGCGCGCCGCGGCCCGCGAGGCGCTTGGCCAGGGCTCGCCGAAATTGCTCGAGCCGGTGATGCGCGTCGAGGTGGTCACGCCGGACGAATATATGGGCGACGTGATCGGCGATCTGAACAGCCGCCGCGGTCAAATCCAGGGCATGGATGCCAGTGGCAATGCCACTACCGTGCGCGCCATGGTACCGCTGGCCACCATGTTCGGTTACGTCAACAGCTTGCGCTCGCTGACCCAGGGCCGGGCGCAATACAGCATGTTTTTCGACCATTACGAGCCGGTGCCGCAAATGGTCGCGGAAGAGGTACGGGCGAAACTCGCCTGAAGATGAAGCAGGGCAGCGGTATCTGGTGGTGTGCCAGGCAATCCGCTGCGAACGGTAAGCGTCAAGGAACGGAGTCGTAGAGCGATGGCGAAGGCAAAATTTGAACGGACGAA
>CAYPAX010000105.1:0-15798 GCA_964408735.1 uncultured Rhodospirillaceae bacterium | reverse complement strand
AGAATCAGACACAGCGACACGCGTCCAGAGCAGACTTCGTCAACGGGCTGTTAAGCACGCCGATGCGCTGACCGAGGGTGAGGGCCTCCAGCTCGTCGGGCGTGGCGTAGACGATTGTCAGACCGAATTCCCGGTGCAGACGCTTGAGCTCGGCGCGGGTGTCGTGCCTGAGCTTGGCGTCGAGATTGGTCAGCGGCTCGTCGAGCAGCAGCAACTTGGGTTGGCGCACCAGCGCCCGGCCGATGGCCACCCTTTGTTGCTCACCGCCGCTCGCCGTGCCGGGCTTGCGCTTTAGCGTGTGGCCGAGGCCCAGCATGTCGGCGACCTCGTGCACCCGGCGGCGGATGTCGGCGCTGGGAAGGCGACGCTCGCGCAGGGGGTAGGCGAGATTGTCGAAGATGGTCAGATGGGGGTAGAGCGCGAAGGTCTGGAAGACCATGGCGATATCGCGATCGCGCACGGGCTTGTGGGTGATGTCTTCGCCGTCGAAGACGATGCGGCCCTCGTCGATGGCCTCGATGCCGGCGATGGCGCGCAGGGTCGTTGTCTTGCCATGGGCGCTGGGGCCGAGCAGGACATAGAACTCGCCGGCATCCACCGTAAGGTCGAGCCCGTCCACAGCGACAATATCGCCGAAGCGCTTATGCAAGCCTGTGATCGTGAGCGCGGTCATTTTCCCTCGTCTCCCCTAACCCGAACGTCTCAGTCGCCTGCCGGCGCAGGCTTGCTGGGCGCGGCGTCGCCAACAGCACGCAGCTCGCTGCGCGAATACAGCCGTTGCAGCACCATGGCCGCGGCGCCACGCGCCCAGACGTCGTCGCCCCAGCGGTGCGTCACCAGGTCCACCTCGAATTGCGGTGCCGTCGGACGGTGATCGGCCAGGCCCTCGCGCACCGGATCGAAAAGCAGCTCGCCCGCTCGCATGCCGTCGCCGGACAGGATGATGCGCGGCGGGTTCAACATCGCCACCAGGTTGGCGAGCGCGAAGCCGAGGCTGCGGCCGGCCTTCTGGAAGACTTCGCGCAGGCGCTCGTCACCGTCGCGGGCCTGGCGCGTGATCTCGTTGATGCGGCCGTGATAGAGGGTCGGATTTGCGGCATAGGCATCAATGGATATGCCGCCATCGGCCTCGCGCAGGATGGCGTAATCGCTGACATAGGCCTCGACACAGCCGCGCCTGCCGCAGCGGCACTGCGGGCCGTGCGGATCCAATTGGGCGTGGCCGAATTCGGGGCCGACGCCGTGGGCGCCGCGATAGAGCGTGTCGTTGACGACAAAGCCCATGCCGACGCCCGCCTCGACTGTGACCACGGCAAAGCAGTCGCGCCCGCGGCCCTTGCCGAACCAGTGCTCGGCAGAAGCCACGAGGTTGGCGTCGTTCTCTATGTAGGTGTCGATACCCATGCGGCGCTGGATCTCGTCGCCGAAGCGCACGTCGCCGGATTTGAAGATGGGGCTCCAATGGCAGACCCCGGCCTCGCTATCCACATAGCCGGGAAGGCCGATGCAGATGCCGCCGACCGAGCTCGGCGCCAGGCTCGAATCGAGCAGGCACTGGCGCACCGCGTCCTCGACCACGTCGGCTGTGACATCGGCGGCCTGACGGCCGGCACGATAGGGCATGATCAGGGTGTCGAGCACCTCGCCCGTGAAGTCGGTGAGCGCGATGCCGATCTGGTGCATGGAGATCTTGACGCCGACGACGTGCATGGCGCGGGAATTGAGCTGCAGATTGACCCGCGGCCTGCCGCGGCCCGCTGCGGCGCCATCTCCTGCCTGCTCGATGAGCAGCCCGTCATCGAGCAGCGCCTGGGTCAGGTTGGTCACCGCGGCGCGGCTGATACCCGTGGCAGCAGCGATCTCGACTCGCGAGATACGCCCCTTTTCCCGGATCAGGCCGAGGATGCGTTGACGACTGGACGCCGGTGCGATCACGACTGCGATTCCTCCAGAATGCGTTTGATCAAGCCCGCCGCTGCCGCGATCTTTTGTTTGATCGATGAATTAATTATCCAGGCCAATCGCCGAAGGTCAATAATTAATTTTTTTGAGGATCCTACCGAATTAAATGAAACATGATAAAATCCGGCGTAATTTAGTGGATTATTGCGGCAACCATCATTGTCGAGGGATGATGTGGCATATTTTTGCGTAAAATTTAATGCATTTTATAACAATCCCAAAGAGCGCTACAGCCTCGACAAGCAGAATAATTTCGCGTATGAAAAAAATATTCGGCGGCTGAACAGCTCGGTTCTTTCGCCGAACTGAAGACATAAGTCTTTGGCGACAAAGAGATTTTCAAGTCGACGAAAACCCAGGCCAAGCCTTTCGGCCCCTTGGGCACGACATGGCAGCCGGAGAGGGAGCAGCAGGATGAAGACGATCAAGGGCCCGGCCATCTTCTTGGCGCAATTCGCCGACGACAGCGCACCGTTCAACAGCTTGAACGAGATTGCCGCCTGGGCCGCGGGCCTCGGCTTCGTCGGCATTCAGATCCCCTCCTGGGACAGCCGCTTCATCGATCTCGCCAAAGCGGCCGAGAGCAAGGATTACTGCGACGATCTCAAAGGCGTCCTCGCCGGGCATGGTGTCAGCGTCACCGAGCTTTCGACCCATCTCCAGGGCCAGCTGGTGGCAGTTCACCCGGCCTATGACGAGGCCTTCGACGGCTTCGCGGCGGAGGAAGTGCGCGGCAACCCCCAGGCGCGCCAGGCATGGGCGGTCGAGCAGATGCGCCTTGCCGCCAAGGCCTCGCAGAACCTCGGCCTGAGCGCCCACGCCACCTTCTCCGGCGCGCTGGCCTGGCCTTTCGTCTATCCCTGGCCGCAGCGGCCTGCCGGGCTGGTGGAGACCGCCTTCGACGAGCTTGCCAGGCGCTGGCGACCCATATTCGATGCCTTCGACGAGGCCGGCGTCGATGTCTGCTTCGAGATCCATCCCGGCGAGGACCTGCACGACGGCGTCACTTTCGAGATGCTGCTGGAGCGCGTCGATGAGCATCCGCGCTGCAACATCCTCTACGACCCCAGCCATTTCGTCCTCCAGCAACTCGACTATCTCGCCTTCATCGACATCTATGCCGAGCGCATCAAGATGTTCCACGTCAAGGATGCGGAGTTCCTTCCCAGCGGCCGCCAGGGCGTCTATTCCGGCTATCAGTCGTGGATCGACCGGGCCGGGCGCTTCCGTTCGCTGGGTGATGGCCAGGTCGACTTCTCCGGCATCTTCTCGCGCCTCACCGCGGCCGATTTCGACGGCTGGGCCGTGCTCGAATGGGAATGCTGCATGAAGCATCCGGAGGACGGCGCCCGCGAAGGCGCTCAGTTCATCGCCGATCACATCATCCGCGTGACCGAGAGAACCTTCGACGACTTCGCCGCCGGCGGCACCGACGAGGCGGCCAATCGCCGGCTCCTCGGCATCTCTTAAGGAGCCAGAGCCATGACGGAACAGACACTCGGCCGGCGCCTGCGCCTCGGCATGGTCGGCGGAGGCCAGGGCGCCTTCATCGGCGGCGTGCACCGCATTGCCGCGCGCATCGACGACCGCTACGAGCTGGTGGCCGGGGCGCTGTCCTCGGATCCCGCACGCGCCAGGGCCTCGGCGGCAGAGCTGCGTATCGCGCCGGAGCGCGCCTATGACAGCTACGCCGCCATGGCTGCGGCTGAGGCGGCGCGCGAGGACGGCATCGACGCGGTGGCGATCGTCACCCCCAACCACGTCCACCACGGCCCGGCCAAGGCCTTCCTCGAAGCCGGCATTGACGTGATCTGCGACAAGCCCCTGACCACCACCGTCGCCGATGCCGAGGAGCTCGCCTCGCTGACCAGACAGCACGCCCGCCTGTTCGGCGTCACCCACAACTATACGGGCTATCCGTTGGTACGCCAGGCACGCGAGATGATCTCGGCCGGCGAGCTCGGGCCGATTCGCGTCGTGCAGGCGGAATACCCCCAGGACTGGCTGACCAACAAGGCCGAAGACGCGGGCGACAACAAGCAGGCGGAATGGCGCACGGATCCGGCGCGCAGCGGCCCCGCCGGCTGTGTCGGCGATATCGCCACCCATGCCCACAATCTGGCCCGCTTCATGACCGATTCGGAGGTGGTCGAGCTGGCTGCCGACCTCGAGATTTTCGTGCCCGGACGCCAGCTCGACGACAATGCCAACATGCTGCTGCGCTTCGACAGCGGCGCCAAGGGCATGCTATGGTCGAGCCAGGTGGCGCCGGGCAACGAGAACGCGCTGCGCATCCGCATCTACGGCGAGAAGGCGGGCCTGGAGTGGGCCCAGGAGCAACCCAACCAGCTCACCTTCACCCCGCTCGGCCAGCCGCCGCGCACACTGACCCGCGGCGGCGCCGAGCTCGGCGATGCCGCGACCTATTCAACGCGCATTCCCGGCGGCCATCCGGAAGGCTATCTGGAAGCCTTCGCACAGCTCTACACCGACATGGCGGAACAGATCGAGGCCCGCCTGACGGGGCGCGACCCCGACCCGCAATCCCTATTGGTGCCGACCGTCGAAGACGGCGTCATGGGCGTGCGTTTCATCGCCGCTGCCGTTGCCTCCGGTGCCGCCAACGGCGCCTGGACCAAGCTCTGATCGGAGGCCATGATGACCGAGGAAGCCAGCTATCCCAGCCTCGCGGGGCGCAATGTCTTCGTCACCGGCGGCGGCTCCGGCATCGGCGCTGCGATCGTCGAGCTGTTCTGCCGCCAGCGGGCGAACGTCTTCTTTGTCGACATCAATGCCGAAGC
Source organism: uncultured Rhodospirillaceae bacterium (assembly GCA_964408735.1). Taxonomy (GTDB): domain Bacteria; phylum Pseudomonadota; class Alphaproteobacteria; order UBA7887; family UBA7887; genus UBA7887. The sequence goes on along the minus strand of CAYPAX010000105.1, from coordinate 11,035 downwards.
CGCGGCCGACTTGATCGCGCGCATCGAGGCACAAGGCTGCCCGGCGCCGGAGTTCATCGCCTGCGATTTGCGCGACATCGATGCGCTACAGGCGGCGATCCGCGACGTTATCGCGCGTGCAGGGCCGATTCGGGCGCTGGTCAACAACGCCGCCAATGACGACCGCCATGCGCTCGCCGACGTGACCTCCGACTATTTCGACGAGCGCATCGCGGTCAACTTCAAGCACCAACTGTTCGCCACCCAAGCGGTGGCAGATGCCATGGGCGAGGCCGGCGGCGGCTCGGTCATCAACATGGGCTCGACCACCTGGATCGCCGGCCAGGGCGGCATGCCGTGCTATTCCGCGTCCAAGGCCGCCATTGTCGGGCTGACGCGCTCGATGGCGCGTGATCTCGGGCCGCGCAACATCCGTGTGAATTCGGTGCTGCCGGGCTGGATCATGACCGAGCGCCAGGTCGACAAATGGCTCGACGACGAAGGCGAAGCGGAGCTCATGCGCCGCCAGTGCCTCAAGCGTCATCTCCTGCCGGAGGAGCTGGCGCGCGTGGTGCTGTTTCTCGCTTCCGACGACAGCGGCATCTGCACCAACCAGAACTACATCGCCGACGGCGGCTGGACGTGACAGCGGCGTGCATCTGGCCCGCCGCGGCGATTCTTGGCGAGGGGCCGGTCTGGCTGGCCGCGGAATCGGCGCTCTATTGGGTCGATATCAAGGCGCCGGCGATCCATCGCTATCAGCCGCAGACGGGCGCCCGCGAAAGCTGGCGCGTGGCGGAGCCGATCGGCTGTCTCTGCCCGCGCGCCGAAGGCGGTTTCATTGCCGGGCTGAAGGGCGGCTTCGCCTTCCTCGCCTGCCCGCAAAGTTCGCCCGCGCGCCTCGGCGGCCCGGAAACGGACCGCCCCGGAAATCGCGTCAACGACGGCAAGGTCGATGCCAAGGGCCGCCTTTGGACCGGCACCATGGACGATTCGGAGATCGAGGCGACGGGCGCGCTCTACCGCCTGGATGCGGATCACAGCTGGCATCGTCTGGATTGCGGCTACGTCATCACCAACGGCCCCGCCTTCAGCCCCGATGGCGCCACGCTCTATCACACCGATACGCTGAAGCGTGAGATCTCCGCCTTCGATCTGGCCGAAGACGGTTCGCTGTCGAACAAACGCCCCTTCATCACCATACCGGAAGCGCACGGTCATCCCGACGGCATGACCGTCGATGCCGAGGGCTGCCTCTGGGTGGCCCATTTCGGCGGCTGGCGGGTGACCCGCTTCGATCCTGACGGCACGCCGATGCGCTATATCCCGCTGCCGGTCTCCAATGTCACGAGCTGCGCCTTCGGCGGCGCGGCGCTGGACGTGCTTTACGTCACCACAGCGACCAAGGGCCTGAGCTGTTCGGACATCGCGCGCCAGCCCATGGCCGGCAGCCTTTTCGCGGTGGATGCGGGCGTCAGCGGCCTGCCGGCGAACGCCTATGCGGGCTGAAGGTCACGCGCGCCGACAGGGCCTCGCCCGGTGCCAGCACCCGCATACCCGTCTCCGCCGTGCTGCCGGCCGCCAGGTTGAAGGCGTCGGTCATATGCGAGACCGGCTCGACACAGAAGAAATCGCCGCCCGGCGGCGCGAACACCACGAGATTCCTGAGCAGAGAATCCGCCAAGATCGTTAGCCCGGCACCGCTCTCGGGCCACGCGATCACCGCGCGGCCATTCCAGCCGTCAAATCCATTGTCGATATCCATGTCCGGCACTGCCACGCCCTGGCGCAGATTCCAGCGTTCCGGCAGCGCCACACGCTCGGTCGGCATGACCTCGTCATCGGTTAGCCAGACGCCTGCGACTTCGGCAGTAAGCTGAGCATCGCGCAGCGGAAAATACGGGTGCAGCCCGATACCGGCTGGCATGTCGCTGTTGCTCTGGTTCTCCAGTTCCAGGGTAATCGTCAGACCGCTCTCGCCGAGTTGAAACGTCTGTCGCGCCACGTAGGCCCATGGCCATTCGTCCGCTGCATGCCCATAGCCCAGCAGCAATCGATTCGACGCTGACTCCACGACATCCCAAGCCGCCTGCCAGCCATGCCCGTGAATGCTGTGCGGATGGTCACCAAAATTGAGCGGCAGAGCGATCTCGCGCCCGCCAAAGCGAAAGCGCCCGCCCCGAATGCGATTGGAATAGGGCACCAAGGGGAAGCAAGCCTTGTCGCTCGGCAGAAACCAGTCGAAACGCTGGCCATCGCGCATCGACCAGAACCCGGTAACGCAAGCGCCGGCGTCGGGATCAACAGAAAGTCGCAGGTCGTGGCTGCCAAGGGCGACATCGCTCATTTAGGCTCTCTCCAACCCGAAAGGCGCACGCGGAGAACGCCACAAATCGATGGCGGGCGTCAGGTGTCGCTCTGTGCGATGACCTCGTATTCCTCGCCGACCCAGATGGCGGAGTTGGCGAGGTCTATGAAGCGGCATTCGTCTTCGTAGAGCGCCTTGCCGGCGGCGCGGGCTTCGGCGCTTTCGCGCAGCGCGGCGAAGGCCTCGCGGCTTTCGTACCAGAGCTCGGCGATGCCGTCATAGGCCGGCCCGCAGCCGCGCGAGGCAGTCATTGCCTGGGTCAGCTTGCCGTGGTCGGTGTGGAGCTGGACATAGCGCAGAATGCCCAGAGCCTTCTGATGTTGGCGCACCAGCGGCGCGTGGTCATCGCGCCAGGTGCGCTGGAATTCCTCGACGCTGAGATGGGGCAGGCGCCGCAGACAGAAGGCGAGCTTGATCATGCGGCGATGTCCCTTTGGAGCTTTTCCAGGTACGGCGCAACGTCCGGCGCGAAGGCCTCGTGGGCGACCAGGCGGCGGTAGTGGGCCATGGCGTTGGGGTAGGCATCGTCGTCGCCGACGATGGGGTCGAGGCCGAGGGCAGCGAGCTTGCCGTGCAGGGCTTTTTCGCGCGAGAACAGTGTCAGTTCGCAGACGAAGCAGATATCGGCGAGCGTGATGCCGTCGCCGACCAGGAAGTCGCGGCCCGTCATCGCGCGCTCCATGCCGCTCATCCAGGTTTCCCAGGCGCCCTTGGCGCGGGCGTGGATCTCGGGTGTCACGCTGTCGGCGTTCATGGCCAGCAGGTAGATCTGGCTGTCGCGGGCGAAAACGAGACAGGCGTCGAGGAAGCTGTCGATACGCGAGGCCTGGTAGGGATCGCTGCCGTAGAGCGGATAACACTCGGCACCGAGGCGGGCAACGGTGCGCATGATGCTGTTGGATTCGAAAATACCCACCTCGCCGTCGGGGCTGAAGGCCGCCGGCACGGTGCCGAAGGGGTGGGCGCCGAGAAAGGCGTCGGTCTTGTAGAGCACGCCGTCGAAACCCGTGCGGGGCTGCCTGGCCCAGGGGCCTTGCGGGTCGGCCTCGCCGTCTTCGAGCGGGCGGGCATCGAAGTCCCACAGCCAGTCGCGAAGCTTGCGCGGCTTGTCGCCGCGCGCCTCGATCTCCAGGCCACAAAGACGCGCCGCGATCGCCGCCTTCCAGAGGCGCGGATTGGGCAGATAGGTGAAAACGCGGAGCACGCTGCTCATGCCGGATCCTCCTCGCGCGGGGGATTGTGCTGCAGCACGCCGGCCTCATGCAGGCGCGCGATCTCGTCCCGGTCATAGCCGAGCTCACTCAGAATCTCGTCATTGCCGGCGCCTAGGAACGGTGCCATGGCACGTATCTCGGCCGGCGTGGTCTCGAAGCGCGCGGCGGGGCGGGGCTGGCGCACCTGACCGAGCACCTCGTCTTCATGGATCTCGATGATGGCGTTGCGCTGCACCTGCTCGTTCTCGAGCACATCCTCGCGGCTGAGGATGGGGGCGCAGGGCACCTGCTCGGCGACGAAGCGGGCGAGAATCTCGTCCGTCTGCCACTTGGCGATCTCCTCGCCCATGATGCGCCGGCGATCACTGATATTGGCGAAGCGCGCGGCGGGGCTGACGAAGCGCTCGTCCTCGATCAGCGCCTCGCGGCCGAAGGCGCGCGCCATGCCGGCCCATTCGCGGTCGGTCACGGCACCGGCGGTGATATGGCCGTCGAGTGTCTTGAACACCAGGTCGAGGCCCATCTGGCCGCGCGCGGGATCGGCCTCGTTGCCGACGAAGTTGAGCGCCGACATGGCCTCGGGCCAGAGATAGGCGACCATGGTGTCGAGCATGGCGAGCTTGACGTGCTGGCCGCCGCCGCCGCGTTCGCGCGCCAACAGCGCCGCCGTGATGGCCTGGGCCGCGGTCACCGACGTGGTCTTGTCGGGGATGATGGTGCGCACCATGCGCGGCTCGCCCGTCGCCCGATCGGTCTGGATCTCGGCCAGGCCCGAGAGCGCCTGAATGACGGGATCGTAGACGCGCTGCTGGGCATAGGGCCCGTCCTCGCCGAAGCCGGAGATCGAGACATAGATGATGTCGGGGCGTATCTCGCGCACCACATCCTCGCCGAGGCCCATGCGCTGGATGGCGCCGGGGCGGAAGTTCTGCACCAGCACGTCGGCGGTGGCCACCAGCTTGCGCACCACGGCGAGGCCTTGCTCGGACTTCACATCGACCGAGAGCGAGCGCTTGGAGCGGTTGCACGACAGGAAGGACGAGGTCATGCCGCGATTGTCGATGCCGACGCGGCGCATGAGCTCGCCCGCCGGCGGCTCGATCTTGATCACGTCGGCGCCCTGGTCGGCCAGCATCATGGTCGCGATGGGACCTGAGACCATGGTCGTCAGGTCGAGCACGCGGAAGCCGTGCAGCGGGCCTTTCGGCTCTTTTGTGTCAGTCATTCTCTCGCATCTTCATTTTGCTTTCGGGCCGACGATGCGGCCATCCTCGATGACGAAGTCGGGGAAGTTCTGCGCCATGGCCGCGCGAAAGGCGGGGCGCTCGGCAACGCGCTCGCGATAGGCGAGATAGGGCGCCGGCACCTTGGCACCGTAAAGAATTGCCCAGTCGACACATGTCATCAAGACCACGTCGGCGACGGACAGCTGCGCGCCCAGCACATAGGGCGCCGCGGCTGCGACGCGCGGCGCCATGGCGTTGAGCTGTTTTTCGCAATATTCGAAGGCCGAGGCCACGGCCTCAGGCGCCTCGCCATAGATCTGAGCCAGGTCCCTGTGGCGGCGCACGAGGTAGAGCGAATGGGCATCGAGCTCCATGGCGGCGAAGGAGCACCATTCGGCGACTTTGGCGCGGCCCGCGGCATCGTCGGGAACCATGAACCCCTCCGGCACCGGAAAGGCCTCGCTGATATATTGGGCGATGGCGACGCTCTCGCTCAGGACCAGGTCGCCGTGGCGGAAGGCGGGAATCTTCTGTTTCGGATTGAGCGCCTTGTAGTCTTCGGTCAGGGTCTCGCCCGTGCGCGAGCCGATGGCGTAATGGGTGAACGGCACGCCGAACTCGTGCAGCATCCAGACGACGCGCATGCTGCGCGTGCTGTTGGCGCCCCAGACATCGACATCGCTCATTCCATCTCTCCGACCGCCGGCGGCGTGGGATAGACCCGCGGCATGTGCGGGTCGCCGATGCGGCCATAGGCGTTCCAGGTCGCAAAGCCAAGGCGCGCCAGCAGCTCGTCCGAGGCTTCGGCGAGCACCGCCGGGTCGGTGCCGAGGGTGTGATTCTCCTGGGTGCGGAACTGGGGCGCGCAGAAGGTGGCCAGCACGCCGAGGCGCGGGCCATTGGCCACATTTGCGCCGGTGCCGTGCCAGAGCCTGCCTTCGAACACCACGGCCGTGCCGGCGGGCGCTTCCGCCGCGATGCTGGGGGTGCTCGGCGGCACGTCAGAAGGCGGCTGCAGCCCAGTCAGATGGCTCTTCGGCACCAGCCGCGTGGCACCGTTGGCTTCCGTGAAATCGTTGAGGCAATACATCACGTTGCAGACCACCGGAGGGTTGATCGCTCGCGCCGCATCGCCATCATCCGCGCCGTAATATTCGCCGCGGCGCATGGCGCCCGCGCGCACCGGCGCCTCGTCCCGCGGCAGGGGCCGCGGCAGCCACCACTGGTCGGTGTGCAACGCCATGGGCACGCCGCCCGGCTTGGCGATGTTGGCCGACAGGGTGGAAAGCAGAAAATCCGGGCCGATCACCGACTCGACCAGATCAGAAACCATGGGATGGGTCACCAGATCGCGAAACACCTGGCCCTTGTTGACCAGCATCCAGACCCGCTGGTTGACCCCGCCGGCGGCCTCGGTGAAGGCTTGCGGCGCGGCAAAAGCGAACTCGCGGTTGCACGTCTGGCCGGGGCCTTGGTCGGCAAAGGCGATGCCCTCGCGGCGCTCGGCCTCGGCTTGATCGACAAGGCGCTCGCGCGCCGCCGCCAAGGTCGCGCCATCGAGCGCATCGGCCACCAGGCAATAGCCGAAACGCGCCAGATCGGCCTTGGCCGTCTCCACGTTGCCGGTCATCTCGGCCACGGCGTCGCCTAGCTGCCAGGGTGTCGTCTCAGGCATGCTGCCACTCCTTCCGGCGGGCACTATGCCATACTATTGCGGTGCGACGGCAAGGGGGTGGACGGCATGGTCGAGGCGAGACGGAGGCTCGCGGCAATTCTGGCCGCCGATGTGGCCGGCTTTTCGCGCCTGATGGGCGACGACGAGCGTGCCACGATGGAGATGCTCGACGCCTGCCGCGCGACCTTCCGCGACCATGTCGGCGACCATCAGGGCCGCATCGTCGATACCGCCGGCGACAGCGTGCTGGCCGTGTTCGACAGTGTCGTCGAGGCCACTCTCGGCGCCTCCGAAATCCAAGCAACTCTGACCAAACTCAACGCCGACCTGCCGGTTGCGCGACGAATGCTCTTTCGCATCGGTGTGAACCTGGGCGATGTCTTCGAGCAAAACGACGGGACCATTTATGGCGACGGCGTCAATGTCGCCGCCCGCCTCGAGTCGCTGGCCGAGCCCGGCGGTATCTGCCTGTCGGCCAGCGCCCACGAGCAAGTCGTGGGCAAAGTCACGCTGGCATTCGTGGACCTGGGTCAGCATGAGGTCAAGAACATTGCCCGGCCGGTGCGGGCCTATCGCGCCAGTCTCTCCGGCACTGGCGAGCCGCCCGCGGAATCTGTTGCATCCGCCAAGCCGTCGATCGCGGTGTTGGCCTTCGAGAATCTCAGCGGCGATGCGGACCAGGAGTTCCTTGCCGACGGCATAGCCGAAGACCTGATCACCGAGCTGTCGCGGTTGCGCTGGCTTCAGGTCACCGCCCGCAATTCGACCTTCACGTACAAGGGCCAGGCGGTCGATGTGAAACAGGTGGGTCGCGAGCTCGCCGTCCGCTATGTCGTCGAAGGCAGCGTGCGCAGTGGAGGCGAGCGCGTGCGCATTACCGCGCAGCTCATCGATGCGGCCAGCGGCAACCACATCTGGGCCGAGCGCTATGACCGCGGGCTTGCCGATATCTTCGCCCTTCAGGACGAGGTGGCCGAAACCCTGGTCGCGGCGCTGCAAGGCGAGGTGGGCGAGGTCGAACGCGAACGCGCCCATCGCAAGCCGCCGGGCAGTCTCGATGCTTGGGAATCCTACCAACGCGGCCTATGGCATCTTTGGCGACACACGGCAGACGACCTCGCGGAAGCCCGGCGCTGGCTGTTGCAGGCCGCCGAGCAGGATGCCAATTTCGCCCAGGCCGTCGCGGCCCGCGCCTGCAGCCACATATTCGAAATCAGCTCGGGATTTTCCGACAGTCCGCGAGAGAGCCTGGCCGAGGCCGCGCGGCTCGCCAACGAGGCCGTGGCCCTCGACGACAAGGAGGCGTTAGGGCATTTCGCGCTCGGCCGGGTATACACCTTGAGCGGCGACAGCGCCGCCGCGCTCGCCGAGCTGCGCATCGCGACCGGGCTCAATCCCAGCTTCGCCATCGCCTATTTCGGGCTAGCCAACGCTCATCTCTTGGCGAGCCAACGAGCGGAAGCCATAGCGAGCTGCGACAGTGCCATCCGCCTGAGTCCGCGCGGTCCGCTGGTCTGGGCATTCTATCTGGTGCGCGCCATGTCGCACTTCATGTCGGACGACTTCGAGTCCGCGCTGGCCGACGCGCAGCGTTCCATACGTCAACCGGCATCGACTTGGCAGCCGCACTCCACATTGGTGGCGGCGCTCGCCCATCTCGGCCGGCTCGACGAGGCTCGGGCTGCCTTGGCGACACTGCTCGAGCTCAAGCCGGACCTCACGCCGCAGGCTGTGATGCGGCAGATCTTCCCCCTCGACCCCGAGGCGGCACGGCCATTATTGAAAACCTGGTTCGAAGGCATGCGCCTAGCCGGATTCGATGCGACCGGCGAATAACGCGCTCAGTCATCGAAGCAGCGTGGCCACATGCGGTTGCCTTTCTGTATGCCCAGCACGCCATTTCCCGTCCGGCGCCGAAGATAGGCATCCTGCACCGCATAGGCTTCGTATTCCCTGGCCGCATGACGCTGGCAGGGCCTCATCGCCGCGTGGGTGCCGTTGGCGTGCTGAACCGCGTGCACGAGCTCGTGCACGAAAATCGATCGGGCATAGGCATCGTTGTCGAGATCGAGCGCGTCATCAATCAGAATGCCCTCGTCGGCGATGAAGGCGGCCCTGACGGGACAGGGCGCGCCACAGATGCGCTCGGCAAGCACGGCGGCGGGCAGCCGTGTCACGGACGGAATGCCGTCCGGCGGCGGATAGCCCAGCACCGATTCTATGAGGAGCAGGAACGTGACGATGAGCTGCTCGCTCACCTTCTTCTATCCTTCATGGATCGCGTGCCGGTTCTTGCCCGCCCGCTTGGCCGTGTACATGGCCTGGTCGGCGGCTTCCAGCAGCGCAGCCGGCTCGTCGCCATGGGCCGGGAACATGGCAATACCGATACTCGCGCCCGGCTGCACGCGAACGTCATCCTGGATCCGAATGGGTCGGCTGAGGGACTCACAGAGCTTCGCCCCGACCATATCTGCGCTCGCGTTCTCGCCCAGCCCTCGCAGTAAAATGGCGAACTCGTCGCCACCCAGGCGTCCGACGCGATCGTCATCCCTGACGGCATCGACCAGGCGTGCGGCCTGCTCGACCAGGACCTGGTCGCCTGCCTGATGGCCATGTTCGTCGTTGATCGCCTTGAATCCGTCGAGATCGATAACCACCACGCCGAACCTGGCGCCGGCATTGCGTTGATCGTTGCGGCAGGCCTTGAGGGCGTTCTCGAATCCGCGGCGGTTGAGCAAGCCTGTCAGAACGTCCCTCTCTGCACTCGCGCGAAGGCTCAGATTCTCTTCGACCGCCGTCGTGATGTCCGAGCCGACGCCGCGATAGCCGAGAAAGACATCGTTCGCGTCGAATATCGGATTTCCCGAGATCTTGACCCAGCGCCGCCTGCCGCTCTTGAGGTCCTGCGGATAGATGAAATCCCTGAACAGGGCATAGTTGTCCAGACACTCTTGAAAAAGCGTCCATGCCTCGGGATCCAAATTGGTATCGACGGTCTCATCGCGGCGGCGGCCCATCATATGCTCCCGTGCCGCCGCATTCGGCCCGCCCATATAGCTGAAGCGGTGTTCGGCGTCGGTTTCCCACCACCAGTCATGAGACAGCTCGGCGAAGCCCCGAAATCGCCGCTCGCTTTGCTGCAGTCTCTGGTGCGTGGCCTCAAGCTCCATCAAGGTCTTGAGGTTGGTCGTTTCAAGGTCGCGAAGCTGCGTAACATCGCGCAGCAGAACGACTGTCGCGGTAATCCCTTCGCCGTCGCGAACGGGAGAGATCGAGACACCGACACTCTTATGCTGTCCGCGCCGGTCTATGAGATTGCCTTCGGTATGGAATATGGCCTGGTCGAGCCTGTTGGCCCGGTCTATGGGGCAGTCGAGATTGCATTTTGCCCCTTCGTCCCCGAAAACCTCGAAGCAGGGACGTTTCAGCGCCTCGGCACTCGACCAGCCGGTCAGCCGCTCGGCCGCAGGATTGATATATAACAGCTCGCGGCCCGCGCCGCGCACGTATATCGCCTCTTCGATATTGTCGAGAATGACTTTCGTTACCGTCGTGTCCGCAGCTAAAGCCGGCGCGGCGTCTGGAAACGTAGTCTTTGCCATATCTGCACCGTGCTACCAACTTGCGTGGCGGGCGATATTCGACGACGTGCCTCTTCCCGTATTTGAATGATTCTTATACGCCGGTGGAGAGCCGCTGGCTAGCGCATGTCTTGGTTTCCGCCGGCGCCGCTCCGGCCTTGGCTCAGACCTCGGCGTTGGTCGCGACCACGCGGTTCTTGCCGCTTCGCTTGGCCGCATACATGCGGCGGTCGGCGGCATCGACCATATCGCCGATGCTGTCCTCGGCATCGACGGCATGCTCGGCAACGCCCATGCTGGCCGTAAGAGGCATGCCGTCAGGGCGCGTCCCGAGGCCGCCGTCGAGCAGGCGCCCGGCAAGCGTGACGGCGTCGGCGCTATCGGTCTGCGGCATGATGACAACGAACTCCTCGCCACCCCAGCGCACCACGACGTCGCTTTCGCGGAGCTTCTGCCGCAAGGTCTGCGCCATGTCCCGCAAGACCGCGTCACCAGCCTCGTGTCCGTAATTGTCATTGATGCCCTTGAAATTGTCGATGTCGAGAAACATCAGCGACAGCGGCGCGCCGCTGCGTTTGGCCTGGCTGAAATGCATCGACAGCAACTCCTCGCCATAGCGCCGGGAGAAGGCGTTGGTGAGGACATCATGCGCGGATTGGTGCACCAGCCCCGACATGAAGTGCATCTGCCCCATGCCGGCAATGGTGGCGACCGCGGCGAGAATCAGGAGCAGCCAAAGCACCGCCAGGTAATTTGCCCAGGCGATGACTTCGAGCTGAAGGGCCGCCGCGACAACGACGGATAGAATGGGAGGCGCCGCAAAAAGCGCGCCTTCAAGCGCCGTCAGCGGAAAGATCGCCAGTCCCGAGACCACCACAAAGGGCACGAAGGCATAGCCGGCCGCCAGCATGGCTTCCAGGTCGGAGGCCGATTCGATGTCGATGACGGCAAGGGAATAGAGGTAGAACAGAGATGGCAGAACCATCAGATAG
>CAYPAX010000104.1:1503-15930 GCA_964408735.1 uncultured Rhodospirillaceae bacterium | reverse complement strand
TGAAAGGAACCATCGTCGCCCGCAAATGTGCGAAAGATTTTGTACGTTATCCGAATCCTACGTCCATAGAGCTAAAATCGGGGAAGGACCATCTGTTGCGGTTATTCCCATTGGTCAGCCGACCATTGCGTTATTTGGCCAAATCTTTGACAGCATGTTCGCGCGCTCGGTTCGAGTTAAATCGAGCGCGCCGATGGCACATAGTTCCCAGGCGCTTGATGGGGTGATTGAGGTCGCATTAGATAGCTTCCTCACCAGCTCGATAGGGGGAGGAAAAGTGACGGTCACATACCAGGTGATCATCTATGGCAGGGTGGGTCAGATGATAGCATCTTGGCCAATTATCGGTGTTGGTGAAGAAAAGTACTTTCATGAGCTCTATCAAACATTTGGTTTAGAGACAGAAATGGCGATAAGAAGCGCAGCTGCCAACTTTATCGTTGATTTCTATGGCAAGCCTGAAGTCGTTCGTTGGATTGAAAGCGCGAATATTTCGTGAACGCGAGTAGAAGCTGAGACAAAGGATCCATATGCTGTCGACACCTTGGCAGGAGGCTACCCCCTAAGGGCTGAGACAGAGGTCACGGCATAGTCTCTCGGCCATTTGCATCATGTAACAAAAATCTTGTTACGTATTCTGCGGCTACCTCGCACGCAGCTGTTTCCGTCGCTGATATGAGGGGGATTGGCAGACCGAAACAAACTAGGGAGAAAACGCCTTCCGAACTGACTTCCAATGTACCGACCTCTTGTGTTGCTTCCAGGTCCCAGATGGCGACTGCAACATCCGATTTCTTATGCGCCCATTCTGCACCCAAGCAACCGCCGCCACCTGGGCTGGCACCGGCGATTAGCAGACCCTCACTTTCGCCTATGGTCGTTGTGCCCACAATTGAGATGAGAAACCTTGCGCCCAGATCTTTGATTCTGCTCCGAACAATTGGCCTTGAGAGTAACGACGACAACTGTTGGTCGGTTTTTGGCGCGATTTCCGGTTCGAAATATGGGAACAGTGCGTCACGAAAATCCTTTGATGGCAGGTAGGCAGCATCGGGATTAAGCGCATTCATCTTGTCCCTCATGCAAGCCGGCAATGACCTTTCCAAACCTGCGATCTTATCGTCGTCGAGGATTGTATAGACCTCTCCCACCCTCAAACCGGAAGTCGATCGGAGACCGGATTCTGATTGCGTGACTTGGGCCATGCAGCCAGCGACAGCAAAGGCACATACAAGCAGAGCTACTGGCAGTCTCTTCATGGCCAGAATACTAGGCCCATAAAGCAAGGCCGCGGCTTGCTCTAAATCAAAATCCGACGACAAAAGACGCCGATTGCCGTCGATTGTCGGCCTTTGGCCAGGATCTACCGTCGTAGTGAGGGGCTGTACTCGTCGGGCTATGACTCCGAAGCAGCCCCTCATCCCGCCGCCAGCGGTGCGGCGACGTCGCGGTGCTGACTTTCACCGATATCCTGCACCTTGACGTGGCGCCGCTGTGACCCATCATGGTCAAGAGGAATTCCCGATGTCCGAGCGTCAAGAAGTCGAAGTGAGCGAAAGCACCGCCGACGCGGTCGTTATCGGCGCCGGCATCATCGGTTCCGCCGTTGCCTTCGCGCTGGCGAAGGACGGGCGCGATGTCGTGGTTGTCGACAAGAACCCGGCTGCCGGCTATGGCTCGACGAGCTCTTCGACGGCGATCGTCCGGACCTTCTATTCCACCCACGAAGGCTGCGCCCTGGCCTGGGAAGGCCTGCACATCTGGCGCGATTGGCCGGCCTTTCTCGGACATCCCGAGGCTGCGGATCTGGCGCGCTATGTCGAATGCGGCACCCTGGTGCTGCGCAACGGCGAGGACGACGGCATGGACGGCATGTGCCGTCATCTCGGCGCCCTCGGCATTGCCTGGGAAAGCTGGGACCGCGAACGCCTGGCCCGGCACTTCCCGGGTCTCGACACGCGCAGCTTCGCCCCGGCCCGCCGTTCCGATGACGAGCGTTTCGGCGAGGACAGCGGGCGGGTGCTCAGCGGCGCCCTGTATTTCCCCGACAGCGGCTATGTGCCCGACCCGCAACTGGCCGCGCGCAACATGACTGACGCCGCGCGCCTGCTCGGCACGCGCTTTCGCTTCGGCGCCCGCGTCACGGAGATCCGGCGGGATCGCGGCCCTGTCAGCGGTGTCGCCCTCGACACAGGCGAAGCGATCACGGCGCCGGTGGTGGTCAACGCGGCGGGCCCTTATTCGACCATGGTCAATCGCTTGGCGGGCGTGCTCGACGACATGACCATCGCCTGCCGCCCCTTGCGCCAGGAAATCTGCCATCTCGCCCGACCGCGCGACCTCGGCGGCGACGACGCCATGGTCCTGCTCGATCGCGATATCGGCAGCTACCTTAGGAGCGAGCACGCCGATGCCCTGGTGGTGGGCGGCATGGAGCCGGAATGCGATCCGCCGGTCTGGGTCGACGATCCGGACGACCTCGACCGCAGCCCGAGCCCGCAGTGGACGCACCAGGTGCATCGCCAGGCCCTGCGCTTTCCCGGCCTCGGCATCCCCGGTCAGGCCAAGGGCCTGGTCGATCTCTACGACGTCTCCGACGACTGGATCCCGATCTACGACCGCTCGGCCTTGCCCGGCTTCTACATGGCGGTCGGCACCAGCGGCAACCAGTTCAAGAACGGGCCGGTGGCCGGCCGCCTGATGGCCGGCCTCATCGCCCACTGCGAGGCCGGCCGCGACCACGACAGCGATCCCTACCAGTTCCCGCTGACCTATACCGGCGGCACGCTCGATACCGCCGTCTTCTCGCGCCGCCGCGAGGTCACGCGAGAAAGCAGCATGGGGGTGTTGGGCTAGGGCGCAGCTACTGGCGCAGCTTCTCGTAGACCACGGAGGCGAGCAGCCGGTCTTCGGGGATGCTGTAATAGGCGCGCAGCACCGCCTCGCTGTCGGCGCATTCGCGATAGCCCTGTTTCGCAAGCGCACTGCGCGCCTTGTAGTTGGCGCGGTAGGTGCCGACGAAGATGCGCACGCCGCTGGCGACCTCGGCCTCGAGCGCGCTCGCCAGAAGGCTGCCGGTGCCCTGGCGCTGCCATTCCGGCAGAATGTAGGCGTGCCGCAGCAGCGCAACGTCCTTAATGGGCTCAACGGCCGCGACCCCGATCAGGGAGCCCCCCTCGAACGCCCCGAACCAGGTCATGCGCCGGGATTCCCCGTCCCAGTCGGCCGCCGTCATCTCCGGGTCGTGAAACTCCTCGTCAGGGAGAAACTCCCGATACCAACGCGCCGCCGTATTGATGACGTGAAGCGCGGCGGAACGGTCGGCGGATGTCAAAGCGCGGATCATGGCGTGGGTCCTCACCCTACCGCCAGTGGTGATGTCACATCCCGGAAGGAGGGTTCGAACGAGGTCACGACGTCGACCACGGTCGGCTGGCCCGACGACAGCGCCTCGCTCAGCGCCCCAGCCAGATCCTGCGGCTGCTCCACCCGGATGCCGCCGACGCCCATGGCGCGGGCGATTGCCGCGTAGTCGGTGTCGGCGAAGGTGCTTGAGATCGTGCGGTTGCCCTGGCCGTGCTTGACCCAGCCGAGCGCGCTGTTGTTGAGGATCACCGAGACGATCGGGATGTCCTCGTCGCGGGCGGTCATGATGCCGTTCATGGCCATGCCGAAGCCGCCGTCGCCCGAGACCGAGAGCACCTGACGGTCGGGGAACACGAGCTTGCCGGCGAGCGCCGCCGGCACCGCGTAGCCCATGGCGCCGATGCCCGGCATGAGCAGGGAGCCGGCCGCCTTGGTCTGGAAGTGGTGGGTCATGAAGAGGCGGTTCTCGCCCGCGTCGCAGGTAAACAGCGCGTCCTCTTCCGTTGCCGCCAGCAGCTCACGGAAGACCCGCTGGGGCAGGATCGGGGCATCGTCCGCTGTGTAGCCCGGGTGGTCGAAAAAGCCGTGCTCCGCGCGCGCCGCCGCCAGCGCCTGCTGGCGCGCGCCGGTGCCGCCGGCCGGTGCTTCGACCGCCTCGGCGAGTTGCGCCAGGGTCAGCGCCGCGTCGCCTGCCATGACCACGTCGCAGGGGAAGGTCCAGCTGGCGTTGCGCGGCTCGATGTCAATCTGCAACAAGGTCTGGCGGGTGGGGTCGAGCAGGGCCGGGTTCTCGTTCGCCGTGTCGGCCGGGCCGAGGCGCGTGCCCACCGCCAGCACCACGTCCGCCGCGCCGAGCACCGCGTTCGCCGTCGCCTGGCCGAAATTGCCGCAGACGCCGAGCGCCCACTCGCCGGTCTCGGCATAGACCCCCTTGCCCGAGGCGCTGGTGGCGACCGGCGCGCCGAGCTTCGCCGCCAGCGCGGCAAGCTGGTCGTAGCCTTGGGCGATGCGCACGCCGTTGCCGGCGACGATGACCGGGCGCTCGGCAGCCGACAGAGCCTTTGCCGCCGCCGCCACACTGGCCGCGTCGGCCGGGCTCGGCCGGGGCAGATACTGATAGGTTGGGTAGAGGTATGGCCGTGCCTCGGCGGCGACGGTGCCTTGGAAGCAATCCGAGTGATACACCACGCCGACCGGCCCGCGCTCGCCCGACAGCGCGTGCTTGATGGCGAGCTGGGTGGCGTGCACCGCCTGGGCCGGGTGGTAGGCCGCCGCCGTGTGCTTGGTCACCGCTGCAAGCGCAGATTGTGTATCCGCCGCGCCATAATCGCCGGTGCCAGACTGATAGGGCGCGTGCTGGGTGAAGGGGTGGATATCCGAGTGATCGGTCAGGAAGAGCATCGGCGAAGCACCGAAATGCGCCTCAAGCGTGCCGAGAAAGCCGTTCGCCAGCATGAAGATGCCCTGGCCCGTGCAGACGCCCGGCTTGCCGGTCAGCCGGCCATAGACCTCGGCCATGACGCTGGCCAGCTGCTCGTGGCGCACCAGCACCGCGCGGATGCTGTCCTTGTGGTCGTACAACGCATCGTAGAGCCGGCCCATGTGGCCGCCCGGAATGCCGAAGACCATGTCGATACCCGCCTCCTCCAGCACGCGCACGATGCCTTCGGCGGCGCGCACGTCCTCACTCAGCATTTTCTCGGTCTTGGGCATGGGGGCTCCCTGGGGAATCAAATGGTGGGAGCCGCAGGGTAATGGAAAACGGCTGGATGCATAATCCTTTCAACGAAGTGGCTCAGCATGGCGAAAGGGCCCGCCGCAACCGGCGGGCCCCTCCGTCGTCTTGTCTTCCGCCGTCTCGGTGGCGGCGTCCGAGTATCGCGTCAGTAGGCCGCGATGGGGTTGCCCGGCGCGCCGGTGGCGCCCACGAGCTTGATCGGCGCCCACGAGAACAGGAACTCGTAAGCCTGATCCTCGCCGACCTGCTTCAGATCCAGGTTCTCGAACAGATAGATGCCGCGGCGAACGGTCAGGTTCATATGGCAGTAGGCCCATGCCGGGACTTCCGCGAACGGGGTCGGCCAGTCGCCCTTGCTGGCGAAGTCATAGGGCTCGATTCCCCAGTTGTCGGCGCCGAGCATGGAGATCTTCTTCGCCGCGAGATGGTCGCAGACCTCCGGTGAGATGCCGGGACCGCCCGAGTTGAACTCGTTATTGTTGGCCACGGCCTCACCCGTCGAAAGGTTGTGGTTGTCACGCCAGATGTCGTTCCAGCCGGTGCGGAACAGGACCACGTCGCCCTGGCCCGCATCGTCGATGCCCTGGGCGGCAAGGGCCGCGCGATAGTCGTCCATCGAGATGGGATAGCCGATCGGCAGGTTGCTGCCCGTCAGCGCCACCATGTCGATGAGGATGCCGCGGGTGAAGAACGAGCCGACGTTCTCGGTGCCGTTCTTCGAGATGCCATAGGGGGTGCCGACATCTTCCAGGCGAACGCCGTTATAGAAGTAGTTGCCGTCTTGCCAGCCCTCTTGCCCTTCGATCCTGATCATCGGATGGGCGAGCGAATCGAACTGGGTGCCGACCTGGCCGATATTCGCGGTCACGAGCTCGTCCATGAACGTCTGGCGATAGCTGTCGCCGGTCCAGGTCAGATTATGCGTTGGGCCGCCGCCGCTGGGAATGGTGACCGACAGCACGCGTCCCGGGAACAACGGCGTGGTGTTGTGATACGGCATGCCGAGCGTGGCCACGCGACCGGTCTTGACCAGCTGCGCCGCCGCCATGCGTTTTTCCGGGGTGATGTAGTTGGTGGCACCGGCCTGGTCGTCGGCGCCGAATTCGCTCGGCCACCAGTTCTCGTCGACCGGGTTGTTGCCGGCCTGCGCCGAGGCCGCCAGAAGCACTGTCGCGGCCACTGCCGTCGATAGCCCCAAGAGCTTGGTTTTCATGGTCTCCTCCCTAATGTCGTGGAACTTTTTTCATGGTTATCAACTCACAGTGGACAAGAATGAAGGGAGAGGACACTGCCTGTCAACGTGGGCAACGCCAATGCCCGCCGGCGGATCGACGACCGCGACAGCAATATGCGCTAGATCACACCTCACCCGTGCAGTAGGTCACTGCGCTTGCTAAGCATCCGTGCTCATATGATCTTGCCACCTGATCAATGGAGCAAAGCCATGACGTACCTGCAATCCTCTTTCGCTTCCGCCCGGCCTTTCACTTTGGCGCTGGTGCTGCTCCTGCCCCTGCTGTTCGCCGGCCAGGCTGCCCAGGCCGCCCCGGAAGTGACCCCCGAACAGGCCGCAGGCACTGCGGCTGCCCCCGCCGATCTGGTAGCGGCGTTGGAGGCCTTTGAGCCCACGCGCGAGGTCGTCGACGCCACTCGGTGATCCTTCCCGACTTGCCCGCCCGATGGCCCGCATCTCCCAAGCTGGTCGTCGGCCGGGACGCCGTCCCGGGGCGAGCCGATGTCGGCTGCGGATCGCCAAACCGACGCGGCAGGCAGGCTCTGACGAGGACCGGTCGTGAACCGAGTCGGACATATCGTTCATGGGAGGCTGGCACCCCCTTCCTACATCGCGGTTTCCTTAGGCACGATCATCATGCGCGGAATGAACACATTGCGCGGGCGGGTCAGCATGAACATCACGCAGTCCGCGATATCCTGGGGCGTCAGTGGCGCGTCCATGCCGAGCGCGTCCTTGGGATGCACCGGCATGTGATCGTGCAGATCGGTTAACACCAAGCCTGGCTGAATGCACGAGACCTTGACGTCGGTATCTGCAAGCTCCATGCGCAACGCCTCGGTCATCGCCTCAACCGCGTATTTGGTGCCAGCATAGGCACCACTGGTCGGACGCACCTTTGTGCCCAATATGCTTGATGTCGTGATCAAATGCCCGGCGCCCTTGGCACGTAGGTAGCGGGCAAACACGTAAGCGGCGCGAAACGCTGCTTCGACGTTGACCCTGACCATCGCGCACATCGCGTCGATATCGATGTCATCGATACTCCCGGTCTCGATCAGCCCCGCATTGTTCACGAATATATCGCAACCGCCGAAGCGTTCCTGAGCGGCCTCAAGTAATTTCTCGGCTGTGTCGGGCAGCAAAATATCGGCGGCAATGGCGACCAAATCGTCGCCTGGTGCATAGGTGGCTAATTTATCGGCGCTCCGTCCGTTAACCACGACACGCATGCCCATGTCGCGCATCGAGTCCGCGACGGCGCGCCCAATCCCGCTTCCGGCGCCAGTCACCACAGCGACCTTGCCGTCAAGTGTTTCACTCAATTATCCGCCCTCCCATGCGTCCTATCGTGACAAGAAACTCTCCGCACTATACACGCTGATCGTCGTTGCCAAACGTAGCGCCGAGATCAGCGAGACGGTGCCAACGGAGAAGATCTTGGCCGCACGGTGGCCGAAACCTCAAGAACCCATGTCGGTCCCGTGTCGGCCCCATAGATTTTCACTGGAAGCAACGCCAAATGGGCGATTATTCTGAAATCATGGACATCGTCTCGATTGTCCGGCGGTCACCGGTCGCTTCAGCCACTAGCGGAGATACAGCATGCTCGAGCAATTTCGTACGCCTGAGGAATTCGAGGTCCGCATCGATGCGGACGTGATGCGCGCCACGGTGCAAGACATTTTTCAGGCGCTAGGCATGCCCGAGGAACACGCCCGGCAATCAACCGATGTGTTGATATACTCTGATCTGCGGGGCATAGATTCGCATGGCGTTTCGAACATGCTGCGCGTCTACGTTACTTGGTTCCGTGACGGCACCGTGAACCTGAATCCAAAGTGGAAGATCATCGCCGAGGCGCCCGCCACCTGCACCATCGATTCCGATGGCGCGCACGGTGGCGTGATCGGGCCGCATGCGATGAACATGGCCATCGAACGCGCGCGCCAATACGGCCTGGGTGCGGTCAACGTGTTCCGTGGCGGCCACTTTGGCGCAGCGGCGTATACCGCGTCGATGGCCCTCGATCACGACATGATCGGAGTCGCCATGACCGCGGGCGGTTTGCGTATGACCCCAACCTTCGGCGCCGAAGAATTGATCGGGCTGAATCCGCTCGGTGTCGCCGTGCCCGCACGCAACGAGGCCCCTTTTGTGTTCGATGCTTCGATGAGCGGGGTGGCCGGCAACAAGGTGAGCATCGCGAAGCGGCTGGGCCGTGGCACGCTGCCCGGCTGGCTGGCACGCGAAGACGGTAGCCCGATCATGGATGATGAAGCCATCCCCGAGCCGCATCTGCACCTGCCGCTCGGCGGCACGCGCGAGATCGGCTCGCACAAGGGCTATGGGCTAGCCGTAATGCTCGAGGCGCTGACGACGGCATTGGCCGGCGCCGGCGCCGGACCGGACCGGCGCGCCGGTCAGGCCCATCACTTTCTCGCCTACCGCATCGATGCCTTCACCGATCTCGAGCAGTTCAAGGACGATATGGACACGTACCTGCGGCGCTTGCGGGAAGCAAAGACCGCCCCTGGCGAGGAGCGGGTCTACTACGCCGGTCTGCACGCCGCCGAGACCGAGCAGAATCGACGGGCGAATGGCATTCCGTACCATCGAGAGGTTGTCGAATGGTTCAAGACGATGGTCGCGGAGCTCGGCGTTGAAGACCGGCTTCCAGCGCTCGGATAGCATCCGCGCTAGAGCACTTCCCAGCCGGGTGGACCCGGTTTGACCGGTCACATGGCTTGCCCGTTGCCGCCGCCCATGCCCGGGATATGGTCAGATCGGCTCGCGGCGTGCCATGAGGCTCCATCGGCCAAGGCCAACAAACGTCGAAGCCGCCAGCGGGGAGGGCGCTGACGGCTTCGCAAGGAGCTCTCATGTGAAGAGCGAGAAGCCTATCAGGCTGTGTGCCTTGCGCCTTGATCCCGGTCAAAATTGGCCTTCACCAGGCGGCTGAACCTGCCGCGGAGCAGCCCGGCACTCGCCCCGGCCGAAATTTCAAGCTAGAATTCTCTTGGCTAAAGACAGTCTCTGTGACCGGGAAACCTTCGCACGCCGGAGGTGGCCATGACGGTATCTCACTCGGAGTAATCGGGCTCATGACCCCTACTATCAAGCGGTTGGATGCGACTCTCGGTGCCGTCATTACCGGCATCGACCTGGCCGGCCTGGATGATGCCGCGTGGCGGCGCGTTGAGGATGCCTTCCACCAATACGCCCTGCTGGTGTTTCCCGGCCAAGACTTGAGCGAGCAAGCCCAGATCGCTTTCGCCAAGCGCTTCGGCGCCATGGAGCTGTTGCGCGACGATCCCACGGCCGAGGCGGTGATGATCAGCAACCAGGTTGCCGACGGCTCGCTGACCGGGCCCGACGACCACCTCTACAAGGTTCTGCGCGGCAACGAGGGCTGGCACACGGACAGCTCCTACATGCCGCTCGCCTCGAAAGCCTCGGTGCTGTCGGCACAGGTGGTGCCGCCGGCCGGTGGCGAGACCGAGTGGGCCGACATGCGCGATGCCTACGACAGGCTCGACCAGGCGATGAAGGAGCGCATAGAAAACTTGTCCGCCTATCATTCGATCTACGCCTCCCAGGCCAAGATCGGCTACGCCACCGAGACAGGCGCCGGCTACGGCTTTCACACCAAGGGCGCGCCGCTGCGCCCGTTGGTCAAGGTGCATCCGGTGACCGGGCGCAAGGCGCTGTTCATCGGCCGTCATGCCTTTCGCATCCCGGGCATGGACGACGGCGAGGCCCAGGCCCTGCTCGACGAGTTGTGCGATTTCGCCTGCCGGCCGCCGCGCACCTATTGCCATAGCTGGCAGCCGGGCGACGTCATCATGTGGGACAATCGCTGCGTTTTGCACCGGGCGCGGCCCTACGACACCGCTGAGACGCGCATCATGCGCCATACGCGGATCGCCGGCGAGCCCGAGAGCGAGCTTGCCGAGACCGGGCGCGACGAGCGGGCAAGGGAGTTCGTTCCTTCGTTATCTAACCGTTAGACGGATTTTTATGGGGGGAAGCCATGCGAATCGTACGTTTCCTGGTCGGACTGCTGTTGCTGCTGCTCGTCGTCATTGTCGCCGGCGTGGGGTATGTCATGATCGGCTTTCCCAAGGTCTCGCCGGCACCCGAGTTGGCGCTCGAGGCGACGCCCGAGCGGCTCGATCGCGGGCGTTACCTGGCCGAGCACGTGATGGGCTGCAAGGCCTGTCATTCGCAGCCTCGCGTCGACCGCTATTCCTTTCCGCCCGTGGCCGATACCGCCTATGGCGGCGGCTACCGCTGGGGACCTGAGGAAGGGCTGCCCGGCGTCGTGGTGTCCGCCAACCTCACCCCGCACGCCCTCGGCGACTGGAGCGACGGCGAGATCCACCGCGCCATCTCCAGCGGCGTCAGCCGCGACGGCTCGCCGCTGTTCTCGCTTATGCCCTATCCGTTCTATGCTACGGTCGACACGGAAGACATTTCCGCCGTCGTGGTCTATCTGCGCTCGCTGGCGCCGGTCGTCTCGTCGCCGCCGCGCCACCAGCTCGATCCCTTCATGAGCTTGATCGTGCGCACCATGCCGGGCGACCCCAGCCCGCAGCGCCTGCCTGACGGCACCGACACGGTAGCGCTCGGCGACTATCTCGCCACCGCAGCGCTTTGCGAGGATTGCCATACCGACTTCGCCGGCGGGCGCTTCGTCGGCACGCCTTTCGCCGGCGGTCGCGCCTTTCCCCATCCCGGGCTCGGCCTCTTCCGCAGCGCCAATATCACGCCGCACGCCGAGACAGGCATCGGCGATTGGTCGCGCGAGGACTTCATCGCCCGCTTCAAGGCGCAGCCGCCTGAGGCCTATGACGACTGGGAGGTGGTGCCGGGTGAGGAGAACACCATCATGCCCTGGTGGTCCTATGCCGGCATGACCGAGCGCGATCTCGGCGCCATCTACGATTACCTGCACAGCCTGCCCGCCACGCAGAATGCCGTGGAGACCTTCGAGGCGCTGCCGGAAGGGGGCTGACGACTACTCTTCAAGCTCCGCTTCGGCCTCGGCGACGACGATCTCGTCGCCTGCCGCCACGGCCTCGTGCAGGGTGGTCTTGGCGCTGGCGCAGCCGCTGGCCGAGACCGTGGCAATGATGGCGTAGCCATCCTCGCCGGCGCAGGCACGAAGCACCTTGTCCTTGCCTGCCTTCATGCGCCCGGCCCAGAGTACCTTGCCGTCGCAGACCATGTCGCGGATCTCGACGATGTATTCCATCGCCGTCGGATTGGCGATGCGCACCTTCACCTGATCCCCCGCCATGGCCGGCGCAACGGACACCAGCAGAAGCGCGGCGATCGCGGCAAGCGAAATCTTCATGGCTGCGTCTCCTCTTTCCGCCCGGAAGTATAGGCCGCAAGCCCGGCCGGCGCTATGGTGCGGCCAAAGACAGGAGAATGCGGAATGCTGGACAGCGTCGTAGAGGTGGCAGCCGATGCCCTGCCCATCGCCGTGGTTGGCAAAAGCACCTGGGAGACCTGGCTGGAAGGCCGGCCGGCGCCCGAGCGGGCCTGGCTGGAGGGCAGCGGCTTCAAGCCCGATGTCGGCCAGGCCTCCCTGCTGCCGGGCGCTGACGGGGCGCCGGCGGCGGCAGTGGCGGTGGTCGGCGATACGCCGGACCTGTGGGATTTCGCGGCCGTGGCCGAGGCCCTGCCCGCCCGCGCCTGGCGCCTCGATACACTCGACGCAAGCGGTGCCACGGCGGCGGCGCTCGGCTGGATGCTCGCGGCCTATCGCTTCAGCCGCTACCGCGACCGCCTCGACCCGGCGCCGGTGCTGCTGGCGCCGGAGAGCGCCGATCTTTCCCATGCTAGGCGCCTGGCTGCCGCCGTCGGTCTGGTGCGCGATCTCGTCAACACGCCCGCCAACGATCTCGGCCCGGCCGAGCTCGAAGCCGCGGCGGCGACCGTGGCCGAGGCAGGCGGGGCCAGTTTCCGCACCGTCGCGGGCGAGGCCCTGGCCGAGGGCTATCCCATGATCCACGCCGTCGGGCGCGGCAGCGACCGGGCGCCGCGGCTGCTCGACTTCACCTGGGGCGAGGACGATGCGCCGAAGCTGACCCTGGTCGGCAAGGGCGTCTGTTTCGATTCCGGCGGCCTCGACCTCAAGACCGCCGACGGCATGCGCCTGATGAAAAAGGACATGGGCGGGGCGGCGCACGTGCTCGCCCTGGCCCAGGCCATCATGGACGAAGGCCTGCCCGTGCGCCTGCGCGTGCTGGTGCCGGCGGTCGAGAACGCGGTTTCCGGCAGCGCCTTCCGCCCCGGCGATGTGGTGCCGACGCGGGCGGGCAAGACCGTCGAGATCGGCAATACGGACGCCGAAGGCCGCCTGGTGCTGGCCGACGCCCTGGCCGAGGCCGACAGCGAGGCGCCGGACCTGGTGATCGATGTCGCCACCCTGACGGGCGCGGCGCGCGTCGCGCTCGGCACCGATGTCGGCGCACTGTTCACCAATGACGATAACGTGGCGGATGATCTACACGCGGTGGCCACGGCGGAATCCGACCCTTTGTGGCGCTTGCCGTTGTGGAAACCGTACCGCGAACACCTCGCCTCGGACGTCGCGGATATCAACAATATTTCCGAGGGACCCTATGGCGGCGCGGTGACCGCCGCACTTTTCTTGCAAGAGTTTTTGGAAAAATCGTCCGCGTGGACCCATTTAGACATCATGGCCTGGAACCGGAGCCACCGGCCGGGCCGGCCCAAGGGGGGTGAGGCGATCGCATTGCGTGCATTTTATGCGATGATTCGCAGCCGTTACACCCGGACAGGCGAATTGTGATGGAACCGACCGAGGATGGCGAGACCCGGCATGAGCCAAGCTTTGATCACCAACGACGTCTTGGGGCTATCGCGGACAGTCCTCGTCAGCATGGTGCGAAACGACCATCCTGACCTTTCCATGCGGCAGCTGGCGCTGCTGCTGAGCGTCTATACCACCACGCCGCCGCACACCGTGCGCGGCCTGGCGAAGACGCTCAACATATCCAAGCCCGCTGTCACCCGGGCGCTGGACCGCCTCGGCAGCTTCGACCTGGTGCGCCGCAAGCGGGATACCGCCGACCGCCGCAACGTGCTCATCCAGCGCACGGTCAAAGGCTCGGTCTATCTCAGCGAGTTCACCGACCTCTTCGCCGAGGCCGCTGACAGCGAAGCCCGCGACGCGGCGTGATTGTAGCGGGCGGGCCGCGGCGCCATGCCCATCCTCGCTCTCCTCGGCCTGCTGCTGATCCTTGCCGTCGTGCTCGGCCCGGGCCTCTGGGCCAAGGCGACATTGGCGCGGCATGCGGCTAGCCGCAGCGACATTCCCGGCACCGGCGCCGAGCTGGCCCGCCACCTGCTCGACCGTTTCGGGCTTGAGACGGTGGCGGTCGAGGCGGTGCCGGCGGGCGACCACTATGACCCAGAGGCGCGCGCCGTGCGCCTGGCGCCCAGCGCCCATGACGGCGCCTCCGTGACCGCGGTGGCGGTGGCGGCGCACGAGGTCGGCCACGCCATCCAGCACCGCGACGGCTATGGCCCGCTGAAAACGCGCACGCGCCTCATCAAGACCACCGTATGGGTGCAGCGCATGGGCGCCGGCCTCGCCTACGCCTCGCCGCTGATGGGCATGTTTGCCCAGTCGCCCGGCGTGATGCTGGCTTTCGTCGCCGCCGGCGTCGCCTCCATGGGCGTCACCGTGCTGGTCAATCTCGTGACGCTGCCGGTCGAGTTCGACGCCAGCTTCGCCCGTGCCCTGCCGATCCTCGAACAGGGCGGCTACCTGCAAGCCGCCGACATCCCCGCGGCCCGCCGCATCCTGACGGCCTGCGCTGTGACGTATCTCGCGGCCTCGCTGATGTCCCTGGTGCAGTTCTGGAGGTGGGTGCGGTTTTTTCGCTAGGGGGTCGCTGCCATCCGGCTCCTCTCGTGCTCGCACCGATTTGCCGTCGGTGGTGCGTGCTGCTATCGTAATTTTGCGGTTGCAAAAGCCATCAACGCCTCCACGCGGGGCCGGTCTCACTTGCTGACCAAAAGAGCCGGTCTCACTTGCTGACCAAAAGAG
>CAYPAX010000104.1:0-1403 GCA_964408735.1 uncultured Rhodospirillaceae bacterium | reverse complement strand
GCCGGTCTCACTTGCTGACCAAAAGAGCCGGTCTCACTTGCTGACCAAAAGAGAAAGAGCGAAAAGCCATGAAAACAAATATCTCGATCCTGACGAAAGCGCTGATCGCCTCAGGGACAATCTTGCTTTCAGCCTCCATCGTGCAAGCGCAATCCACGTCTTGGGCGGTCTTCGAAAATTGCAACGTGTCGCCATGCGTGATGGGCGTCGCGACATTGGATTATGCGACGCCGGGAAACGGCAACTATGCTGCGGGCTGGCGGCAGAAGTCTCAGTCCTATGGCAGCAACGCCGACGCTTCGCGAACCATGTGTCGCTGGGATTGGCGCAGCACGGTTCGCACCTCCCCGGATATAGACAACGGCGCCTTGAACTGTGTCGCCTTGTGCGGCGGCAATGGCAGCTGCCAATAGCTGACGAACTGACAAGATCTGGGGCCGAAACCCAATTGGCTATGCGCCCAAGCTACGGGAGTCCGCAGGTTAGGGGCACGATATCACCGCTCGGCTTGGGTCCGGCGTGTGTTTCTGGCATAAAGGATGGCGGGGTTGCGACGAGAAGAAAGGCTTCCGTCGATGTTCCGCAGTCTTGCCATCCTATTGCTCGCCGCGCCGCTCTGGGCCTGTGCGGCAACCCGCTATGAGGCCGCGCTCAGCGCCGGCGACCGGGCCCACATGGCGGCGGCCGTGCAGGCGGCGCTGGAGGGCGACCGCACCGGCGAGGGCCGGGTCTGGCAGAACCCGCAAGGCGGCCGGCGCGGCACGGTAACGCCGCTCCGCACCTGGCACGACGACGCAGGCCGCCCCTGCCGCGACTATCAGTCGCTGGTCACGATCGACGGCAGCACGCGCGCCGCCACCGCCAGCGCCTGCCGCGACCCCTCAGGCGTCTGGCGCGACATCCGCCCGCCCCGCCGCTACGCGCGGCCGGACTACGCCTACGACCAACGCCCGCGCCTCCACCTCAGCTTCGGCGTCGGCCATCACTTCGGCCACCACCCCTTCGGCCTCCACCATCACCACCCCTTCGGCTTCGATCCCTGGCTCAGCCATCGCTACGGGCCGTATTACGGCTGGTATTGAGGGGGGCTCCGCAAGTGTGTGCAGACATGGACACATGTTACCTTTGCCGTCCCGCTGACGACCTGAGAGTCGGTAGATTGGCCGGCGGAGACATTCGTCATTGGCTGTCAATAGTAGCCTGCGGTGGTGCGTCTAGGGCGCGTCCTCTCCACCTCCACGCGTGATCCCCTCGAGGAAATTTATGTCTTGTCTCCGGCATTTTGCATGTGCTGGGCCGGCGAACAAATTGCAGTCATGGTCTAGGTGAACTCCGCGCTTGGCATCTGTTTGAGGTGGTCCCAGAAAATCGGACAGGGAGTTAAGGTGTATTCCACCGGATAG
>CAYPAX010000103.1:0-16215 GCA_964408735.1 uncultured Rhodospirillaceae bacterium | reverse complement strand
TACACCTTAACTAGGCCGCCAACCTGTCCAACAATGTGGGACCACCTCACTGGCCGCTGTAAGCGACTGCGCCGCTGCTCTGATGACGCTGGCCGAAGAGAAGGTTTATGCCATGTTTCTGGCTTCAGGCCCGTTCTGGCAGGCATGGGTGGATGCAATGCAAGCGAGGTCTCCACAAGATGCAGACGGCGACGAAATAGATCGTATGCGTGGGGGAATATCGGGTTGGTGTGCAACGGGCGCCGGTGTGTTTGAGCCTCATTTCTTGGCCTTGCTTGGCGAAGCCTGCATGCAGCTCGGTAAGACTGACGATGCGATCACGGCTAATGACGAAGGACTAGAAGTCGCCCGGCGAACCGGCGAGCGCTTCTACGAGTCGGAACTACATCGGTTGCATGGCGAATTGCTCAGGAGAACCAATATCAACGAGGCCTCTATGGCATTTCAACGGGCAATCGACCTCGCCAGCCGTCAGCAGGCAAAGTCGTTGGAGCTTCGTGCGGCGATGAGTCTTGCCCGTCTTCGGCGCGATCAGGGCAAGAAAGCAGAAGCCCGCGACCTCCTCGCATCCATTTACGACTGGTTCACCGAGGGTTTCGACACCGCCGATCTAAATGACGCGAAGGCGCTATTGGAAGAGCTGAAATAGAGCAAATTGATGCCGGTCTGCATGACCGTTAGGGCCACTATTCACGGTTTGAGGGGCGCGATCAGTTAGTCTCGATCTGGGTAAGAGCGGTCATCCTGCCCGGGCTCGGGACATTGAGTTCTGACGGTTTCGTTGCGCTTTCTCCGCCTCCGCTCCCCCCTACCTCCCCCTCACCACGAACGGATGCGTGCTCGACAACCCGCCATCCACCGCGAACGCCTGACCATTCACATAGGACGCTTCGTCACTCGCCAGGAACAGCGCCATGTTGGCGATCTCGCTTGGCTCGCCGTTGCGCTGCAACGGGTTGAGCTGGCCTATTCTGTGGTCGGTGCCGCGTTCGCGGGCGCGCTCGAAGATGGGGCGGGTCATGCCGGTCTCGATGAGGCCGGGGCAGATGGCGTTGATGCGCACGCCCGTGCCCAAGAGCTCGTTGGCGACGGTTTGGGCCAGCGAGATGACGCCGGCCTTCCTTGCCGAATAGGGCGTGCCGCCGGCATTGGCGCGCAGCCCTGCGACCGAGGCGGTGCAGACGATGGCGCCGGCTCCGGCCTCGATCATCGGCGGCGCCGAATGCTTTATGCAGAGGAAGACGCCCACGAGATTAATCTGGAGGACCTCCTGCCAGTGCGCCACCGTCTGCTCGAACAGCGGCACGTATCCGCCGCTGATGCCGGCATTGGCGTAGATCACGTCGAGGCCGCCCCATTCGCTGGTGGCGCGGGCGGTGAAGGCCTGAACCTGCGCCTCGTCGGCGACGCTGGCGGGGTGCGCGATGGCGCTGTTGCCGTCGGCCTCGATCATGGCGACGGTCTCGGCCAGGGCGTCTTCGGCCACATCCACCGCCAGCACTTTCGCGCCTTCCGCCGCGAACAGCCGGGCGCTGGCGCGGCCGATGCCGCTTGCCGCCCCCGTTACGATCGCGCGCTTCCCCGTCAGTCTTGCCATGTCTCGTCTCCCGTCAGATCAAGCCGATAGCCTGCCACCAAACATAGGTTAGCGGCAGCAGCAACACAAAGGTATAGAGCGCGATCGCCAGCGTGCAGCGGGCGATGTCGGCGCTGCGCACGCCGCCGAGGCGGATGGCGACGACCAGCGGCGGTGCCTGGTAGGGCAGCAGCACGGTCGAGAAGCCGATGACCTGGCTCATCACCACCGCCTCGCGGCTGAAGCCGGTGGCATCGGAGAGCAGCCCGGCAAGCGGCGTCATCACCGCGGGGATGCCGGGCAGGGTGGTCGCCAGGCCGAGCAATGTCGCCGTGGCCGATAAGGTATAGAGGTTGGCGAGGCCTTGGCCGGGCGCCAGGCCGGCGCCCTCGAGCAGGTATCCGCCGAGCCAGTCGCCGAGACCGCCATGGGCCACCACCGCGCCGAGGCTGATGATGCCGGCGACATAGAACGCCGCCGTGTGGTCGACCTCGGTCTCGAAGGCCCGGAACGAGACGACGCCGATGCCCGGCAGCAGGCAGATCAGTCCCGTGCCGAGCCCGATCCAGGCCGGCGAAATGCCGTGCCAGGAATCGCTCACCCAGAGCGCCACCGCCAGCGCCAGCAGCACCGCCAGGCGCTTTTCGGCTGTGCTCATCGGCGTCCTGTCGCGCTTGGCCGGGCGCTCCGGCGCGGTGTCGCGAAACAGCCAGGCCACCACCGCGATGACCCCCATAACCTTGCCCCAACCTATCACCGGGAAGTGGATCAGCAGATAGTCCATATAGCCCAGGCGGATGCCGTAGAGCGTCTCCGCGGCGCCGAGCATGATCATGTTGGGGATGTTCGCCGGCAATATGGTGAAGGCGGGCAGGAAGATACCGAGCATGGCGGCGGCGACCATGCCCGTGCGCCCGACACGCCCCGGCCCATAGCCGAGCTCGTCGGCCAGCGCGACCACGATGGGGATCAGCAGCACCACGCGCCCGAGGCTCGACGGCATGACGAAGGAGACCGCCACGGTCATCATCACCGTGCCGGCGACCACCCGCAGATAGCTGCCATGCAGGACCACCGCAAGGGCGCGGGCGGCGCGGTTGCCGAGGCCTGTGCGCTTCACGGCCAGGCCGATGATCAGGCCGCCGAAGACGAGCCAGAAGGCAGGCGAGCGGAAGCCCGAGAAAACCACGTCAGCCGGTGCCACCGAGAGCAGCATGGCTAGGAGGAAGAACAGCAGCGCCGTGACGTAGCCCGGCACCACGCCCGTGCAATAGAAGCCGATGGCGAACAGCGTCAGGGCGCCGCTCAGCAGCAGGGGCTGATCGCTGCCGCCGGCGAATGCGGCAAGGGCAAGGGCTGCCGCCGCCAGCGTCGTGATGGCGGCGATGAGGGTTGGGATGCTACGCGGCAAGGCCGAGCTTGGCTCCGAGCGCCTGGGCGACGCGGCTGTTGGGCCGCCGACCGAGCGTGCCGAACAGCCACCACGAGGTGCGCGTCACGGCCTCCAGATCGACGCCCGTCTCGATGCCCATGCCGGCGAGCATATAGAGCACGTCCTCGGTCGCCACATTGCCTTTGGCGCCTTTGGCATAGGGGCAGCCGCCGAGCCCGCCGAGGCTCGAATCGATGACCGCGAGGCCACAGTCGAGCACGGCGGCGAGATTGGCCAGGGCCTGGCCATAGGTGTCGTGGAAATGCGCTGCCAGGCGGCCGGCGGGAACTTGCTCGGCTACGGTTTCGACCAGGGCCCTGGCTTGCAAGGGCGTGCCGAAGCCGACCGTGTCGCCGAGCGAGATTTCGTAGCAGCCCATGGCGTCCAGTGCCTTGGCAAGGTCCGCCACCGCCGCCGGCTCGATATCGCCTTCGTAGGGACAGCCGAGAGCACAGGAAATGTAGCCGCGGGCGCGAATACCGTCGGCCGTGGCGGCAGCGACGATGGGCTCGGCGCGGGCCAGGCTTTCGGCGATCGTGCAATTGGTATTCTTCTGTGAAAAAGTCTCTGAGGCGGCGCTGAAGACGCAAACCGTGTCGGCGCCTGCCGCTCGCGCATCCTCGTAGCCCCGCATATTGGGGGTGAGCACCGGATAGCTGACGCCGTCCTGCCGCGCGATACCCGCCATCACGTCAGCATTGTCGGCCATGCGCGGCACCCATTTTGGCGAGACAAAGCTGGTCGATTCGATGGCACTCAGGCCGCAAGCGGCGAGCCGGTCGATTAGCTCGACCTTTGTGGCGGTCGTCACCTCGCCGGCCTCGTTCTGCAGGCCGTCGCGCGGCCCGACCTCGAACATCGCTACGCTGGCCGACAGCGCCATGGCTCAGCTGGCCTCGTCGGCGGCGAAATCGAGCAGCACTTCGCCTTCGCTGACCCAGTCGCCAAGGGCGAACTTGAAGCGCTCGACATGGCCGGCAGCTGGCGCCGCGATAGTGTGCTCCATCTTCATCGCCTCCAATATCATCAGGGGCGCGCCGCGCTCGACCCTGGAGCCATCATCCACCAGCACGCGCACGATGCGCCCGGGCATGGGCGCGGTGAGCCGCCCGCTGTCCGCTTCGTCCGCGGCGGCGACGGCAAGAGGGTCGTCCAGACCAAGATGCCAGCTCGATTCCTGCACGCTCACGGTCAGCCGCTCGCCGCCCCGCGGCAGGGTCTCGCGGAATGTCGTGGCATTGACGGCGATGCCCGCGACTGTGGCCCGCAGGCGACCGTCCTCGCCGAGGGTGCCGTCCGCCTCGACCTCACCATCGGGCAGATCCAGCCACAGCGGGCTCGGCCCGCCGCGCACGCCGATCTCGACCGGGGCGCCGTTGTCGATGACGGTAATGGTGTCGTGCGCATCGTCGTTGAGGCGCCAGCCGTCCGCAGTACCCCAGGGTGAATGGGGATCACTCGATTTCGCATTGGCGGCCGCGGCAGCCTGGCGCCGTTCCAGAAGTACGCTGAGCGCCGCCAAGGCCAGCGCCAAAGCCGGCGCCGAGACAGGCGGCGGCAAGAGGTCTTCGTTGTGACGCTCGATGAAGCCGGTATCGACTTCGTTCATGCCGTAAGCCGGATGGCGCAAAATGGCGCCGAGGAAGGCAAGGTTGGTCGTCGTGCCGCCGATCTGCGTCGCCGACAAGGCCCCTGATAGCGCGCGCACCGCCTCGGCCCGGTCACGCCCCCAGGAGACGACTTTGGCAATCATCGGGTCGTAGTGGGGGCTGATGCTGTCGCCCTCGACCACGCCGCAATCCACACGCGCCGAGACGCGCGCGCCGGCCGGGGTGCTGCCGGGCTCAACCGGCAGGCGCAGGCGCGAGAGAGTGCCTGTGACAGGCAGGAAGTCGCGCTCGGGATCCTCCGCATAAAGCCGCACTTCGACGGCATGACCGTAGAGCGGAATCGCCTCCTGCGGCAGCGGTAGCGCTTCGCCCGCGGCGACCCTGAACTGCCATTCGACCAGATCCAGTCCGGTGATCATCTCTGTCACCGGATGCTCGACTTGCAGACGCGTATTCATCTCCATAAAGTAATACGTGCCCTCGGGATCGACGATGAACTCCACCGTGCCGGCGCCGACATAGCCGATAGCCTGGGCGGCGGCCAAGGCGGTTGCGCCAAGCTCGGCACGCAGGTCCGGCGAGACCGCCGGCGAGGGTGCTTCCTCGATCACCTTTTGGTGGCGCCTTTGCACAGAGCAGTCTCGCTCGTGCATATGCACGGCATTGCCGCGTGTGTCGGTGAAGACTTGCACCTCGATATGGCGTGGGCGGAGCACCAGCTTTTCGATGAGTACGCGGTCGTCGCCGAAAGCCGATTTCGCCTCGCGCCGCGCCGCGGCGATGGCTTCGGCCAAATCGAGTTCGCGCTCGGCAATCCGAATGCCGCGGCCGCCGCCACCGGCCACCGCCTTGACCATGACCGGGAAGCCGATCAGGCGCGCTTGGGTTGTCATGACCTTGAGGTCGAGGTTGTCGTCGTGATAGCCCGGCACCACGGGCACTTCGGCCTCTTCCATGATGCGGCGCGCCTGGTCCTTGGCCCCCATGGCCCGGATGACATCTGCAGGTGGGCCCACGAAAACGATATCGGCCGCCGCACAGGCTTCGGCGAGCACCGGGTTTTCCGAAAGGAAACCGTAACCGGGATGAACCGCCTGGGCGCCCGAATGCCGTGCCACCTCAACGATAGTCTCGATGCGCAAATAGCTGTCCGCCGCTGCTGCGCCTCCGATCGGGTAGGCCTCGTCTGCCAGGCGCACGTGCAGTGCGTCGGCATCGGCCTCGGAATAGACCGCGACGGTGCGTATTCCCAGCCGTCGTGCCGTATCGATGACGCGGCAAGCGATCTCGCCGCGATTGGCGATCAGAATTCTATCGAACACAGTCTTTCCCCACCCGTCGCATTGCCCCTATCGCCGCCTTTTGTGCTCGTGTTCGAGATGGTCGCGGGCATAGCTCATGATCTCGTAGAAACCGAACAGCAGCAGCAGGACGCCGATGATGATCTGCAAGCTGGCCAGCGCGCGCACCAGGCCCCCCAGTGGCGTGATGTCACCATAGCCCACCGTCGCCACACTGATGAGCGAGAAATACAGCGCCTCGGAAAAGGTGATCGTCGCGGGCTCGCCGGCCACGAGAAACTGGGGCGTGCCCGAGACGCGCTCGACGATGCGGTAGAGCGCAGCGAAGACGATGACATTGAGCGAGTAGAAAGTAAGAAAAGCGAAGGCAGGAACCGCGAGTCTCTCGGCGCGCACGAAGAACTCCTCGAACATCAGGCCCGTGGCGATCATGAATATCGCCACGGCGCGGCTGGCGAAGAAGACCAGCCCGGCGATCACCGCCATGTCCAGCAGCAGGATTCCATCCGTTTGCAGAGGTGTCAGCGCCAGGGGCGGCAGGGCGAAGGTCGTGGCGCCGACAGCGAAGACCGGCAGCAGCCAGCGCAGAATGTGGCCGATACCCGCATGCTCGCTGACTTCGGGTTCGCCGAGGATGGTCGCGATGGGTTCGCGCCAGCGCCAGGCGCCACCGAAAAAGGCGAGGATTGGCAACAGGAATGCGACCGAGACCACCGCCTCGCTGGCGCCGATGAAATTGGTCGTGATGAAGAGCATGTAGATGCTGGCATAGACCGCGAGCAGGTTGGCCAGCGAGATCGAGAAGAAGCGGCTGCCGGGAAACACCCGCGTGACGAAGGCGACGCCGCCGGCAATGATCGCCACCATGACGAAGGCGAGCCAAAAGGCGATCTCGGTGACCGCGAAGGCGATCAGTAGAATCATCGCGACGGTGAGCACGATGCCGACGATACGCTGGCGACCTGTATAGGCCACGAAGGGTTTTCCTTATCCCTGGCCGGGCCAGACCGGCTTGCGCTTCTCCAGGAAGGCGGCGATGCCTTCGCGGCCGTCAGCGCTGGCCCGCGCTTCGGCGATGCGCCTTGCGGTGTCCTCGATCACGGCGTGGTCGGTCGGTCTGTCGCTGACCGCCTCGATCAGATCCTTGGAGGCTGCCATGGCTGCCGGGCTGTTCTTGAGCAGGCGCGCAATCATGGCATCGGCCGTCGCTTCCAGCTCCGCATCGGCCACCACCTCGTGCACCAGGCCGAGCCGGCATGCTGTCGCGGCATCGATGCGTTCGGCGCTCTGGAAGTAGCGCCGCGCCTGACGCGCGCCCATGGCACGCACCACATAGGGGCTGATTACGGCAGGGATGAGGCCGAGCTTGATCTCGGAGAGCATGAAAGCCGCCG
This sequence comes from uncultured Rhodospirillaceae bacterium, assembly GCA_964408735.1. Taxonomy (GTDB): domain Bacteria; phylum Pseudomonadota; class Alphaproteobacteria; order UBA7887; family UBA7887; genus UBA7887. The sequence goes on along the minus strand of CAYPAX010000103.1, from coordinate 8,902 downwards.
CCTCGCCGGCAATGGCGATATCGCAGGCCGAGACCAGGCCGACGCCACCGCCATAGGCGGGGCCCTGGATGACCCCGACAACGGGTTTCGGCATCGACGCGAGACGCCCCAGCATGATGCCGAAGCGCAACGCGTCGGCGCTGTTTTCGGCGAAATCGTAGTCCGCGGTACGCTTCATCCAGTTGAGGTCTGCGCCGGCAGAGAAGCTCTTGCCGTTGCCGGCAATCACCACGACACGAACAGCATCGCTCTCGATCACCTCAGTGATCGCATCATCGAGCGCGTTGATGAGATCCTCATTGAAAGCATTGTGCACGTCCGGACGATTGAGGGTAATGCGGGCCACGCCGCGCTCGTCATGGGTCAGCAATAAGGCATCGGTCATGGTGTCACATCCTGAAGACGCCGAAGCGGGGCTCCGGTATCGGCGCGTTGAGGGTTGCCGAAAGCGCCAGCCCCAGCACGCGGCGGGTCTCCGCCGGGTCGATCACGCCGTCGTCCCAAAGGCGCGCGCTGGCATAGTAGGGATGGCCCTGGTGTTCGTATTGATCGAGGATCGGCGCTTTGAACGCGGCTTCGTCGTCGGCGCTCCAGCTTTCGCCGCGTTTGTCCATGCCGTCGCGGCGCACTGTGGCCAATACCGTCGCCGCCTGTTCCCCGCCCATCACCGAGATGCGTGCCGTCGGCCACATCCACATCATGCGCGGGCTGTAGGCGCGCCCGCACATGCCGTAATTGCCGGCGCCGAAACTGCCGCCGATGATGACCGTGAGCTTCGGCACCTGGGCGCAGGCGACGGCAGTGACCAGCTTGGCGCCGTCCTTGGCGATGCCGCCGGATTCGTATTTCTGGCCGACCATGAAACCGGCGATGTTCTGCAGGAAGATGAGCGGGATGCCGCGCTGGCAGCAGAGCTCGATGAAATGGGCGCCCTTGAGCGCCGATTCCGAAAACAGAATGCCGTTATTGGCGACGATGCCGATGGGATAGCCGCAGAGCCGGGCAAAGCCGGTGACCAGCGTTGTGCCGTAGAGCGGCTTGAACTCGTCGAACTCGCTGGCATCGACCAGACGGGCGATGACCTCGCGCACATCGTAAGGCTGGCGCAGGTCCTCCGGCAGCAGGCCGTATAGCTCAGAAACGTCGTATAGGGGCTCGCGAGGCTCGGCGATGTCGAGGTCGACGCGCTTTGGCCGATTCAAATTGCCGACCAGGCGGCGTGTGATGGCGAGTGCGTGGCGGTCGTCCTGGGCATAGTGGTCGGCGACGCCGGAGACGCGCGTGTGAACGTCGGCGCCGCCCAGCTCCTCGGCGCTGACGACCTCCCCGGTGGCGGCCTTCACCAGCGGCGGGCCACCGAGGAAAATGGTGCCCTGCTCGCGTACGATGACGGCCTCGTCCGACATGGCAGGCACATAAGCGCCGCCGGCGGTGCAGCTTCCCATCACCACGGCGATCTGCGGGATGCCTTCGGCCGACATGGTGGCTTGGTTATAGAAGATGCGCCCGAAATGCTCGCGGTCGGGAAAGACCTCGTCCTGGTTGGGCAGATAGGCGCCGCCGGAATCGACGAGATAGAGGCAGGGCAGGCGGTTCTCGCGGGCGATCTCCTGGGCGCGCAGATGCTTCTTCACGGTCATCGGGAAATAGGTGCCGCCCTTGACCGTGGCGTCGTTGGCAACGACGACGCATTCGCGCCCCTGGACACGGCCGATGCCGGTGACGACGCCCGCCGACGGCGCCTGGTCCTCGTACATGCCATGGGCAGCGAGTTGAGACAGCTCGAGGAACGGCGAGCCGGGATCGAGCAACAGGCGGACGCGGTCGCGGGGCAGCAGCTTGCCACGGCCGAGGTGGCGCTCGCGCGCAGCGTCCCCGCCGCCGAGCTTCGCCTTGGCAACTTCGCCATGCAAGTCCTCGATCAGGGCGGCGTTGCGGGCCGCGTTCTCCGCATAACCCGGTGTGCGCGCATCGAGGGCTGTCTGCAAAGTCGTCATAGGCCGTATATGCGTGCCGCGTTGTCGTGGAAGACGCCTCGGCGCTCGCTCTCCGAAAGGTGGGCGGTGTACTGTTGCGCCGCCTCGTACCATTCTTCATACCCGATTACGCGCCCGGCGACAGGCCAATTGCTGGTCCAGATCACCCTTTCGGGCCCGAAGCGTTCAAGAACATGGGCCACATAAGGCGCGAGGCGCTCGGTGGTCCAATCCGGCTCCGTGCCGACCGGTGTGACGAGCGACAGCTTGATCGAGACATTGGCGAGATCGGCGAAAGGGTCGAGCAAGTCGCGCCAGGCAGCGAACTCGTCCTTGGTGATATCCGGCTTGCCGATGTGGTTGAGAACGATGGCCGTTTGCGGTGCCTGGCGGGCGGCGGTCAGGGCGCCCGCCAGCTGGAAGTGGTGCGCGTTCATGTCGCAGACCAAGCCGAAATCAGCCAGCATCTGCGCGCCGCGGATGAAGCTCGCCTCGGCCCAGACGTCCGGGTCGGTGACATGATGCACGGTGCGGCGCACGCCCTTGACCAGGGGGTGGCGCTTGAGTGCTGAGAGCTTGTCAGGGGCGTCGTCGGCCTCGATCGGGGCGGCCGCGATGATGCCGCGCAGGCGGGAATGCTCGGCGGCGACGCTTTCGAGGAATTCGACCTCGGGCTCGCCATCGCTGACGTCCGTATCGGCCTGCACCGCGATGGCGGCTTCGACCGGGACATCGCCGTGGGCCGAGGCGTAATCCTCCCAGCCGTAGTTCTCGGCGAAGAGCTCGCCCGGCACGCCGGGCTGATGCAGCACCGCGCCGCGCCAGACGTGGAAATGGGCGTCGACGACGCCGCTCATGAACCGAGCCCGTAGACCGCGACGGCGGTGTCGTGGAATATCTGCCGGCGCTCGGCTTCGCTCAGCTTGGCGGTCAAGGCGTCCGCCGCGGCCAGCCAGTCGCCATAGGGCGTGACCAGGGCTGCCACCGGCCAGTTACTCGCCCACATCATGCGGCCCGGCCCGAATTCACTGAGCAGGTGGCTGACGTAGGGCGCTACCGTGGCTTCGTTCCAGTTGTCGTCCTCGGGCCTCTGCACGACCACCGAAAGCTTGACGGTGACGTGGGGCATGGCCGCCAGCCGGCTCATATGGTCGCGCCAGGGGTCGAGGCTTCCGCTTTGCACATCGGGCTTGCCGAGATGGTTGATCACGATGGTGGTATCGGGACAGGCGGCGGCCATGGCGACGACGCTCTCGAGCTGCCAATGACGGGCGCAGATATCGCAGACCACACCGTGCTGCCCAAGCAGGCGCACGCCGGCGATGAAGGCCTCGCGCGCGCAATAGGCATCGTCGGCCTCGTGCTGGGTGTTGCGGCGGATGCCGCAGACCAGGGGGTGCTGGCTCAGGCGATCGATATGGCCGGCGAGGTCGGGGCCTTCGACGGGCGCGAAGGCGACGATGCCGCGCAGCTCGGGGTGCTCCGCCGCGGTGCGCTCGAAGAATTCGACCTCGGGCTCGCCGTCGCCCGGATTCTGGTCGACCTGCACCGCAATGGCGCCGGCCAGTGATATGGGCCCGCGAGCCGCGGCGTAATCCTTCCAGGCGATATCGCCACCAAAATGCGGATGCGCCGCGATTCCAGGCTCGCGCATGTCGGCCTGGCGCCAAAGGTGGAAGTGGGAGTCGATCAACGGTTCCATAGCGGCGGCAGTGTATCAACAGCGACGCATGCTTGACAGAGCCGGCCGCCAGGGTCATGTGGGCAGGACAAGGACGGCATGGGGAACACATTCGGCATGACAGAGCTCGCCGCGGGGCCGCTTGACGGCATTCGCATCATCGATATCACCAATGTCATCATGGGGCCGTTCGCGACCCATATTCTGGCCGACATGGGTGCGGACGTGATCAAGATCGAGGCGCCCGAGGGCGACCTCATGCGCAACCTCAAGCCTTATCGCCACGAGGGCATGGGCGGCGCCTTTCTGCAGCTCCATCGCAACAAGCGCGGCGTGATGCTGGATCTGAAGCGCGAGTCGGCGCGGGCCGCATTGCTGCGCCTGATCCCGAGCGCCGATGTCTTCGTGCACGCGCTGCGGCCGAAGGCGATCGACCGCCTCGGCCTCGACTACGAGTTCGTCTCGGCTCTCAGGCCCGATATCGTCTATTGCGGCGCCTATGGTTTCAGCAAGGACGGGCCATATGCCGACAAGGCCGCCTACGACGACGTCATTCAGGCCGGCTCGGGGCTGGCGGCGCTGCATGGCAAGCGCTATGGCGAGCCGAATTACGCGCCGACCGTGGTCTGCGACAAGTTGGCCGGGCAGGCAATCGCCTATTCCATCCTGGCGGGCCTGCTGCAGCGCGAGCGCGGCGGCGGCGGTCAGGCGATAGAAGTGCCGATGTTCGAGACCGCCATCGAGTTTCTCACGCCCGAGCATTATGCCGGTGCGGTATTCGAGCCGCCGCTGTCGGAATTCGGCTATCCGCGTGTGCTGGCGGAAAACCGCAAGCCTTTTCCGACGGCTGATGGCTACTGCTGCATCATGCCGTACTCCAACGCCAATTGGCGCGATTTCGTCGACTTCATCGGCCGCCCCGAACTGAAGGACGACCCGCGTCTGGAATCGGTGACCACGCGCGGCCTCAATGTTGACTTTCTCTACGGCCTCATAGTCGAGGCGGCGCCCAAGCACAGCACGGCGGAATGGGTCGAATTCTGCGACAGCGCGAGCATTCCCAGCATGCCCGTGCTCGAGTTCGAGGATCTGCGCGAGAACGAGCACGTCAAGGCCGTCGGCCTGTTCGAGACCGTCGAGCACCCGAGCGAGGGCCGCCACCAGATGGTGCGCCGGCCGGTCAACTTCGCCAAGGCACCGTTCGAGTTGCGCCGCCACGCGCCGCGCCTCGGCGAACACACCCGCGAAGTGCTGGCCGAGGCCGGCCTCACGCCAGCCGAGATCGACGAGGCGGTCGGCGAGGGTTGATCAGGCGCCGCTGCGTTTCAGCCGCCAGTCCCAGACCGCCGCGCCGACCAAGGCTGCGAAGCCGAGCAGTTCGACCACGCGCGCCGCGCCGCCGAGCCCGGCATACATGGCTGCTGCGACCAACCCGACACCGATGACCGCCAGCGCCACCGGCGGGATTCGACCGTGCCGTCGGTGGCCGTGCACGACTCCCGCTGCCGCCAGCGCGGCGAAGGCGACGATGGCACCGGCCCAGATTTGCTCGTTGATCGCCAATGCCACGCCCATTGCCGACAGGACTGCGACTACGCCGAGCGTGCCGTAACAGGCAGCCAGGGATAAAATCGCTCCCGCCCCGGCTAGCCAACCGAATCGCTCCGTTCCGTCCCTTGTCCCGGTCATTCCACGTGCTCCACATCAAGTTTCGCAAGCGTGATAGTGTCGCAGGCAAGCATGGCTGGGACCAGCGCTTTGGCCGACCCTGGCGGGATCGCGCTTTGGATCAAAACGCAGCTGTGCTACCTTTATCGACGGTTGCGAAGATTCACCTGCGAGCCCCTGCGTGGCACTTGGCAGCGCCGATCGTTTCAGAACGGGAAAACCGTCGTAATCGGCGAATGCGAATGTGACTAATAGGGTGACGAGACCCGCCGCGCGAAAATTTAGCAGGGTGCTCGCCAAAGTGGGGAGAAATGGTCATGCGGAATCTTGTCAGGACGCTCACTTTTGGTGCTGCGATCGCGTTTGTCGCGGTGCTGGCGCCGCCGCCGGCCGGGGCAGCGGAGCCCGAGATAGGGATAGTTTTCATGTATCCCTCAAATCATCAGGCCTACGTCAACGGCCCGGTAACCATCGAGATGGTTCGGGTGCAGGCATGGGACCAGATGCTGGCGGCTTACGGCTCGGTCAACCAGCCCGACGGCTATCACATCGATATCCAGGTTCAGCGCAAGGAGGGCGGACAGTGGAAACACATGATTTCCATTCACAAGCCCTTTTACGGCGGCGCCGACATGAAGGTGAATCTGTGGTCGCTATCAAGCCACGGCGAAGCGCCGATGAGCAATGTCCCCGGCATTACGGAGTACCGGATACGCGGGCAGAGCTACTACAAGGATAACGTCATAAACCTGACCGAGATGACGGATTGGAAGCCCTTCAGCGTCAACAACCTGATGGTGACCTCCGTGACCGGGCCCGGCGACATGCCGGCATTCGTGCCCGATCCTCCGCCCAACGGCGTCGAGGCCAGTGACGGCTCGATCGGACAGCAGGTGAAGGTTACCTGGCAGGGGCGGGCGGATGCGCATTCCTATATCGTGCTGCGCTCGACCAACAGCACCCCGCCGCCAATGCCGCAGGCCGGCGACCAGATCGGCAAGACATCGGGCAGCGAGTATCTCGATGCCACGGCCGCCCTTGGCCAAGTCTATTGGTATTCCGTGAGAGCCTGCTACAACGCCGGCTGCAGCAAGCAAAGCGCGCTCGACGCGGGCTGGCGCTATACGGCGACGCCGACGCCCGAGATGATCGCGCTGATGGAGCAGGGCGGTGGCGGACGCGTGGCGGTGCCGAGCGTGGTGCGCGACCCGGCGGTATCCGCGGTTGAGCCGGTGCGCAGGCAGACGGACGATGTCGCCCCCGCGGTGCGCGAGCGCCAGCCGGCGGTCGCCGTGGCACCGGAGCGGGTGGCGCCGGAACGCGAGGTGGTGACGCCGATCGAGCGGGCGGACCCCGTCGAGCGCCAGACCATAGAGCGCGGCACGATCGAGCGAGAGGCGATCGAGCGGGTGGCGCCGGAACGTGTGACGCGCTAGAGAAATTGACATGATCGCGATCCGGGCCCGGGGACGTATCGCCGGTGCGGCATTCCTCGGCGTGCTGCTGCTGGCTGCCGCCGCCTTGGCGCAGGACCAGGTGGAGCTGGTCGGCGGCGATACCATCGCCCTGTCCATTCCCGGCGGCGAGGGGCTCGACGTCTATGTCGACGCCTTCCAGGTCAATGCCTTCGTCGCCTTTGAAGACGACGGGCTGACGCTCACCCTGCCGTTTCCCGACGCGGTCGAGCCTTTCGTGGTGACCGTCGTCGATCGCGAGGCCGGCGTGACGGTCTATGTCGGTACCTACCAGATTGCCCTGGCGCAGGGTGACGGCATGTTCGACCGCTCGGACTTCACCTGGTCGTTCCAGGATGATGCGGTGTGGCGGGCCAGCAGCCGTCAGAAGCCGCCGGCGGAAAACTTCCGCCCCAGCGATGTGGCCAATGATTTCCGTGGCAATGCCACCTGGAGCGCCAGCGCCGGCGCCTGGCGCGCCAGCCTGGAGGGCGAGCTGGTCGGCACCGACGACGACCTGCGGACCTTGCGCCCGGGCGCCAACAAGATCGACGTCTCGCGCATGCTGGGTACCGTGCATACGCAGGTGGGCGACATCAATGGCAGTTTCAGCGTCGGTGATGTGACGGTCCCCGGCTTTACCGGGCTGGTCAATGGCGGTTTTGCTTCGCGCGGCATGTCCCTGGCGGCCGATTACCTGAACGGCCGGGTGAGGGTCTCGGTGGGTAACGCCTATGGCAACGATATCGTCGGCACACAACGCGGCATCGTCGGCTGGGATGAGGACAATCGCCGCACTGCCGCCGACTTGTCGGTCACTCCCTATCTGAGTGACATGCTGACGGTCACCCTGAGCGGCAGCCTGCTCGATGCCGAGCGCCCGGCGCTAGCCAATTTCAACGTCGCCGAGGTCGTCGATGGCGAGCGCAACACCGTCTATGGTGGCGCCTTGCAGCTCGGCATGTGGCATAACCGGATAACAGTGGTCAGCGAGGTCGCCCATTCACGCTATGCCAATCCGGCGGAGCTCAATTCAGTGAACCTGCTTGCCGGCGGCACCGACATCGGTGCGACGAGCGATGTCGCCCACAGTCATCGTATCGATGCGAATGTCTGGCGCGGCGAGCTTGGCTCAGCCAATCTCTTTGCCGGCTATAGCCGCATCGATCCGCTGTTTCGCTCCGTCCAGGCCTTCGCCGAGGCCGATCGCGAGACCTGGCAGTTCGGCGGCGGCGCGGTCTACGATATGCTCAGCGCGAGCGGCTCCCTGGTCCAAATCGACAGCAATGTGGACGACATTTCGCGCATCCTCGGCACGCGCCAGCAAATCGCTCAGGCCAGCCTGGATATGGCGCTCGATCGCTATCGCGGCGGCGAGGAGGGCGGCGCACGCCGCGCCATTCCCAGCAGCATCGGCATCTTCGGCAATCAGACCCTGCTCGAATCCCTTAATACGGATACGGTGGTTGCCACGACAGGCATGAGCGCGGGCGAGGCGCCCGATATCCGCACGCTCGGATACGGGATTGGCGCCAGTTGGGGCTGGGATTTCGGCCAGACTCAGTTGCGCTATAACCGCGAGCGCGTGGATACCCGCCAGATCGGCCACACAGAGGAAGACGTCAATCGCGACCACTTCGAGATCAGCCAGGCGCTATACGGCGATATCTGGTCCGCATCGCTGCGCGCGGCCTACGGGCGGACGCTGGCCAAGGATCCGCAGCGCGGCGCCCGCACCCATCGCTACGAGGTCGGCGGCACGCTGGGCCTGCGGCCGAGCGATCTGCCCGATTTGAGCGTAAGCATGGATCTCTCGCTCAACGACACGATCTACAACATCGACCGCAGCACCACGCTGGAAAACTATTGGCGCAGCGATGCCGTATTGGATTTCAGCAAGTTTCTGCCTGATGTCGTGGCCGACTACCAACCCTATCTGACCCTCAGTGGCATGGTCACCGATTTCGATCAGCGCGACTCCCTGTTCGGTGCCAACAGCCAATACGAGTACAGCGTCTCCATGGCTGCGGGGCTGAAGTTCTGATGCGCGGGCTTGCTGCATTCGCCGTCTTAGCAGCCCGTTGATTAAGTGGCTTTGCTGATTCTCACTCCCAGACGATGAA
>CAYPAX010000102.1:0-16389 GCA_964408735.1 uncultured Rhodospirillaceae bacterium | reverse complement strand
CGGAATACACCTTAACTAGGCCGCCAACCTGTCCAACAATGTGGGACCACCTCACGGCGAGCGCCAGGACAGATTGTCCCACCTTCATCAGCTCGTCCGGAAACTGCTGCATATCCTGAAAGTTTCGGTTCCAGATCAGCAAGTTTCGCCGGTTGTCGTACCTGACGACCGCCTGGCCGATATTGTCGAGGACATCTCGCAGAACTTGCCGGTTTTCTTCAAGCTCGGCTTGAGCTTCCTTGATATCGGTGATGTCGGTGTAGGTGATGACCAGGCCACCGTCGTTGGTCGGCTCGGCGGCGATATCGAAGGTTCGGTTATCGCCGAAACTGACCTCGGTGCGGCTTGCCGTGCCGCTCCACAGCGATTGCAGCCGTTCTTCGACAAGGCTCTCGACATCGCCGCCGCCATAGCTGCCGTGTTTGGCCAGGTACAGTGCCAGATCAAGGTTCGACCGCCCAATCCGCATGAGTCCGTCGGGAAGGCCGAGCATGTCCTGGTATTGCCGGTTCCAGACCGCAAGCTTGCGATCGCTGTCGAATTTGACCACCCCCTGGGCAACGGTATCGAGCACTTGGCTCAGCAATTGCGCTTGCTGATCGATCTTTTCGGCGGCGCGCTTGTGCCCCGTGATGTCGGTATAGGTGATGACCAGGCCACCGTCACTGGTAGGCTCCGCGGCAACGTCCAGGATGCGGCCCCCGCTCAACGGGGCCTCCCGGCGGGCCGCCGTGTCGCTGCCGAGTATCTTCAGACGTTGCTCGACTAGCGTTTCAATGTCGCCTTCGCCGAATTCGCCTTTCTCTGCCAAGTAACGGGTGAGCACCTCGATCGGCTGGCCAGCTTCCAGGAACCCATCGGGAATGCCGAATATATCTTCATATTGCCGGTTCCAGGTCTCGATATTGCGGTTCCCGTCCAACTTAACCACGCCCTGATGGACGGTACCGAGAACTTGCCTCACAAGCTCGGATTGGCGGCTGATCTCTTCGGCAGCGAGCTTGCGCTCCGTATTGTCATAGATCCAGACGATGTGGGAGTCTTGTCCTGCATAGGTGGACGTCGTGCTGTTCAGCAGGCACCACCATTCGCTGCCGTCGAGCCGTCGGCGCGCCACATCCACATCGACGAACAATTCGCCGGCATCAAGGCGGGCATCGAGGCGAGCAAATTCCTCGATATCGACATAGCTATCGACCGCGGGTCGCGAGGCAAGCTCTTCGGCACTTGCCGCCCCCATAAGCTCAAGGAAGCGCGGATTGACGTAACGGCGCTGCTTGGACTCGGGATCGACAACCGAAATGCCGATAGGGCTGGAATCGAGAATCGTACGGAAATTTCGTTCGGCCTGGGCCAAATCCTCCTCGGCCCGTTTGCGCTCGCTGACATCACGCATGATGCCGGTAAAGCGGCGCTCGCCGTCGATCGAGGAATCGGCAACTGCCAGCTCGATCGGAACCTCGTGGCCATCCTTGTGACGGCCGGCGACTTCGCGGCCCCTGCCGATGATCTTGGCCTCACCCGTCGTCAGATAATTGTTCACATAGCCATCGTGTCGGTCGCGGTCGGGCTCGGGCATGAGCAGGTTGATATTGCGGCCTACGACCTCTTCGGTCGTATAGCCGAAAATGCGCTCGGCGGCAGGGTTGAACGATTCGACGGTGCCGTGCTCGTCGATGGTGGCGATACCGTCGATGGCGTTGTCCAATATGGCCCGCAGTCGTGCCTCGCGCCTTGCCAGATCCTCACTCTCGCTCGTTGACGCCTCGGCGCGCTTGCGCTCGCTGATATCGTTGACAGCGAACATGACGGCGGGTGCGCCGTTCCAGTCGATCTCCTGGCCGCGGAATTCCGCCCACCACGCGGCACCATCCTTGCGGACCGCCTCCACCTCGAAAGAGTCGAGAGAGGCCTCGCACTCGCCCTCGCCATCCGAGTGAGGCGGCGCAATCTCCTGCGGGGAGTCATAGCCATACAGCGTGGCAAAGGCCTGATTGGCGAAGACGAGCTTACCGTCCTGGCGGATCGCGATTGCCTGACCCCAGCTCTCCAGGATATCGAGGAATCGCGCACCATCGTTGCCGGCCATAGCCTGGCGCCGATCGCTGGTCACGGTCTCCACCTTTTTTCCGGTCTCGCAACAAAAGTAAACCGCACCAGCCGAAGCCCGGCAAGGCACTTCTCAGTCGCGGCGCTCCAGGCCGGACTGTCGCGACGATGTCGAGGCCGGCGCGCACGGCTTGGACGGCATCGTCTTCTTGGACCCTGCAAATGCGCCCTAATTCAGCTCTTGCAATAAGGCCTTGGCGGCTAGCAGATCGGGCGTGTCGAAGCCTTCTGTGAACCAGTCGTAGACCGGAGCGAGGAGGTCGCGGGCCTCGGTGGCTCTGCCCTGAGACTGCCGGTGGCGAGCGAGCGAAGTGCTGGCGCGCAGCTCCCACAGTTTGGCTTGTTGCGATTGTGCGATATCGATCGCGTGTTCGAATGCCTCAGCCGCCGCTGCATCGGCGTTTGGTTCGATTGCCAGCAACGCCTTGCCACGAATATGGTAAAGCTCAGCCTCGTAAAACCGCTCGTCGGTTCGGGCAACGATTTCCAGTGCGGCGGTGATGGCGTCGTGCGCCGCTTGCGCCGAGCCGCATTCGAGATGGGCCTCCGCCAACTGGGCATAGGTCTCCGGAAGATAGAGTCTTTCGGGTTTGTTCTTCAGTCTGTCGTTCAAATCGATCTTGATTTGTTGCAGACCTTGCTCCTCGCCTGCGCATGCCCGCCGCCAGCCATCCGCGATATTGGCCAACTCCAACCAATGCGCCAGGCCATGTTGCCGGGATAACGCCCGAAGCCGATCGATGAATGTCTCTATTCTGTTCCAATCCCGGCGCAACATTCCGATCCTCAGGCCGGCAAAATTATAGGCCCACCCGGACGATGGCGCGTGGGCCAAGGTCTCGGCCCGATCGACGATCTGTTCGGCAAGTTGCAAGGCTTGGTCGGCATAGCCGGCAAGCGCCAGGTTCCACGCCAATATGCTTTGCCCGGCAATAACCGGATCCTGGGCATAGCGATATGCCAAGGCGTCATGTTCGCCTGGGCGGTACAGCTCCAGGGAAGCCTCCAGGTCGCGGCGAGCGTCGGCCATGCGGCCAAGATAGAGCCGGCTTGTGCCGCGCATCCGGTAGCCGAGCATTCGCGTCAAGACATTGTCGGCGGTGTCCGCGGTCTCGAGGATTGAGTCGGCAAAGGTCAGTGCCTCGCCGTGCTCGCTGAGGACATTGCGGATCACCCACAAGCCATAAAACATGGGGACCAGGTCTTCCGGGTCGTCAACCGTATCGCGCAGCTCATAGGCACGATTATAGGCCGCAACGGTCTCCGGTGCCGCGAAGCCGTGCAACGCGATGTAGATCGAGCCGGACAGCGTCCGGAAGCGGAATTCCTTTTGCTCCCGTTGCGGCGTCGCAGGCAGGCTCTCGATGATCTCGATGCCGCGTCGCAGATGTCCTGCGGCCTCCGCCAGCGCCGAAGTTTCGGATGCCGATTGGCCGGCTAACAACCAATACGGAATCGCATCATCGAACCGCTGTGCCTCGGTATAGTGATACGCGATCAGCTCCGGGCTCGCCTGCCGCGACCGCAAAGCAGACGCGATATTGGCATGTATCTCTTGTCGCCGGGACTTCAGCAGGCTCTCATAGGCGGCATCCTGGACCAGCGCGTGCTTGAAGGAAAATGTCGCCTCCTCGCCGTGGCCATGACGGAAAATCAGTTCGCTGGCGAGCAGCTCGTCAAGGGCGGTATCGAGACCGTTCCGCGGCGCGATCTCAGAGAGCAGGTCATATCCGAACTCGCGACCGATGCAGGCGCCGATCTGTGCGATCTCCTTGACGCCGCCAAGGCGGTCGAGGCGCGCCATCAAGCTGTCCTGCAGGGTTGCCGGCACGGCCAGCGGCGGCAGCGGGCCATCCATGACATAGCGATCTTTCTCGGCCCTGAGAAAACCCGCTTCCAGCACGGTCTTGGTCAACTCCTCGACAAACAACGGCACGCCATCCGTCTTGGCGATGATCTGATCCAGCACCTCGTCCGGCATGGCCTTGCCGCCGCTCACCCTGGCCACCATGTCCGCGCCCTGCCGGCGGCCCAGGCGGTTCAGCGAATGCAGGGTGACATGTCCGCGGGCGGTCCAGGGCACGGCGAATTCCGGCCGACAGGTGATCACCAGCAGCACGGCGGCATCCTGGATGCGGTCAATGACCCGATCCAGAGCCTCGAGCGTGCTTGGATCGATCCAGTGGGCATCTTCGAAGATCATCAGCACCGGGCTGGACGTCGACAATGCCACTGTCTGATCGGCCAGTGCCGCAATGAAATCCTGCTTTTGCTGTTGCGCGCTCGGTGGCAGCGGCGGAAAGCGATCGGCCGGCAGCGACAACATGGTCGCGAACAGGGCCAGCGGCGCCGGCGCCTCACCCGGCGTTTGCCGCAACAAGGATTCGAGCTTGTCGAGCCTGGCCTCGGCGCCGTCCTCGCGCGCGAATCGCGCCGCGCGCGCCAGCTGGTCGATGATGGGGTGGAAGGCCGAATTGATATGGTAGGGCGAGCATTGGTAGCGCAGGCGGACATGCGCTTCGCCGCCGATGCGTTCGCGCAGGGTCTGGGTGATGCGTGACTTGCCGATGCCGGGCTCGCCCGATACCACGACGATCTGGCCATCGCCGTCGCATGCCTGCTCCCAGCGTTTGAGCAACAAGCCGATTTCCTCATCGCGCCCCACCAGCGGCGTCAGGGCAATCTGATGTGCCGCCTCGAAACGGCTCTCCAGCGCGCTTTCGCCCACCACGCGGTAGACCGAGACCGGCGCCGAGATGCCCTTCACGTCATGGCTGCCGAGGTCGTCCAGCTCGAACGTCCCGGCTATCAGCCGGCGCGTGTTGTCGGCCAGGATCACCGCATCCGGCTCCGCCAGCGATTGCAAGCGAGCGGCAATATTGGGCGTCTCGCCGACGGCCAGGCTGGCATCGGATTGCTCGTCTGCGCTGTGGCCGACGACGACCGGGCCGGTGGCGATGCCGATGCGAACGGCGAGCGGGTCAGGTGCGGCGAGCCCCTTGACCGTCGCGACGATGTCGAGGCCGGCGCGCACGGCTCGGACGGCATCGTCTTCGTGGGCGTTCGGCCAGCCGAAATAGATCATCAGCCCGTCGCCGAGATATTGCGCGACGGTACCGTCGTAGCGCGCCACTACCGCGCCGGCCGCGTCGCGATACGCCGTCATCAGCGCCCGCAGGTCTTCCGGGTCGAGCCGCTCGGAGAGCGCCGTCGAGCCCACCAGGTCGCAGAACATGACCGTCAACTGGCGCCGCTCGGCTTCCGGCGAAGGCGTCGGCGCGGGGCCGGCGACAGGCGCCGGCGCAGCGGCCAGGGCGGCGGCGGCCTTGAGGACCTTCATGCGGTGTCCGACCGCGCTCACGCCCACCTTTTCGAGCAGTTCGTCGGTCAGATCGGGCAGCAGCTCCCAGTCCAGCGCGTTCTCGTCGAACGCGTCGGCATATTGGCCCAGGCCCAACGCTTCCAGCCACTGCCGGGTGTCTGACATAACCCTCTCCCCGCGGAAAGCTAACACGGGTTCTCAATATTGCAGTAGCCGCTGTCGACGTCCCGATGGCCGCGTCAGGCGGGCTCGCGGCCGGCGCCGCCTCGAAAGGCACCGGCGATGCGCAGCACGACGGTAAGCAGCGGCGGCAGGAAGACGATGCTGACGCAGGTCGCGAACAGCAGTCCGAAAAGCACGATGGCGCCGACGCCGCGGTAAAGCTCGGTGCCTGCTCCGGGGATCACCACGGCCGGCAGAATGCCGAACACCGTGGTCACCGTCGAGATCATCATCGGGCGCAGGCGCACGGCGAGTGCGCTTCTGACCGCCATTTCCGCCACCATTCCCTCCTCGCGAATATTGCGTACCGCCTGGTGGACCATCAGGATCGGGTTGTTGACTACCGTGCCCAGCAGGATGACGAATCCGAGCATGGTGATCATGTCGAAGGGCTGGTGCGTGGCGGCAATGCCGAGGTTGGCGAGCAGCGCACCGTAGTCGTTGAGCAGCCACAGCCCGACGATGCCGCCGGCGACACCGAGCGGCACCGAGGTCATGATGACGAACGGAAACCCCCAATGACTGAAGATTGCCACCAGCAACAAATATGACAGGATCAGGGCGATGAGGAAATTGTCGAACAGCGCCTCGCGCGTGGTTTCCAGCTGGTCGCTGGCGCCCGATATATCGATGCTGACACCGGCCGGCACCTGACCGCTGCGGCGAAGGTGCGCCACCAGATCCTCCTTGACGATGCCGACAGCAGATTCCAGGGCGACGGTACGTGGCGGAATGATGTTGACGCTCACCGTGCGCCGGCCGTCGAGACGGCGCAGGGTATCGGTATCGACGCGCTCGACCAGCTCGACAACCGCCTCGACCGGAACGATTCCCTCCTGCGGCGAATAGAGCGGCAGCCCCGGCAGGCTGGAGAGCGTGCCGGCGGCCTCCTCTGTGCCGTAGAGAAAGATGTCGACCCTGTCGCCGTCGAGCAGAAATTCGCCGACATAGGCGCCATCGGTCAGCGCGGCAACGGCAAAGCCGAGCTCGTCGACGCTGAATCCGAGCTCGGCCGCGCGGGTCCATTTGGGGCGCAGCTCGATCAGCGGCTGGGCCAGCACCAGGGAGCGGGGATTGGAATCGATCTCCGGCTCGTCGAGAACCTCGCCGGCACGCCGGTAGACGGCGTTCGCCACCCGGTAGATATCCTCCAGGTCGGCGCCGGCGATGTCGAGATTGACACTGCGCGAGCCGCCGTCATTGCTCGAGATGATCGAGCCCCGCGAGGAAAATCCGCGCATGCCGGGAAACTCGCGAAAGCGGCCGTTGACGGCTTCCATCAAGTCGTCGATCTGCGAGGGATCGACGGTCTCGGCGATCATGAACACGCGCTTGGGATTGACGAAGGTGACGATCCAGGCCATTGCCGGAACATCCGACTTCCCGGCCGCGTAAAGCGCCGGATCGGCACCGATATAGGGTACGAAGTCGCGGTGCAGCTCCTTGGCGACATCGGACATTTCGGCCAGGTTGTAGCCGGCCGGCGCAATCATCACCGAAAAGGTCTTGGCCTCCTCGCCCTCGGGAAGATATTCGGCCGGCGGCGTCAGTGCGACGATCACCCAGGCTGCGCCAACCAGGATGGCCAGGGCGGTGGCGCCCGCGCGCACCGGCCCGCGAACCAACCAGCCGACGAAGCCGACCACGAGCGCGCGGAAACCGATGCCGAGCCAGTCGAGAGGATCGCGCCACGTCTGCTTGCGCGAGAGGTTGAAGCGGGCGGCGGCCGAGGGCACCACGGTGACCGCGATCAGCATCGAGGCGACGATCGCGCCCGAGATGGCGATCGCGATATCGGAGAAGAGCTGCCCGGCTTCCTCCTCGATGAACAGGATCGGCGCGAACACCAGCACCGTGGTCAGGGTCGAAGCCAGCACCGCCGGCCACACCTGACGCACCCCGGCGAGTGCCGCGGCCCGCTTTTCCATGCCCTGGCGACGGAACCGCTCGATGGTCTCCAGAACGACGATCGAGTTGTCGAGTGTCATGCCGATGGCGAAGGCGACGCCGGCGAGCGAGATCACGTTCACCGTTCGCCCGGCCAGATACAGGCCGATGAAGGCGGCGATGGTGCACACCGGAATGCCGACGATGCCGATCAGGGTCGCCGGCAGCGAGCGCAGGAACAGCCACAGGATGATCGTCGCCAGAAGCGAGCCGATCGCCAGATTGCGCCAGACGTTGACGACGGAAGCCCTGACGTAGCGCACGTCGTCGCTGATCGGCGTCATCATCACGCGTGCCGGCGCCAGCACCTCGGCATTGAGCTCATCGACCAGCGGCATCATCGCCGCCTTGATGGCGATGACGTTGGAGCCGACCTCCTTGCGCACGAACAGATTGATGGTCGGCAGGCCGTCGACGAAGGCTTCCTGGCGCAGCTCGAAGGTTTCCAGCGATACCGTCGCGACGTCGCCGAGACGGATGATCGAGTCGCCGCGCCGGACGAGGATCACGGTCTCCAATTCGCCAACCGTGTCGAAACGACCCACAGTGCGCAGCAGATAGCGCCGTTTGCCCGTATCGAGGTCGCCGGCGGACACGTCGCGATTCCGCGCGCGGATCAGTCGCCGCACCTCGGCGAGCGTGATCCCGGCGGCGGCCAACTTGTTGGGATCGACGCGGACCTGCACCTGGCGCTCGGCGCCGCCAACCACCGACACGCTGGAGACGCCGGGCACACGCTCCATGCGGGGCTGCACATTGTCCTCGATGAAGTCACGCATGCGCACCATGTCGAGCTCGACCGGATAGCCCGGTATCGGCTGCACGCGAAAGAACATGAACGCGTTCGATGAAAACGAGGACGCGTAGATGCGTGGCTCGTTGACGTTTTCGGGATATGACGGAACCTGGGTCAGCGCGTTGTTGACCTTGATCAGCGCCTCGTTGATATCGATGCCGAAGGGGAATTCCAGCTGCACCCTGGCGCTGCCCATATTGGCGGTGGAGACGATGCGCTGCAGCCCGGAGAGCGTGCGCAGATAATCCTCCTGCGGGATGAGGATTTCCTTTTCCACGTCTTGTGGCGTGGCGCCGGGCCAGGAGGTGTTGACGGTGATCGTTCGCACCTCGAGATCCGGAATCATCTGCACCGGCAGGCGCAGCGCGCACATGATGCCGATCACGCAGAGGATTAGCACGACAACGGCGAGTTGGGTGCCGTATCTTATGGGAGCTTCGAACATCTCAGTTCGTCGTCCCCGCCCCGTCGCGGCGATCGGACAGACGCTCGACCAGGCGCACCGCCGCACCGTCGTTGAGGCTCTCGTTGCCGCGCACCACGACCCGCGCCGCGCCATCGAGGCCGTCCATCACCTTTACCATCCCGCCGAGGGTGTCGCCGAGCATCACCTGGCGCTCGTGAGCGCGGGGCCCGTCAGCGGCCTCCTCGACTACCCAGACACTGGTGCTGCCATCGGGATAGCGGACCACGGCATCGCGTGGAATTGCCACCACCGAGCCGCCGTCGGATACGCTGAAATGGGCCTCGGCGGACATGCCGACGATGATTTCGTTCGACGGATCGTCGAGCAACAGCCGCACCAGGAAAGTGCGGGCATCGGGATCGCTGACCGGGACGATCGCCGTCACCTGGCCCGTGAACAGGTCGTCGGGGAAGGCATCGATGCCCACGATTGCCGAGCCGGCACGGCTGATCATGGGATAATAGGCCTGCGGCACCTGGATATCGAGGCGCAGACGGTCGGTGGCGACGAACTCGAGCACGGGACGGCCGGTTTCGGCCCACTCACCGACCTCGGTCAGCTTATCGACGACGACACCGTCGAAGGGCGCCAGCACCGCGTGACGTTCGATCAATTCCGCCTGGAATACGAGCTCTGCCTCGAGGCGGGAGACGATCGCGGCGTCGATCTGCACCTGGGCCTGGCGCGTCTGCAGCGTCGATCTCGGTATGTTTTGGCCCAATCGCTCGGCTTCCGCCTGCAATCGCCTGGCGTCGTCTAGGCGGGCGCGGGCCTCGGCCAAGCGGGCCCGTGCGCCGGCAATCTCGATTTCGGCGAGCGTGGTGTCGAGCATCACCAGCACATCGCCTTGGCTGGCCACATCGCCCTCGTCGGCGTCGGCGGCGATCACCAGGCCATCTACGCGCGGTGACAGGGCGGCAAAGCGCTCGGACGTAACCGTGCCGCTGAGGCGCAGCGGGGGCGTGCTGTCCGCCTCCGTCGCCGTGACCACGACTACCGGCGGCGCATCTTGCGCGAGCGCCGGCGCCACTGCCAAGGCCGCGACGACAAAGAAGGCGGCCAATGGATACGTACGTCTCAAAACTTCTCTCCCAACGCTCGCTCCGGGACCGATACTAGAGCATATTCTAGCCGCTGTTGCGCAAGCCTGCGGATATGCCGTTTATGGTCAATTGGATGCCGCGCAGGACTTTGGAGTCATCCGCATCTTGCCGGTGCAATCTGAGCAATTCCACCTGGATGTGATTGAGCGGGTCGAGATAGGGAAATCGGTTCTGAATCGAGCGCTCGAGCAAGGGATTCGCTTGCAGCAGCCTCTCGCTGCCGGTAATGCGCTTGAGCGCCTCGATCGAGGCCGTCCATTCGCTGCGGATGCGCCCGAAGATCTTGCGTCGCAGGGCCGCGTCCTCGACCAGCCCGGCATAGCGCGAGGCGATGGCGATGGAGCTTTTTGCCAGCACCATATCCATGTTCGAAAGCTGGGCGCGAAAGAACGGCCAGTCGGCATACATGTTTTGCAGCTGCGCCAGGCCGTCGCCCGGATTGGCTTCCAGCCAGGCCTCGACAGCCGAGCCGAAGCCGTACCAGCCGGGCAGCATCAGGCGGCACTGGGCCCAGCTGAAGACCCAGGGGATGGCGCGCAAATCGCCTATCCTGCCGGCCTGCTTCCGCGATGCGGGCCGGGAGCCGATATTGAGGCCGGAGATTTCGCTGATGACGGTCGAGGCAAGAAAATAGTCCTCGAAGCCCGGCGTCTCATAGACCAGATCCCGATAGGCGGCGTAAGCGAGATCGGAGAGTTCTTCCATGGTTCCGCGATAGCGGGCATTGGGCGACTTCGGCCCTGACTGAAGCAGGGTCGCTTCCAGGGTCGCCGCGGTCATGGCTTCGAGATTGCGCCGCCCAAGGTCGGGATTGGAATATTTGGAGGAAATGATCTCGCCCTGTTCGGTGACGCGGATCTGGCCCTGAACGGCGCCTTGCGGCTGCGCCAGAATGGCTTCGTAGCTCGGCCCGCCGCCGCGCCCGACCGTGCCGCCGCGACCGTGAAAGAGGCGTAAGCTTACGCCGTGGCCCTTGAAGATCTCGATCAACCCGATCTCGGCCTTGTAGAGCTCCCAGCCGGAGGTGACGTAGCCGCCATCCTTGTTGCTGTCGGAATAGCCGAGCATGACCTCCTGGACATCGCCGAGGCTGGCCACCAGCGCGCGGTATGCCGGGATGGCCAGCAGCTCGTCCATGATGCCGGTGCAGTTGCGCAAATCCTCGATGGTCTCGAACAGCGGCACGATGTTGATTGCGCTCACGCAGTCGGGCCCGATCAGGCCGACCTGCTTGAGCAGCACCGCCAGCTCCAGCAGGTCCGATGCGTCCGCGGTGTTCGATATGATCGCGCTGGGGATGGCGCGCGGCCCGAAGACTTGGTGGGCCCGGGCGGCGGCGCGGAAGATGGCCAGCTCGCGCTCGGTCTCCTCGCTGTAGGCCCAGTGCGGGCGCAGCAGGGCGCGCGGGGTGGTCAGCTCGCTTACCAGCAAATCGCGGCGCTCGGTTTCGCTCAAACCATCATAGCCGCTTGCCGGCGCCACGGCCTCGACCATTTCCGCGACCGTGCGCTCGTGCACGGCCGAGTTCTGGCGCAGATCGAGACTGGCGAGGTGGAAGCCGAAGCAATCGACAGCGCGGCAGAGGTGGCGCAGCCGCCCGTCCACCAATGGGGCCGAGTTGTTTGCCGCCAGGGAGTCGCGAATGACATCGAGGTCGGCAAGCAGCTCGGCCGGCGTGGCGTAGGGCTCGGCCTTGGCGATCGGGTGCCGCGAGGGCGCCGCTGCGCCAAGCTTTGTCGCTGTCGCCGCCAGGCGCGCGTAGAGACCGCTGATGGCGCGGCGATAGGGCTCGAGCCTGCGGTGCGGCGAGCTGTCCGGCGAGGCGTCGGCCAGCGCCTGCAAGCCCTCGGAAACCGAGACCACGCGCGACGACAATGACAGGTCGCCGCCGAGCTCGTGCAGCTCGCTCAGATAGAACGCGAAGGCCCGTGTTGACTGCATCGCCAATGTTTGCTGCAGTACGTCGGCGGTCACGAAGGGATTGCCGTCCCGGTCGCCGCCGATCCAGCTGCCTATGCGCAGAAACGAAGGCATCGCCTGGCCGGCCCTGGCGGGATCGAACAGGCCGAGGCGGTCCTCCAGGGCGGCATAGAATTTCGGCAGCTCGCGCAGGAAGGTGTGGTCGTAATAGGACAGCCCGTTGTCCACTTCGTCACGCACGATCATCTTCGCCTGGCGCAACAGGTTGGTTTGCCAGACCGCGAGCACGGATCGACGCAATTGGCCCTCGATCGCCGCCAGCTCCTCGGCCGTCCAACCGCCGCGTTCGTGCTTGTCGAGCTGGGTCGCGATCTCCGTCTCGTGGCGCATGGTGCTCTTGCGGCGAATTTCCGTCGGATGGGCGGTCAGCACCGGCTGCACCAGGGCGCCATCGAAGAACGCCTGGATCGCCGCGTTGGAGATCCCCGCAGCCTTGGCGCGCTCGAGGCTGTTGGCGATGGTGCCCGCGCGCGGCGCATCGCCGGCGATATCGTGGGCCCGGACGCGGCGGATGTGGTGCTCGTCCTCGGCGATATTGGCGAGGTGGGAGAAATAGCTGAAGGCGCGCACCACCTGCACCGCCTGTTCGGGGCTGAGCTCGCGCAAGGTGGCTTCCAGCTCCCGCTTCGCCTCGTCGTCATCGTCCCGATAGAAGCGGATGGAGGTCCGGCGAATGGTCTCGATGATATCGAAGGTCGCCTCGCCTTCCTGCTCGCACACGCAATCCCCCAACAGCCGCCCCAGGAGGCGGATATCTTCGCGCAGCGGCTGGTCCTTGTCGGCGGAGTCAGGTGGCACTGGCTTGTTGTCCTTTGTGGCTGATATCTTATATCAGGCGCTGAGTGCCATCGACACACTGCCGCTCTCCAACAGTGCTATAGTGCCAGCAAAGGAGGCGCGCTCTGAAACCGATGCCGAAATGGCTGCCTCTGGCGCTCGCTGCCGGGCTGCTGCTGATCTGGCTGGCGGTCATACCCGGCCTGCCGCTCGAAGGGGCGGCGGGGGAGGTCTCCTATAGCCGCCTCAAGGCGCTGGTGGCCGAGGGCAAGGCGGTCGAGGCGGTGCTCTCGGGCGAGCAGATCGAGGTGGTGCTGGCCGAGCCCCTGGTGCTCGGCGATGGCGGGCCCGAATTCGAGCGCCTGCGCGCCTTCGTTCCGGCCATCGGCGACGAGGCGCTGCTGCCCCTGCTCGAAGAGCATGGCATCGAGGTGTCGAGCCGGCCCGCCGAGGAAGGCGCCGGCAGCTGGCTGCTTGGCCTGCTGCCCTGGATCGTTATCATCGCCGTCTATTGGTGGTTCTGGGGCCGCACCACGAGCAACATCGCCGGGCGCCTCGGCGGCCGCGATGTCGGCGACTTCCTCGCCGGCTCGGCCAAGGCGGAAAAGAAGGGCGATGCGCCGAAGGTCGGCTTCGACGATGTCGCCGGCCAGGACAACGCCAAGCGCGAGGTGGCGGAGATCGTCACCTTCCTGCGCAATCCGCAGCAATACCGCAAGCTCGGCGCCGAGCCGCCGCGCGGCGTCCTGCTTGTCGGCCCGCCGGGCACCGGCAAGACCCTGCTGGCGCGCGCGCTGGCCGGGGAATCCGGCGTGCCGTTCTTCCACATCTCGGCGTCCGAGTTCATCGAGATGTTCGTCGGCGTCGGCGCCAGCCGCGTGCGCCGCATGTTCGACGAGGCCAAGAAGCGCGCGCCCGCCATCCTCTTCATCGACGAACTCGACGCCGTGGGCCGCGTTCGCGGCGCCGGCTTCGGCGGCGGCCATGACGAGCGCGAGCAGACCCTGAACCAGATCTTGAGCGAGATGGACGGCTTTGCCGGCCACGAGGCGGTCATCGTGCTCGCCGCCACCAACCGCCCCGACGTGCTCGACCCGGCCCTGCTCAGGCCAGGGCGCTTCGACCGCCACGTCACCCTCGAGCTTCCCGACCGCCCGGCCCGCGAAGCCATTCTCGCCGTGCACACCCGCAAGGTGCCTGTTGCCGAGGATGTCGAGCTCGCCACCGTCGCCGCGGGCACGCCGGGCTTCTCCGGCGCCGACTTGAAGAACCTGGTCAACGAGGCGGCCATGGCGGCCGCGCGCGACGGCGCGGACCACGTCACCATGGCGCATTTCGATGCCATGCGGGATCGTTTGCTGATGGGCTCGGTGCGCACCCTGGCCATCCAGCCCGAGGAGCGCCACCGCCTGGCTGTGCACGAGGCCGGCCACACGGCAGTCGCCCATTTCCTGGCCAAGGCCGATCCGCTCTACAAGGTGACGATCATTCCCCGCGGACGCGCCCTCGGTGGCACCCACATGCTGCCCGAGGTCGAACGCCACACCCTGCCGGAAGAGTACCTGCACGACCGCCTGGCGGTGACCCTCGGCGGCCGTGTCGCGGAGCTGATGATGATCGGCTCGGCAAGCTCGGGCGCCGACGACGACATTGCCCAGGCCAGCAAGCTCGCCCGCGCCATGGTGACGCGCTGGGGCATGGCCGAGGAAGTCGGGCCCGTCGACCTGCGCCAGGGCGAGGAACACCCCTTCCTGGGGCGCGAGATCGCCCAGCCGCGGCAATACAGCGAGACCACCGCGCACGAGGTCGACGAAGCCATCGCTCGCCTTGTCGGCAACGCCGAGGCCCGCGCGGCGGAGGTCATCGAGGCCCACCGCGAGCGCATCGAGGCCCTGGTCGCAGCGCTCGAAGAGCAGGAAACCCTAGACCGCGCCGCCATCGACCACCACCTCGGCCCGGCCCACGGCATCGGTGCCGCGGCGGAGTGAGGGCGGACCTCAGCCCGACTTGACCGCGATCTTCTTGGTCTTGCGCTTGGCCCTGGCGGGCTTGGGCACGGTGACGTGGAGGACGCCGTTGCTGAACTTGGCGGATATCTTCGCCGCGTCGATGTCGCGGGGCAGCGTGATGGAACGGCGGAAGGAGCCATAGGCCCGCTCGACCAGGTGGTAGTCCTTCTTCTTCTCTTCCTTCTCTTCGCGCTTTTCGCCCTTGATCGTCAGCACGCCCTCGTCGAGCTCGACCGAGACGTCCTTCTCTTCGATGCCCGGCAGCTCCGCGCTGACCTCGAGGGCGTCGTCGGATTCGCTGACGTTGATGGCCGGCGCCAGCATGCCGGTGCCACTTTCGGTATTCTCCATGCCCCGCCCGAAAGCGGTCAGCATGCGGTCGATTTCCCCGTGCAAGGCGCCGAACGGATCGGCCTTCGGGTCGCCGACCCGCCACGGCTTGTTCCATAACGTTGGCAGCATGGCTCTGATCCTTCTGGTTTCCACAGCGGATCGCTCGGCGCATCGTCCGGCAGACGCCAGCGACCGCTTCCATACATACAAAAATCCTAGCCCGATCGTGCGTGAGGCGCATTGACCCTGGTCAAACACGCGCGGGGCCGGAAACTGGTGGAAAACCGATATTTCGGCTATCACTGTCCGAGTAACCTGTGGAACGAATGCTTGCCTGGGGAGGATTGCATGCGTCGGATCCCTCTGTTCGTCTCGGCGGTGATAGCGTTGATGGCAGCGGCATCGCTTGCCGGCGTCGCGCCGCTCGCGGCCTGGCTGCCGCTGCCCCACTGGCTTCTCTGGATCGTTGCCGTGCTGTCCGCGGCGGTTGCCGTCAATGAGATCCTCGGCAAGCCCGTGCCGTTTCTGCGCTGGTCGTTCCTGCGCATGATGTTCGGCATCAAGACCTTGCTGAGCGAGTGGCAGGTGGGCGACGGCCGCGAGGACCGGGTGGCCGAAAAGGTCTTGAGCAACGCGCGGCGCGGCGATGCTGACGATGTCATACGGGCCATCGACGAGTTCGCCTACCAGGATAGTCTGCTCATCAATGTCGGAGACAAGAAGGGCGGGATCCTCGATGCCGCGCTGGCGCGCACACAGGCCAAGACGATCCTAGAGCTTGGCGCCTATGTCGGATACAGCGCCATCCGGATGGCGCGCGCACTGCCGCAGGACGGGCGCCTCATTTCTGTCGAGTTCAACGAAGACAACGCCGCCATCGCCCGCAGGATCATCGACCATGCGGGCCTGGGCGATCGCATAGAGGTCGTCCTCGGCACGCTCGGTGACGGCGGCCGAACCCTCGGCTACCTGGAATCCGCCTGCGGGCTCACAGCGGGCGGGCTGGACCTTGTCTTCATCGATCACGCCAAGGACGAATATCTGCCGGACCTCCAGCGAATCCTCGACAAGGGCTGGCTGCACAGCGGCAGCGTCGTCGTCGCCGACAACATCAAGGTGCCCGGCGCGCCCGAATATCACGCCTATATGAAGGAACAGGAAGGCAAGCTCTGGCGCTCCCAGGAGCACAAGTCGTTTGCGGAATACCAGTCGGTAATTCCCGACATGGTGCTCGAATCGGATTATCTCGGGGATTGATGGACCTAGTTCGTGGGTAGTGTCCAGAATCTTTCGCACATTTTGTTAGGCAACGACGGTTCCGTAGG
>CAYPAX010000101.1:0-16622 GCA_964408735.1 uncultured Rhodospirillaceae bacterium | reverse complement strand
CAGCGATGCATTGGCCGCCATGGTCGAAGCATCGACGCCGATGCGATCGCCCTTGCCAACGCCCCATGCGCCCCAGCGCCCGCGTTGACAGCGTAACAAGCGAGGCTTATCTGATGCGGGTGCCATTCCCGGCATCTAGAGGTCCCGCATGCTTACCGCTCTCGCCCGTTCCATTCTGGGCACGCCCAACGATCGCCTGGTCAAGGCCTATCGCGAAAGGGTCGAGGCGATCAACGCCCTCGAACCGGAATTGGAAGCGTTGTCCGACGACGCCCTGCGCGCACGCACGGACGCCTTCCGCGAGCGCATCGCCAATGGCGAGAGCCTCGACGACCTGCAGGATGAAGCCTTTGCCACAGTGCGCGAGGCAGCCAAGCGCACGCTGGGTCAACGCCACTACGACGTGCAGCTGATCGGCGGCATGGTGCTGCACGACGGCAAGATCTCCGAGATGAAGACCGGCGAAGGCAAGACCCTGGTCGCCACCCTTGCCGTCTATCTCAATGCGCTCGCCGGCAAGGGCGTTCACGTCATCACGGTCAACGACTATCTCGCCTCCCGCGACGCCGCCTGGATGGGCACGATCTACACCTTTCTCGGCCTCGAGGTCGGCTGCATCGTCGCCGGCCTGAGCAACGACGAACGGCGCGACGCCTACGCCGCCGACGTGACCTACGGCACCAATAACGAGTTCGGCTTCGACTATCTGCGCGACAACATGAAATATGCCCTGTCCGAGATGGTCCAGCGCGAGCCCAATTACGCCATCGTCGACGAGGTCGACTCGATCCTGGTGGACGAAGCGCGCACGCCGCTGATCATCTCCGGGCCCACGGAAGACAATTCCGAGCTCTACCAGAAAATCGACCGGCTGATCCCCAAGCTCGGCGAAAGCGACTACGAGCACGACGAGAAGACCAAGCAGTGCACGCTGACCGAGAGCGGCGTCGAGACCATGGAGCGGTTGCTCGACGATGCCGGCATGCTCTCCAGCCCCGGCCTCTACGACTACCAGAACGTCAGCCTGGTGCATCACGCCAACCAGGCGCTGAGGGCGCACAAGGTCTTCACCCGCGATACCGAATATATCGTCAAGGACGGCAAGGTCGTCATCATCGACGAATTCACCGGGCGCATGATGGAGGGCCGGCGCTATTCCGACGGCCAGCACCAGGCCATCGAGGCCAAGGAAGGCGTCAATATCGAGAACGAGAACCAGACCCTCGCTTCGATCACCTTCCAGAATTATTTCCGCCTCTATCCCAAGCTCGCCGGCATGACCGGCACGGCGGCGACCGAAGCGGCGGAGTTCGGCGAGATCTACGCCTTGTCCGTGGTCGAGGTACCGACCCATGTGCCGATGATCCGCAAGGACCATGACGACGAGATCTACCGTACCTCGCGCGAAAAATTCGATGCCATCGTGGTGCAGATCGAAGAGTGCCGCGAACGCGACCAGCCGGTGCTCGTCGGCACCACCAGCATCGCCAAGTCGGAAGAGCTGGCGGACATGCTGAAGAAGCGCAAGGTCCAGCACCAGGTGCTCAACGCCCGCTATCACGAGCAGGAAGCCTTCATCATCGCCCAGGCGGGCGCGCCGGGCGCGGTCACCATCGCCACCAACATGGCCGGCCGCGGCACCGACATCCAGCTCGGCGGCAACATAGATATGCGCTTGAAAAACGAGCTGGAAGGTATTGAAGACGAACGAAAACAACGCCGCGAAGAAGATAAGATTCGAAGTGAGGTTCAAGCCGGCCACGACACCGCCATAGCGGGCGGCGGGCTGTTCGTGATCGGCTCCGAGCGCCACGAAAGCCGGCGCATCGACAACCAGCTGCGCGGCCGCTCAGGCCGCCAGGGCGACCCAGGCGGCTCCAAGTTCTTCCTCTCGCTCGAAGACGACCTGATGCGCATCTTCGGCTCCGAGCGCATGGATCTGATGCTGCGCAAGCTCGGCCTGCAGGACGGCGAGGCCATCATCCACCCCTGGATCAACAAGGCGCTGGAAAAGGCCCAGCAGAAGGTCGAGGCGCACAACTTCGATATCCGCAAGAACCTGCTGCGCTTCGACGACGTCATGAACGACCAGCGCAAGGTGATCTATGCCGAGCGCATCGACCTGATGGCGGCCGACAGCGTCGCCGACGCGGTCGCCGAGATGCGCGAGCAGGTGATCGAGGACATGGTCCCCACCTTCATCCCCGAGAAGGCCTATGCCGAGGCCTGGGACACCAAAGGCCTGCATGAGGAAGTGCTGCGCCTGTTCGGGCTCGACCTGCCGATCGAGGCTTGGGCCAAGGAGGAAGGCATTGCTGACGAGGAGATCCGCGTGCGTATCCTCGACCATGTGGAGCGGCGCATGGCCGAGAAGGCCGCGCGCTTCGGCCCCGACCTTATGCGCCAGGCCGAGAAGAGCCTGATGCTGCAATTGCTCGACCAGCAGTGGAAGGACCATCTGCTGTCCCTCGACCATCTGCGCCAGGGCATCGGCCTGCGCGCCTATGCCCAGCGCGACCCGCTCAACGAATACAAGCGCGAGGCCTTCGAGCTGTTCGACGCCATGCTCTCGCGGTTCCGCGAGGTGGTAACGGCCACCCTCGCCCATGTCGAGCTGCGCGCCGAGCCGGCGCCCATGACGGCGCCTGCCGCAGCCATGCCCGAGCCGGTCCCCGCCGGCGCCGAGCCGGAGGCAGCGCCAGCAAGACGCCGTAGCGCGGCACAGACCCGCAATCCGCGCGACCCGGCAGGCTGGGGCAAGATCGGCCGCAACGAGCCCTGCCCTTGCGGCTCGGGCAAGAAGTACAAGCACTGCCACGGCAAGGTCGCTTAGCCGCTTCATGCCCAGGCTCCTGATCGGCGTCTATGCCTGTCTCGCCCTCGGCGCCATCGGCTATACGGGCTACTGGTTCCACCTGGCCGACCGTGCCGAAAGCGAAGTCGACGCCGCCGTCGTGGATTGGCAAGGCGACGGCTGGGTCGCGGCGTTCGACCAGAAGCGCACATTCGGCTACCCCTACCGCCTCAGCACCGAGCTCAAGGCACCGGTGTTGGCCCGCCCGCAAGCCTCCCTGCCCTGGCAGTGGCAGGGCGAGCTGGTGCACATCCATGTCCAGCCCTGGGACCTGCGCCATTACATCGCCGTTCTCGAAGGGCAGCATCGCATCACGCTCTCCCCCGAGGCCTCGCGGCCGGTTGTGCTGGAAGCCGGCGCCGAGTCGGCGCGCGCCAGCCTGACGCTCGATTCGGGATACGAGCCCGGCCAGCTTTCCGCCGACATCCGCAATTTACAGATCGGCTTCGAGGGCGCCGTCGCCAGCGTTCTGGTCGCCGCTCTACAAGCCCATGCCCGGCGACCGGCAACTCCCGGCACACTGGATACGGTCGTCATCGCCGACACCATCTTGCTGCCGGAAGGCACAGGCGGCGCGCTGGGGCGGGAGGTCAGGCTTCTGCAGGCGGACACCACATTGGCGGGGCCCGTGCCCGAGCGGCTCGACGGCGCCTCGGCCGCCCATTGGCGCGATGCCGGCGGTACCATCGAGGCCCATCGCCTGACGCTCTATTGGGGTGCGCTGGAAATCGAAGCGGAAGGAACACTGGCGCTCGACGCCGCGTTACGGCCGCTGGTCACCTTGCGGGCGGGTATTCGCGGCCACGATGCGTTGATCGACGGCTTCGAGGCGGCCGGCGCCATGGCCCGCGATGCCGCCACGGCAGCCAAGATCGCCCTGGCCCTGTTGGCGGAGACCACGGCGGACGACCCGCGCCCGCTGGTCAGGGTACCGATCACCATCCGCGACGGCGTTCTCAGTGCCGGGCCGGTCCCGCTTATCACCGTGCCGCCAGTCTTCGAGGCCCCATCGACATGACGATCACTACCCACCGACAGGTCCGCGATATCGCCGATCGCTTCGACGCCCTGATCCTCGATCTCTGGGGCGTGGTGATGGACGGCACCGCGCCCTACGACGGCGCCCGCGAATGCCTGGCCGAGCTGCGCGCCCGCGGCAAGCGGATCATCCTGCTGTCCAACGCACCACGGCGCGAAGGCATGGTGGCCGAGCGCCTGGCCGGCATGGGCATCGGCGACGAGTATTACGACCGCATCGTCTCGTCGGGCGAGGCCAGCCGCCAGGCTCTGGAAGCGCGCGCAGGCGACTTCGCTAATCTCGGCCGCCGCTATCACTATCTCGGGCCCGCGCGCGACGCCAACCTGCTCGACGGTTTGGACTACAGCGCCGTTGCTGTCGACGAGGCCGACTTTCTGCTCAACACGGGCATCGAGGACGACAACGATCCGCTGGACAAGTACCAGCCGGCGCTAGCCACAGCCGCCCAACGCGCGCTGCCCATGATCTGCACCAATCCCGACCGCGTGGTGGTGCGGCATTCGGGACAGCGGGTGCTGTGTGCCGGCGCCCTGGCGGACTCCTACGCGGCGCTGGGCGGGCCGGTGCACTATTTCGGCAAGCCCCACGCCGCGGTCTACGAAGCCTGCTTCGCTTTGCTCGACGGCACCGTGCGCGAGAGGGTCTGGGCCATCGGCGACAGTCTGGAGACCGATATCGCCGGCGCCTCGGCGGCCGGCCTTGAGACCGTGCTCGTGCTCGGCGGCATCCTCGCCGAGCCGCTGGGAATCGCCTGGGGCGAGCTTGCCCCACCGGAGCGCATCGAAGCTCTCTGCGCCAAGCACGCCATCACCCCCGACCGCGCCATCCCGGCACTCATTTGGTGAGGAGAAAACAATGAACCAGCCGATCAACCATCAGATCCGTCTTGCCGCCCGGCCGCAGGGATTACCGAAACCGGGCGACTGGGAGCGGTCGGAGGAGCCCGTCGGTGAGCCCGGCGAGGGCGAGGTGCTGGTCAGGAACACCTATATGTCGGTCGATCCTGCCATGCGCGGCTGGATGAACGATCGCCCCTCCTATGTGCCGCCGCTCAAGCTCGGCGATGTCATGCGGGCGCTTACCGTCGGCGAGGTGGTGGAGTCCAGAAACTCCGGCTTCGCCGCGGGCGACCTCGTTGCCGGCATGGGTGGGGTGCAGGAATACGCCATCACCGACGGCAGCGACCTGATGAAGGCGGACCGCGCCCTCGGCGCCGATCCGCTTTGGCTCAACACCCTAGGCATTGCCGGGCTCACGGCCTATTGCGGCCTGATGGAAGTGGGCCAGCCGAAGGCCGACGAGACGGTGCTGGTATCGGGCGCGGCAGGCTCGGTCGGCGCCCATGTCGGGCAGATCGCACGCATCAAGGGCTGCCGTGCTGTCGGCATCGCCGGGGGGACGGAAAAGTGCCGCTACCTGACCGAGGAACTCGGCTTCGATGCGGCCATCGACTACAAGGACGAAGCCCTGCACGCCGGCATCAAGCGCGCCTGTCCGGGCGGCGTCGACGTCTTTTTCGACAATGTCGGCGGCGAGACGCTGGATGCGGCGCTTGCCCATATGCGGGAGTTCGGCCGCCTGGTGCTCTGCGGCGCCATCTCGCAATACAACGCCACCGGGCCGCTCGATGCCCTGCGCAATGTCATCTTCGCCGTGCCGCGGCGCCTGCGCATTCAGGGCTTCATCTATTTCGACTATCGCGACAAGTGGCCCGCCATGCTCGAGGACATGGCCGCCTGGCGCGCCGACGGCAGCCTCAAGTGCCGCGAGGACATTGTCGAAGGCGGCATCGAAAAATTCCCCGACACCCTGCTGCGCCTCTTCAGCGGCGACAATTTCGGCAAGCTGATGATCAAGCTCGGGTAAATCTAGCGCCCACTATCGTCGAGCAGGTTCTGGCGCACCGTGATCAGCGTATCGACCAGGCGCTCCTGTTCGGCATTTGACAGGCCGGCGACAAGCATGCCGTAGAGGTCCTGGGACGGCTCGCGCATGGCGTCCAGCAAGGGCTCGGCCGCGGGCATCAGATAGATGCGCCTGATGCGTCGGTCCTGTGGGTCGTACCTGCGCTCCAGCCAGCCTTTGGCCTCGAGGCGGTCGATCAGCTTTCCCATCGCGACCTTGCCCAGTTCCAGGTGCCCGGCAAGCTCAGACTGGGTCAGGCCCTGGTCGCGAAAGACATAGGTCAACACCCACCACTGGGAGCGCGTCAGCCCGAGCGGCTGTACACGCTTGTCGAAGGCCGTGCGCGTAAGCCGCGCCACATCACCCAATAGAAAGCCGAGATTTCGTTCGAAGCCGGAATCTTGCATTGCGGAAATACCATACTTTAGTGTATTATTTCCTAGTGCAGGACTTCTGCAGCGTCCTTGCCACCCCTCAGGGTCGATTGCCCCTGTCGGGTTGTCAAGGCGACACGCCACCGCATCGACAGCCACATTATCCTGCTCTGGAGAAAGCCCATGTCTGATACAACTGCCACGACTTCGCGACGCCGAATTCTCGCCATGACGGCGCTTGGCGCCGCAGCGGCCATTGCCTCTGCCCCGAACGCGGCACTGGCGGAACATCATGAAGGAAGCGTCATGTCGAACAACGAGCGCATCATTCGCGCCTTCATCGCCGCCTGGTCCAACCTCGACCCGGCCGAGCTGGTCACCTATTTCACCGCGGACGGCACCTACCACAACATGATGCTCGATCCCGTGTCCGGGCACGAGAACCTGCAAGCTTTCATCGGCGGCTTCGTCGGCAATTGGTCGGAGACCGAATGGGAAGTGATCACCATCGTCGCCGACGGCGATATCGTCATCGCCGAGCGCATGGACCGCACCCGCATCGGCGACAAGCGCGTCGACCTTCCCTGCACCGGCGTCTTCGAGATGCGCGACGGCAAGATCGCCGTCTGGCGCGACTATTTCGACCTCGCCACCTACACCGGCGCCTTCGCCGAGTAGAGTAGAGTCTAAACCGTCGCCACCGCCGGCACCGGCGAGCCGACGGCGCCGGGCAGGCGGAGCGGCGAGGCGGTCAAGAGAAAGCGGGTGCGACCGTGCTCGCGCAGCCAGTGGGCGAGCGGGCCGAGATGGAAGAGCTCGCCGAGATGCAGGCCGAGCTTGAACAGGCAATGCTCGTGCAGCGGCAGCGCCGCATAGGGCGCCGCCGCGCCCGGCGTTCTGGCCGGGTGGCCTTCGACGGCGTAGTTGTCCGCGATCAGCACCGCGATGCCGCTGTCAGTTATCCATTGCAGCAGCGCCGGATCGCGGCCGTCGAGAACGGCGCAGCTATCGTGCACCCGCTCGTCGGGCTCGCCGCCCATCTCCAGCAACATGTCGGCAAACCCGGTGTAAAGACAGACCATGTCGCCGCTTTCGATCTCGACGCCGTCTTCGTCGAGGATCGCCATCAGCCGCGCGTGATCGATCCATTCGCGGGCACGCCCGACATGGCGCTCGAGGTCGATCATGACGCCCCGTCCCTGCACCCCGTGGGCGGCCATGTTCTCGATGCCGAGACGCTCAGCCGCGACACCCTCGATCATGCTCTCGTCCGCCGGCGCCAGGACATGCTCGCCGCCGCGCCAGCCATTGTAGAAGACAGGTTCCGGCTCACCGTCGCCGTCAGCATCGAACATGCCGCCGACATGGGCCAGGCTGTCGAACTGGGTCGAGTATTGTAAGGTGAGCAGAACCGTGTCATCGCAGACCACGTCGCTGTGATCGGGATCTTCCAGGCTCATGGGATAGACGTAGTTGGCCCGGCCGTCGCGCACCGTCGCTGCCAGACGCGGCGGCTTGCGCCGCGGGTTGAGCACGCTGCCGCCCGGATAGTCGAGAGGCAGCGAGAGGCAGAAGGTGATGCCCTCGCGCACCTCGTCGACCCCCTGGCGCACCTTGGTGGGCGTCAGCAGATTGAGACGGCCGAGCTGGTCGTCATCGCCGAACTCACCCCAATTGGCCCCCTCGGGGCGATTTCGCCAACGGCTGGTCATGGCCTGCCCCTAACTGAAAGTGACGGAGACCGAGCCAAGGTCGCCAAATCGGCCCTCGATGCGGTCGGTGGATTCGGCCCAGCCCAGCGCGTCGCAGGTCGAGCCGGTGGAAATGATCTGCCCGGCGCTGAGCTGGCCGCCGCGGCGGAGGCAGAGATTGGCGAGCCAGGCCAGGGCCGCCAGGGGGTGGCCGATAACGGCGGCGCCGGAGCCTGTGGTCAGGCGCTCGCCGTTCATCCACAGCTCCGTGCCGACCTCGGCCAGGTCGAAACCGCGCCAATCCTCGATGCCGTGCCCGAGCACCAGACTGCCGTGACAGCCATTGTCGGCGATCAGGTTCGGCGTGCCGACTGTCAGCCAGTCGTCGAAGCGGGAATCGACCACCTCGATCGCGGGATGAACCGCAGCAACGGCAGCGCCCACGTTGTCCTGGTCCCACGGTGCGCCGGCGGCATCCAGGTCGCGGCCGAGGCGCAAGGCGAACTCGACCTCGATACCGCGCATGAAAAAACCATCCGCGGAAAGCGCAGCGGGGGCATCGTGCCGCAAGGGCTCCAGCAGGCGGCCAGCGAAGGGCTCATTGAGTTTGAGCATCTCCTGGGCCAGCGAGCTGGTGCCGCCGACCTTCCAGCCGGGCGACGGCTGGCCAAGGGCGGCGATAAAAGCGTCCTGGACCGCATAGCCGTCGTCCGGGGTCTGCGGCTGCATGCCGTCGGGCAGGGCTGCCATGCGCCGATGCTTCGTGCGTGAGGCAAGAAGTGCCTCCGCCGCGCCTTCGATTTTGCTCGCTTCCATGAGCTTCCCCTGGTGTCGAATTGCGCGCGCAGTGAACAGCATGCGGGGCCATGGCGCAATCGGTCCGCACAAAGCGTGCAAATTCCTGCGATTCCGCGGCTATCCGCTTGCATTCTGCCGCAGCCGAATCTAGGTATGGCATACGGGCTTGATGGCGGGCGTGCACCCCTCTGACAGCCTATCCCCCTGCCCCGCCGGAGGCGGGCACGAAAACGGAACAGACATGGCAGCGATCGCCGAGGACACCGACGTTACGCCGGTGGTGGCAGAGGAGACTTGGGAATCGGCAGTGATCCGGTTCGCCGGCGATTCCGGTGACGGTATGCAGCTCACCGGCAGCCAGTTCATGCTGGCCAGCGCCGTGCAAGGCAACGACCTTGCGACCTTCCCCGATTTCCCGGCCGAAATCCGGGCGCCGGCGGGCACCACCTTTGGCGTCTCCGCCTATCAGATCAATTTCTCCGCCCAGACGGTTCTCACCGCCGGCGACACGCCCGACGTCTTGGTGGCGATGAACCCGGCGGCGCTGAAGACCAACCTCGCCGACCTGCCCAAGGGCGGCATGCTGGTGATCGACACCGGCTCCTTCACCGACCGCAACCTGCGCAAGGCGGGCTACGATACGAGCCCCATCGAGGATGGCTCGCTCGAGGCCTATCATGTGATGGAAGTCGACATGTCCCAGGCCACGCTCAATGCGGTGGCGGAAAGCGGCCTCGGCCAGAAGGAAGGCCTGCGCTGCAAGAACATGTGGGCATTGGGCCTGGTGATGTGGCTGTTCGAGCGCAAGCGCGGACCGACCATCGAAGGGCTGCGCACCAAGTTTGTCGGCCGCGAGCAGATCGCGGAGGCGAATATTGCGGCGCTCAATGCCGGCCATGCCTGGGGCGAGACTGCGGAGCTGCCCCATGGCTTCACTCGCCACGTCATTCCCCGCGCCGTTATCGAGCCCGGTCTCTATCGCGCCGTGAGCGGCAGCGAGGCCTTGGCCTGGGGCCTGGCGATCGGCAGCGAGCTGGCGGGCTTGAATATGATGCTGGGCTCCTACCCCATCACCCCGGCCTCGACGCTGTTGCACATCCTGGCCGGGCTCAAAGCCCAAGGCGTCACCACATTCCAGGCAGAGGACGAGATTGCCGCCGTCTGCTCGGCGATCGGCGCGTCCTACGCCGGCAAACTCGGCGTGACCACGAGCTCCGGCCCGGGTGTGGCGCTGAAGACCGAGGCGCTGGGCCTCGCGGTGATGGTCGAGTTGCCGCTGGTGCTGGTGAACTCTCAGCGTGCCGGCCCCTCGACCGGCATGCCCACCAAGACCGAGCAATCGGATCTGCTGCAGGCCGTCTATGGCCGCAACGGCGACACGCCGCTGCCGGTCCTGGCCGCCTATTCGCCGGCCAACTGTTTCGACATGGCGATCGAGGCGGTGCGTATCGCAACGCGCTACATGACCCCCGTCATCCTGCTCACTGACGGCTATCTGAGCAACGCGGCGGAGCCCTGGCGCATTCCCGACGTCGACAGCTTGGAGCGGTTCCCCGTGACTTTCCGCACCGAGGTGGAAGGCTTCGAGGCCTATATGCGCGATGGCGAGACGCTGGCGCGGCCATGGGCCATTCCGGGCACGCCGGGGCTCGAGCATCGCGTCGGCGGCATCGAAAAGGATTATGGCACGGGCAACATCTCCTACGATCCCGAGAACCACCAGCGCATGACCGATGTCCGTGCCGCAAAGGTGGCTGGCATCGCCAACGGCATCGAGCCGCAGGCCGTGGCTTGCGGTCCCGAAGATGGCGGCGAGCTGGTGGTGGTCGGCTGGGGCTCGACCTTTGGCGCCATCGATCAGGCAGTGCGCGGGGCCAGCGAAGCGGGAAAATCGGTGGCCCATATTCATGTGACCCACCTCAACCCCTTCCCCGCCAACCTCGGCGAACTGCTGTTGCGCTATCGCCGCGTGCTGGTGCCTGAGATGAACACCGGCCAGCTCAGCCGCCTGCTGCGCAGCGAGTTTCTGCTGCCGGTCAAGGGGCTCAATAAGGTGAACGGCCAACCCTTCAAGGTTGCCGAGATCGCGGCTGCCATCGATGCCGCGCTGGAGGACGACAATGAGCGTTGATGCGCCTGCCGCCAAGCTCAAGGCGGCGGACTTCTCCTCCGACCAGGAAACCCGCTGGTGCCCCGGCTGCGGCGACTACGCCATCCTCAAAGGCATCCAGAAGACCCTCGCCGACCTCGGCGCAGTGCGCGAGAAGACGGTGTTCGTTTCCGGCATCGGCTGCTCCTCGCGCCTGCCCTATTACATGTCGACCTACGGGTTCCACACCATCCACGGCCGCGCCCCGGCCTTCGCCTCGGGGATCAAGCTGGCCAACCCGGAGCTCGACGTCTGGGTGGTGACCGGCGACGGCGACGGCCTGTCGATCGGCGGCAACCATATGCTGCATGCGCTCAGGCGCAATGTCGACCTGCAGATCCTGCTCTTCAACAACGAGATCTACGGCCTGACCAAGGGCCAGTATTCGCCGACCTCGCGTGTTGGCACACGCTCGCCGTCGACGCCCATGGGCTCGCTCGAGCTGCCGCTCTCGGCCTGCTCCATGGCGCTCGGCTCGGGCGCCCGCTTCGTCGCCCGCGCCGTCGATACCGCGATCAAGCATCTCGGCAGCGTGCTGAGCGCGGCGCATGCGCATCGCGGCGCCTCCTTCGTCGAGATCTATCAGAACTGCATCGTCTACAACGACGATGTCTTTGCCGATTTCACGGCCCGCGACGTGGCGGCAGAGCGGCAGTTGCTCGTCGAACACGGCAAGCCGCTGATCTTCGGCGCCAAGCGCGACAAGGGCCTGCGCTTCGCACCGGGCACCATGACGCTGGAGGTCATCGAGGTCGGCGAGGGCGCTGCCCGCGAAGACGAGGTGCTGGTGCACGATCAGACCAACCGCTCGCTCGCCATGCTGCTCGCCACCATGGATGGACCTGGCTTCCCCGTGGCACTCGGCGTGCTCTATTGCGACCCGCGCCCGACCTATGACCGCGAGGTCCATGCCCAGCTCGACGCCGCCCGCGAGGACGGCCCGGTCGACTGGAACGCGGTGCTGCGCCGCGGCCACACCTGGACGATCTAAGACCGCCGATCACGCGAATCTGAGACCCTTCAGCGCCAAGGCGGCATATGCTGCGCGCATGGATCGCAGAGCCTTCATAGCCGGGGCCTGTGCGCTGGCGGCGGCACGCCCGGCCGAGGCCGCCATTCCGGCCGACGATTTCCTCACATTCTTCGACACCCTGGCACTGAGTTGGCGCGGACGGCGGAACGGGCGCGTGCGCAAGTGGACCCAGCCGGTACACGTGAGGACGCGCGGTATCGCCGCCGTCACACACAAAGACGCCATCGAGGCCATGCTCGAAGAGGCCAGCGCGCTGGCTGGCCTGCCCTTCCAGCGCCTGCCCTCAGGCGCAAAGCGCGACAAGGTCGTCACGCTCTACTTCGTGTCCGGGCACGAGATGCGTCGGCTTTACCCACGCCAGAACGCGGTTTGCTTCGCCCAGACCCGGGGCAATCGGGGCAAGCTGCACACGGCTCGAGTACACATCGGCGCCGAGCATGCCGACTGCCTGCACCACGAATTCATGCATGCCCTCGGCTTCGACGGCCATTGGCCCGGCGCCGAGACGGGTATCCACGCCCCCACGGCGCTCGCCCGGCGCAGCGCGCCCGAACGTGCGCACGGCTTCTCGGTCTGGGACAGGCGCGCCATCCGCCTGCTCTACGACCCCCGCCTCACCCCCGGCATGACACGCAACCAAGCCCTGACCACCGCCCGCGCCATCCTGCCCGACTATCTCGGCCCAAAAGATTAATTTGCGCTTGCACGCCAGCGAATGGCGGATATCCATAGGCCATGGATATCGACCAGCCACTGCCGGTCCGCCTCAAGGACTATCGCCCGCCAGCCTATCGCATCACCGAGGCAAGGCTGGAATTCGACCTCGACGAGGACGAGACACGCGTCAAGGCCACGCTCGCCGTATTGCCCCAGGGCGCGCCCGGCACACCGCTGGTGCTCGACGGCGAAGACCTGACCCTGCACCGCGTCGCCATCGACGGCAAGCCCCTGCCCGCCGACGCCTATCGGGCCGACGGGCGCAGCCTCACCCTGCCCGCGCTCACCGCCCCGGCAACGGTTGAGATCGAGACCGGCTGCCGGCCAAAGGACAATACGCGCCTTGAAGGCTTATACGTCTCGCACGGCACTTTCTGCACCCAATGCGAGGCCGAGGGCTTTCGCCGCATCACCTATTTCCTCGACCGTCCCGACGTCATGGCCGTCTACACCACGGTCATCCGCGGGCCGAAGAAGACGCTGCCGGTGCTGCTTTCGAACGGCAACCTGACCGCCACGCGCGAGCTCGACGACGGCCGCCACGAGGCCACCTGGCACGACCCCCATCCCAAGCCAAGCTATCTCTTCGCCCTCGTCGCGGGCGAATTGTCGGCGGTCGAGGACCGCTTCATCACCGCCTCGGGCCGCGATGTGACCTTGCGCATCTATGTCGAGCCCGGCAACGAGGGCCGCTGCGTCTATGCCATGGATGCCCTGAAGCGCGCCATGCGCTGGGACGAAGAGGCCTACGGCCTGGAATACGATCTCGACCTCTTCAATATCGTCGCCATCTCGCATTTCAACATGGGCGCGATGGAGAACAAGAGCCTCAATGTCTTCAACGCCAAATATGTCCTTGCCGATCCCGACATATCGACCGACACCGATTACGCGCTGATCGAATCGATAGTCGCCCATGAATATTTTCACAATTGGACCGGCAACCGCATCACCTGCCGCGACTGGTTCCAGCTCAGCCTCAAGGAAGGGCTGACGGTCTTTCGCGACCAGCAGTTCTCCGCCGATATGCGCTCGGCCCCGGTCAAGCGCATCGAGGATGTCCGCGCCTTGCGGGCGCGGCAGTTCACCGAGGACGCGGGCCCGCTGTCACACCCGGTGCGCCCGCCCTCCTATATCGAGATCAACAACTTCTATACCGCCACCGTTTATGAAAAAGGCGCCGAGGTGGTGCGCATGTTGCACACGCTGCTGGGCGCCGAGGCCTACCGCAAAGGCATAGACCTTTACGTCGAGCGCCATGACGGCGAGGCGGCGACCTGCGACGATCTTCTCGCCGCCATGGCGGACGCCAGCGGGCGCGACCTCAGCCAGTTCGCGCTGTGGTACGACGTCCCGGGCACGCCTGAGCTGACCGTATCGGGGCGACACCACCACCACGACAAGAGCTACGAGCTGACGGTCCGCCAAAGCGTGACTAGCGGCGCCGACGACGAGGCGGGCCCGGCGCTGCACATCCCGCTGGTCATGGGGCTGCTCGATCGCGACGGCAAGGCGTTGCCGCTGCGTCTCAAGGGCGAGCCGGAATCCGCAGCGGAAGGCTCGCGGGTCCTGGAAATCATCGAGGAACACCAGATCTTCCATTTTGTCGGCATCGACGAGCCGCCCGTGGCCTCGCTCAATCGCGGCTTCTCGGCCCCGGTTCGCGTCAAGCTCTATTACGGTCCCGAGGACAGCGGCCTGCTGATGGCCCGGGACAGCGACTCATTCAACCGCTGGGAAGCAAGCCAGCAATTCGTCAGCAAAGTCTTGCTGGATATGGTCGCGGCAGTGGGTGGACAGCGCGAGCCGGAGCCCCATGCCGCCTTCTTCGACGCGCTCTCGCGCATGATCGACGACACGGCCCTCGACCCCGCGCTGCTGGCCGAAGCCCTGGCCCTGCCTAGCGAGGATACTATCGCCAACCAGTTGGAGCAGATCGACGTCGAGGCGGTCTACGAAGCGCGCGAAAGGCTGCGCCACGAAATTGCCGGGCGCCTGGCGCCGAGGCTCGCTGCCCTACACCAGGCCGATCATGCCAACGCCCGCTACAGCCCCGATGCGGCCTCGGCGGCTAGGCGGGCGCTGCGCAACCGGGCGCTCTGGTACCTCGCGGTCTCACCCGAACCGGCGCACCGGGATCTCGTCGGTGTCCAATATGAGACCGCCGACAACATGACCGACCGCTTTGCACCGCTGTCCATCCTGGCCGACTGGCGCGGGCCGGTGCGCGACGCCGCCTTCGCCGATTTCGAACAACGCTTTGCCGGTAACGACCTTGCCATGGACAAATGGCTCGGCCTGCAAGCCGCCTCGGCCCTGCCGGAGACGCTGAGGCGGGTCGAGGAGCTGATGGCCCACCCGGCCTTCACGCTGACCAATCCCAATAAGGTGCGCGCCCTGATTGGCCGCTTCGCCGTCGGCAACCCCTTGCGCTTCCACGCCCCCGACGGCGCCGGCTACCGCTTTCTCGCCGATCGCGTTATCGAGCTCGACGGCATGAACCCGCAAGTTGCCGCCCGTCTGCTACAACCGCTGGGCCGCTGGCGCCGTTTCGCGCCCCATCATCAGAATCTGATGTGCAAGGCGCTGGAGCGCGTACTGGCAACGCCCAAGCTGTCGCGCGATGTCTACGAGATTGCCAGCAAGTCACTTGGATAGACGAAAATATCCCTGGCCAAGACGCCCGCATTCCGCATATCTAAGCAACAGTTGATTAGGATTAAGTTACAACCCGTTTTGCGGATGTACACTAGATTACGTTCGGCGTCGGGAGGTATAAGGTGGTCGCTGCGGACAGGTCTGATGAGGCTGAGCTTCGGCTCAGCGAGCAACGATTCCGTAAT
The DNA here is from genome assembly GCA_964408735.1 of uncultured Rhodospirillaceae bacterium. Lineage (GTDB taxonomy): Bacteria > Pseudomonadota > Alphaproteobacteria > UBA7887 > UBA7887 > UBA7887. The sequence goes on along the minus strand of CAYPAX010000101.1, from coordinate 1,219 downwards.
CTTGTGGAAGGCTCGATTCAAGGGCTCGTGGTGCTCTTGGACAATGTGCCCGTGTTCGCGAATCAGGCGATCGCCGACATTCTCGGCTACGAGGGGCCTGACCATATCCTAGGCATGTCATCCGCCGATACTATCCTGCACCCCGATGAGATCGAACGCATTGCCGCCTACCGCGATGCGCGCCTGCATGGCGGCGAAGTCCCGACCGTGTACGAGGTCCAGGCCGTGCGCAAAGACGGCTCCACGGTTTGGCTCGAGATGCGGCCGACTTTGGTCGAATGGGACCAGATGCCTGCCATCCAGGTCACCTATGTCGATATCGACGAGCGCAAGCAGGCGCTGGAAGCGTTGCGGCAGAGCGAGCAGAAGTTCCGCAATATGGTCGAAGGCTCGATCCAGGGCCTGGTTGTCTTCGGCATGGACAAGCCGGTTTTCGCCAATCAGGCGATGGCGGACATCCTCGGCTACGATAGTCCTGACGAACTACTTCGCATCGAATCCGTCGATCAATATGTGCACCCGGAATACGTCAAGCGGCTGCGCGCCTCCCGCGCGGCACGGCTGCGCGGCGAACAAGTCATGACGCTCTCGGAATTCAAGGCCTTGCGCAAGGATGGTTCCGAGATTTGGCTGGAGAACCGGCCGACCCTGGTCGAGTGGGAAGGGCAGCTCGCCATGCAATCGGCCTACTTCGATATCACCGAGCGCAAGACGGCCGAGGCAGACGCTGCCCGGGCCCATCAATCCAAGTCCGATTTTCTCTCGTTAGTGAGCCATGAATTGCGCACGCCGCTCAATGCGATTCTCGGCTTCGGACAGTTGCTGAGAGACTATTCGGAAACACCGCTGCCCGAGGACCAGCAAGCATATGTGCGACATATCCTTGAGGGTGGGCAGCACCTATTGAAGCTTGTCAACGAGATTTTGGACCTTTCAAGAATCGAATCCGGCAACTTCGAGCTGTCCATTCAGAGCATGGACCCGGCACCGGCAGTTCGAGAGTGCATCACCATCGTCAAGCCGCTGGCCGACAAGCGCGGCATCACGCTCAGCTGCACAGTGGGAACCACCTCGGAAATGCGTGTCTCTGCAGACCCGGGCCGGCTCAAACAAGTCCTTCTGAACCTGCTTTCCAATGCGGTGAAATACAATCGCCTCAGGGGGAGGTAGTGTCCAGAATCTTTCGCACATTTTGTTAGGCAACGACGGTTCCGTAGGT
>CAYPAX010000100.1:0-17005 GCA_964408735.1 uncultured Rhodospirillaceae bacterium | reverse complement strand
ACGACGAACGCGCCACCATCGCCACGCTACGCGAATATCGAGACGTCTTCCGCGAACACATCGAGGCCAATGACGGCCGTGTCGTCGATATGGCCGGCGATAGTGTTCTCGCCGTCTTCGGCAGCGCCGCCGGCGCCGTGCAGGCGGCCACCGAGACCCAGGCGGCGCTTGCCGAGCGCAACGAAGGCCTGCCGAACGAGCGCCGCATGCTGTTCCGCATCGGCGTCAACCTCGGCGACATCGAAGAGGCCGAGGACGGCACTGTCTACGGCGACGGCGTCAACGTCGCAGCACGCCTGGAGGCGATGGCCAATCCCGGCGGCATAAACGTTTCCGGCAGCGTGTTCGACAGCGTGCGCTCGCAGGTGAGCTTCCCGTTCGATTTTCTCGGCGAACACGAAGTCAAGAATATCGCCGAACCGGTGCGCGCCTATCGCGTGCTGGGCGATGGAGAGACGGCGAACAAGAAACGCGCGGCCGTGCGCTCACCGAGAATCCTCATACCGACGGCGTTAGCGCTCGTCGCACTCGTTGCCATTGCCGTCTGGCAATCGACCCGCTCACCGGCGCCCGAGGAATTGGCGATCACCGATGACACATTGGTTATGCCTAAGGGCCCATCGATTCTCGTCTTGCCGTTCGCGAATTCGAGTGGCGACGCGCAGCATGACTATTTTGTCGACGGAGTTACCGAAGAGATTATCACCGCCTTGACGCGCTTCCGCGAGCTATTCGTGATCGCGCACAGCACAAGCTTCAGCTTAAGAGATTATGAAGCCGAACCCGCAATTATTGCACGCAATTTAGGCGTACAATACGTGCTTGAAGGAAGCGTGCGCCGGTCCACGGACAAGGTCCGTGCTAGTGCCAGGCTAATCGAAGCCGGGACGGGTGCCAACTTATGGGCGGAAAGCTTCGAGCGTGAATTGACCGCGCGCGACGTTTTTGTCATTCAGGATGAGATAACAGAGAGCGTCGTAGCGGCGATTGCGGACCCCCTCGAGGGGGCCATTCTCCAACACGAAATGGCGACATCTCGATCTAAGGCACCTGAGACTTTGGAAGCCTACGATTGCGTGCTTCTCTCTAATGCCTATTGGCAGACCTACTCGGGCGACATCCGACGAATGGCAAGAGAGTGCCTGGAGCGCGTGGTTTCGGAAGATCCCCAATATTCCGAAGCCTGGGCGGGGCTAGCCAACATGTATGTCGAGAACTTCATGTTTGGCGAGGACCCGGACGCTACCGCTTTGGACCGTGCTCTCGAAGCGGCAAGACGTGCCGTGCTGGCAGACCCCGAAAGCGCCAATACACAATGGGCCTTGGCCCGCACGCATTCATATAGAAACGAGGTCGATGCCTTCTACGCCGCTGCGGACCGCGCCGTCGCCTTGAACCCGAACAATGCTACCGTATTGGCAGGCGCCGGGCTTCACATGTCCTATCCGGGTCGTTGGGAACGTGGTACAGCACTCGTTCGCAAGGCAATGCACCTCAACCCCAACCATCAGGGCTGGTATCGCTTCCCGCTGGCACTCGACCACTTTCGCAAGGGCGATCTGGAAAATGCGCTCGCGGAGGCACAAAAAATCAATATTCCAGGCTTCTATTGGACCCAGTATTTGCTGGCCGCGATCTACGGGCAAATGGGGCGAGATGACGAAGCGCACGCCGCCGCGGAGAGGCTCATGGCGGTGTACCCCGGCTTTACCACGGAGATCGCTCGCCACGAAGCCTTGAAGCTCAACATGATGGACGATCTCATCGAACTCATGCAGGACGGCCTGCGCAAGGCCGGGATCGAGGATCCGGCACCGGCGACCGATTGAGGCATGTTTGTCGCTGCTAGAGCGTCGCCCGAGTGAACGCCTCGACGTGATCCAGCAGCGCGTCGCTGGCGGCGCCGGCGGCTTCCTCGTCGCCGTCGGCGATAGCCAGTGCTATGGCACGGTGCAGATCGGCGGCCTGGCCGATCTCGGAGAAGCGTTCATGGTGGGCGTACCAGAAGCGTCGCGACAGGCCTTGCGTGAGCGAGGCCGCCTCGGCCGCGAACTCGTTGGCGGCGGCGGTAGTGATGAGCGCGTTGAAGGCGCGGTCGGCGCGGGTGAACAGCGTATCGTCGTCCTGCCCGGCAGCCTCGCCGAACGCGTCGGCGACGTCGCGAAAGCCCTCGGCCTGTTGCGACGTGCGGCGGGTTGCCGCCCGCGTGGCCAGCAGGCGGTCGATCTGGCGGCGCACGTCGAGCATACGCAGCTGGCGCCCGACATCGAACTCGGTGATCAGGAGCCCACGCCGCGGCATCACCCGCACAAGGCCCTCGCGCGCCAGCTTCTGCAGCGCCTCGCGCACCGGCGTGCGGCTCATGCCGAGGCCTTCCGCAAGGTCCGCTTCGGACACGGTCTCGCCAGGCGCCAACACCAGGGTGACGATCATCTCCTCGATGCGCTCGTAGGCCTGCCGGGTCAGGCTCTCACCGTTCTCAGGACGCTGATGGGTCATGCCGAGGCCGCGCCTCTCTGGCGCTCAGGCCGGCGACGGGCAAGAATGCCGGAATCGGTGACGATCTGCGTCACCGCCTCCTCCTGGCGATAGGCCATCATGTGAATGCCGGCGACGCCTTCCATCTCGGCGATCTGCTGAATCAGCTCGATACAGATCTTGCGCCCTTCCGCCTTCTGATCCGCCGCGCGTTCGAGGCGCGCGATGACCGCGTCGGGAATATGCACGCCGGGCACATTCGAGCGGATCCAACGCGCGGCCCGCGCCGACGCCAAAGGCCCGACGCCGGGGAGGATGTAGCACTGCTCGTGCAGGCCAAGCTCGCGCACGCTCGCCATGTAGCTTTCGAGCAGGGGCACGTCGTAGCAATACTGGGTCTGCACGAACTGGGCACCGGCGGCGATCTTCTTGGCAAGGCGCAGCGGACGCTGCTCATAGGGCGGCGCGAAGGGGTTGGCGGCGGCACCGCGAAAGACCCGCGGCGGCGAGGTGATCTTGCGCCCGGAGCGGAACTTGCCTTCGTCGCACATGCCGCGAATTGTCTCCAGCAGCGTGATCGAGTCGAGATCGAAGACAGGCTTGGCCTCGGGATGGTCGCCGACGGCAACGGAATCGCCGCTGAGGCAGAGCATGTTGCGCACGCCCATCGCAGCGGCACCGAGCACGTCGCCCTGAATGGCGATGCGATTGCGGTCGCGACACGAGATTTGCATGATCGTGGCATAGCCGGCGCGGCGCAGCAGGGAGCAGATGCCCAGGCTCGACATATGGCAGTTAGCGCCGGAGGCATCCGTTGCGTTGATCGCGTCACAGACTTGCGAGAGCACCATGGCACGGTCGAAGACGTCGTCAGGATCGGCCGAGTCCGGCGGGTTGAGTTCCGCCGTCACAACAAAACGACCCGCGCGCAAGGCGCTCTCGAAACGCCCCTCGGCATTGTAGGCGCTGGTGGCCTCGCTCATGCGACTCGTTCCTTCCCGGCTTCTTCAAGCAAAGCCAACCATGACGACTTGCCGCGCCTGGCATGGTCTACCGGGGCCAGAACAGGCGCTAGCGGCGACGGGTCTCCCAGCCGGCGGCTGCCCTCGCTGGCCGCCACCCAGACACAGTGCATCTCGGGCTTCACCTCGCAATTGCCATCACCGCGCACGCCGCCGCAAGGGCCGTTGCGCAGGGCCTTGGGGCAGTTCATGGGACACGTCATGCCGGTCTCCGACAGCACGCAGGTGCCGCACATCTGGCAATCGAACAAAGGCCCCTTCAGCGCCCGCTCGAGAAACGCCAATGGCACCTCAAGGCGGCGCACCCCGATCAGGCGCCAGACCGGCGCCAAGCCGACAAACAGGCGACGCGTCGCGCGGTAGACGACCATCAACGGGCGCGGATGCCGGCTGGCCCATTGTCGCATCGCCATCATGGCTCATTCCTTACTGGACATCAGTGGTATACCAGACGTATATTGAAGTGAGCGAAGCCGTGTCGCAAGCATTTCTTCTGAGGGCCGCATGGGTCATATCGTCGATTTGGGCAAGCGCATCGAGCTGGTGCCCATGGATCGCCACTTTCACGACGTCACGCTGGCACTTTACGAACTGCCCGGCAAGGACGGGGCGGCGGCGTTCCGCGTTCACACCTACAGCGGTCACGGTGGCGCCGGCGGGCGCATGGCGTGGCTCGGCAAGGCCATGCAGACCCTTGGCGGCATGGTCGCCGCCGGCGAGCGCAGCGTGCGTTTCCCCTGCGGCGCCGAGCATGCCATGGGCGTGCGCCGGCTGTTTCTCGAAGCCTGCAAGCTTGACCCGGCCGGCGTTGTCGAAGCGAAACCCCTGACCGTCTTCGACAAGAAGAGCGACGGCAACATCACCGTCACCGGGCTCGGCAATGGCCGCTATCAAGTCTCCGCCGACGACCCTGCCAATACCCGGCGCATCGGCGCCGTGGCGGGCGGGCTCGTCAAATTGGCGGAGATGGAGGCGATTAGCGACGATACGGTGGCATTTCCCTGCGGCCACGCGCACGATGCCCTGATCGGCCTGCTGTTGACACGGGCCCTGAACGTACGCATTGCCATGCGCGAGCAGGCGGAAGCCGCGGGTCGCGGTGTGCTTGCCGCACCGAGCGCACAGGAATAGCGGGAAAGCTGAGAGGGAGGCACGCATGAACCAAATCGCCCCCATGACGAGCCGTGAGCGCGTGCTCGCCGCATTGGCCGGCAAGCCCGTCGACCGCACGCCGGTATGCAATCCGACCTCCGTTGCCACGGTCGAATTGATGGACCTGGTGGACGCCCCCTTCCCCGACGCCAACCGCGACGGCGAGCTGATGGCGCGTCTGGCGGCGACCGGCTACACCGAGCTCGGCTTCGACGCCATCATGCCGGTGTTCTCCATCATCCAGGAATCCTCGGCACTGGGCTGCAATATGCAGTGGGAGCAGAAGGACAACTGGCCGACCGTGCGCATGAAGGAGCCGATCTGGCAAACTGCCGACGACATTCGCATTCCCAACGATTTCCTCACCCATCAGGACACGGTCTGTGTGCTCGACTGCATTCGCCGCCTGCGTCGCGAGTTCGGTGACGACGTAGCTATCGTCGGCAAGACCATGGGGCCCTGGTCGCTCGCCTATCACTGTTTCGGGGTGGAGCCGTTTCTGCTGCTCTCGCTCGACGATCCCGGCAAGACCAAGCTGGTGCTTGACCGCCTCAAAGAGGCGACGGTGCAATTCGGCCAGGCCCAGATCGATGCCGGTGCCGATGCGCTGACACTCCCCGACCACGCCACCGGCGACCTGGTGAGTGGAGAATATTACGAACGCTATCTCAAAGAAGTGCACAAAGAATTCGCAGAACGACTTGATATTCCTATTATTCTTCACATTTGCGGACGCACTGTCGATCGCATGCCGTTTATCGCCGAGACCGGCATGGCTGCCTTCCATTACGACTCGAAGAACGAGCCCGGCGAATCCATGGAAGCAGTGCATGGCGGCATCGCGCTGGTCGGCAATATCAATAACCCGGAGACCTTGTTCGCCAAGGGGCCGGACGCCGTGCGTGCCGAGGTCTATGCCAATCTCGATGCCGGCGTGCAGCTGATCGCGCCGGAATGCGCCATACCGCTGCAGACCTCGATCGAGAACCTGCTTGAGATCCCCCAGGCCGTGCGCGACTGGCACGCCGATCACCCGCAAACGCACTAGACCGCGAGACCGAACCCCATGGCCGAGCTATCCGATATCGCCAACGAGATCCTGCGCGACGAAATCGAGGAGTTCATCGAACGCCCCGAAGAGATCGAGCGCGTGGTAACCCTGTTCGCCGAAGCCCGGCCGCTGATGCAGGAGATCGCCGCGGCCATCATCGAAGGCGACGATTCCACCGTCGACACGCTGACCAAGCAGGCGCTCAACGAAGGCATAGAGGCCACCGAGGTGATGGACGACGGGCTGATCGGCGGCATGGGCGTGGTCGGCATCAAGTTCCGCGAGAACTTCATCTTCGTGCCCGAAGTGCTCTCCTGTGCCCGCGCGATGAAAGCGGGCATGACCCATATCGAGCCGATCCTCTCGGCTTCCGGCGTCGAGCCGATCGGCACGGTGATCATGGGCACGGTCAAGGGCGACCTGCACGATATCGGCAAGAACCTCTGCATCATGATGCTGCGCGGCGCCGGCTTCACCGTGATCGATCTCGGCGTCGATACCTCCGACGACGAATTCATCGACGCCTTGGAGGAGAATGGTGCGCCGGTAATCGGCATGTCGGCACTGTTGACGACGACCATGCCCAATATGGGCAAGACCATCGAGGCGTTGATCGATGCCGACCTGCGCGACGACGTGCGCATCATGGTCGGCGGCGCGCCTGTGACCCAGGAATTCGCCGACGACATGGGCGCCGATGGCTATGGTAAGGACGCGCTGGCTTGCGTCTCGCTTGCCAAGGAACTCGTCGCGGCCGGAGCCGATGCCTGACAAACCGAAAAAATCGAACAAAGACGCCTACCAACAACGGCTCGATCGCATAAGCGAGCTGTTCGAGGGCTTGGTCCGTCACGCCGAAGTGCAGGCCACCGTACGCTGCCCCTATCGCGACCGCCACGACCGCTGCACCGCTCATGTCCGCTGCCGCATGCAGCTGCGCTACGACGACGACAAGCTGCCCAGCTGCACCCATGACGGCACCTTCGACTATCGCGTCGCCTGGGACAGCGAGCCCGCCCATTATGATCGGGCCAAGAAAAAAATATCCCGCATTAAGCGCGAGGCGCAGGCGCGGCGCGACGAGGACACGCCGGACCAGTGAGCCAGGTCTCCCATGGCGGCGAAAGCCGAGAGCTGGTCGCCGGGCGTACGCTGTTCGATTACGCCGACGACTTGGCGGTGGAGGTGGCGACATCCTGCGGCCGCTCGGGCACTTGTCATGAGTGCGTCGTCGACGTCAGCGAAGGCCTCGAAGCGCTGAGCCCTCGCAGCGAGGCCGAAGGCTTTCTCCAGGACCCCTACCGTCTTGCCTGCCAGGCGGAGATCACAGCCGATCAGGACATATCCTTCGCACCCCTGCGGCGCCGGCCACGCATTCTGACCGAGGCGCATTTCGACGAGGCCTTGGCGCGCGACCCCGCCGTGCTGCGACAGGGCGATGATATCCTCATCGACGGCGAGGTCGTCGATCAGGCGCGCAAGCGCGTGCTCGGTATCGCGCTGGACCTCGGCACCACCACGGTGGTCATGGATATCGTCGACCTGGAGACCGGTGCCAGCGTCGAGACTTGTGCCTTTGCCAACCCGCAAGGCTTCGGCGGCTCGGACGTGATGCACCGGATCTCCTATGACGAAGCCAATCCCGGCGAGCTGCAAAAGGCCGTGGTCAGTGCCATCAACCGCGAAATCCGCAATGCCGCGAAACGCCATCGCTTCGCCCGCCGGGCGATCTACGAGATCGTCGTGGCGGGCAACACCACCATGCGCGATCTGCTGTTCGGCATCGATGTCTTCAGTGTCGGCCAGAAACCCTATCGCTCCCTCGTCGAGGCCGAGTGGCGAGAGGGAAAGCGCGCCGGCACCGCCTTGGAGGCAAACGCCTGGGACCTCGGCTTTCGCGCCAACCGGCAAACCCGCCTCTACGGCCTGCCGCTGATTGCCAGCCATGTCGGCGGCGACACCGCGGCTTGCCTGGCAGCCACCGGGCTCGATCCGGAAGGCGACGCACCGGAGATGCTGATCGACATCGGCACCAACACCGAGGTCGTGGTGCGCGCCCATGGCCGCATGCTTGCCGCCTCCTGCCCGGCCGGCCCGGCTTTTGAAGGCGGCCTGGTGACCTGGGCCATGCGCGCCTTCGATGGCGCCATCGAGTCCCTCGATTGGCAGGACGGCAATTTCGCCTGGCAGACCATCGCCGACGCGCCGCCGGAAGGACTGTGCGGCTCGGGCCTGGTCGATCTCGTCGCCGTGCTGCGCCGCCAGGAGCTGATGAACCCGCTCGGTGTTTTTTCCGGCGGGCGCAAGCAGATGCAAGTCGCCATCGTGCCGGAGCGCGGCATCACCTTTTCCCGCGCCGACGGCAGCCACCTCGCCCAGGCCAAGGCGGCGAATGCCTGCGGTCAGCAGATCGTGCTGCGCAGCCTCGGCATCGCGCCGGGCGAGCTCGAGCGCGTGAGCCTGGCCGGCGGCTTTGCCAACACACTCGATATCGAGAACGCCATCGCCATCGGCCTGTTGGCGCCGATCGATCCTGCCCGCGTCGCCAAGGTCGGCAACGCGGCCTTGCACGGGGCGCGCAAGGTCCTGCTATCCGTGGCCGCGCGCCGCGCCCTGGAAGAGACCGTGACGCGCGTCGAGCATGTCGAGCTCGAAACCCAACCTGATTTCTTCAACCTCTTCGTCGAGGGCTGCCAGTTCAAGCCCATCGCGGAAAGGCCCAAGCCATCGCTGCAAAGGAGCGCCGGATGACCACCGAGACCCGCAGAGCCAACTTCGTCGTCATCGGCGAGAACGTGCACACCACCCGCGTGCTGCTGAAGCGCGGCAAGCGCTATGTCGCAGGCGAGGACGGCGCCGGCGAAGGCATCAGTTTCACCGACACGGGCGGCAATGCCGGTCTGCTGCCCGTAACCGACTGGGTGCGCAAGACTCAGGACTACGACGAAGGCCGCATCAAGCATGTGATGATCGCCGTAAAGACGGCGATGGCGGAAGCCGAAAATGCCGATATCGCCATGGCGTATCTGCGCCAGCTGGTCGCCAACCAGGAGAAGAACGGCGCCGCCTATCTCGACATCAATGTGGACGAGATATCGATCCACATGTCCGAGCGCCAGGAAGCCATGGCCTGGGCGGTGGGCGCCTTACGCGAGATGAGCGAGCTGCCCATCGCGGTGGATTCTTCCGATATGGAAGTCATCGCCACGGGCCTTGATGCCTGTGCCGGCGCTGCGGCGCGGCCGATGCTCAACTCCGCCTCGCTGGAACGCATCGATGCGGTCGATCTCGCCGTCAAGCACAATGCCTGCGTGGTGCTCACCGCGGCCGGCGAGTCGGGCATGCCGGATGGAGTCGAGCAACGCCTCGCCAATGCCGGGAAGATGATAGATCGGGCCCAGGTCAAGGGTATCGCGCTTGGCGACATGTATGTCGATCCGCTGTTCTTCCCGGTCTCGGTCAACGGCGCCTTCGGCCTGCACGGGCTCGACGCCATCAAGGGCCTGCGCGAGCGCTGGGGGCCAGAGATTCACATCACCGGCGGCGTCTCCAACGTCTCGTTCGGGATTCCCTCGCGCAAGACCATCAACGACGTCTTCATGATCCTCGGCACCGAGGTCGGCCTCGACAGCGGCATCATCGACCCGAACCTGAGCCCGCCGGCGCAGGTCTTCGCCATGGACCGCGACAGCGACGACTACCGCCTGGCAGAAGACGTCATCCTCGGCCGCGACGAAGGCTGCCGCGCCTATATCAAGGCCTGGCGCACCAAACAGCGCGAGGCTAAGAAGCGCGCCGCGCAGTAATGAAGGTCGTCTTCCTGTTCGGCTTTCTCGGCGCCGGCAAGACGACACTGCTGCGGCGCATCCTCAGCGCGCCGCCACCCGACGGCGGCCTCGCCGTCATCGTCAACGAGTTCGGCGATGTCGGCATCGACGGCGCGCTGCTCGAAGACCTCGCCGAAAACATGCTCGAGCTGCCCTCGGGCTGCGTCTGCTGCACCTTGCAGGGCCCCCTGGTCGAGGCACTGGAAGACCTGCAGGACTATGGCCACGTCATCGTCGAGGCGAGCGGCGTCGCCCAGCCGGGCGAGCTTGTCGCGGCGCTCGGCAAGGAGACCTGGCTGACTCTGGCACCACTCGTTACGGTAGTAGATACCGCGCGTTTCTCCCGCTTGCATGCCGGCCTCGGGCCTTTCTATGCCGAGCAGGTGGCCGCTGCCGACATCGTGGTGGCCAACAAGACAGACCTGGCGACGCCGGAGCAGCTCAATACGGCCCTCGACAGGATTGCTGCGCTGAACCCAGAGGCCGCGGTGATCCCCGCCGACCACGGCGACATCGACGGCACGCCATTGTTCGAAGGCAGCAGCCGGCAGAGTGGCGGACATGGCAGGCACGTCCACGCCGAAGCTCTCACCCTGACCTGCGATAGCCCCATCGACAGCGCCGCCCTGCGCCAGGCCTTCGCCTCGCTCCCCTGCCCCCTCTGGCGCGCCAAAGGCTTCGCCGAGATCGACGGCACCCCGTCGCTGATCCAATACGTCCCCGGCCAGCTCGACATCACCCCGGCCGACGCCCCGCACCGCCATCTGGTGCTGATCGGCCCGGACCTCGACCGCAAGGCGCTTGCCGCCCACTTCGCTTTTGCGCATCCCGCCCCTACGCCGTAGATTGCCCCGGACCAATACGGCCTGAGGAGCGGACATGACGGAGATGAAGGGCGGGGAGCTTATTGTCGAGTTCCTGATCAAGGAGAAGGTGCCGTATGTGTTCGGCATCTGCGGCCACGGCACGGTGGGCATTCTCGATGCGCTGCATGCGGCGCAGGACGACATCACATTGGTCTCGCCGCGCCACGAGCAGACCGCGGGCCACATGGCCGACGCCTACTATCGCGTCAAGCACGAGCCCGTCGCCACGTTGACTTCCTGCGGGCCGGGCTCGGCCAATCTGGTCATGGCCATGGCCTGCGCGCTGACCGATTCCTCGGCCTTCCTGGCGATCACCGCCAATGTGCCGACCCAGCAGTTCGACCGCGGCCCATTTCAAGAGATCAACCGGCACGGCGCCGCCGATTTCCCCGCCGTGGTGCGCCCGGTGGTCAAACACAGCTGGCAGCCGAGCCGCGTCGAGATGCTGCCGCTCGCCCTCGACCATGCCTGGAGCACGATGACGCAAGGCCGCCCTGGCCCGGTGCAGCTCGACGTGCCGTTCAACGTGTTTCAGGAAAGTGCAGACGTCGAGGTGCCGAGCGCCGCCGGCAACCGCATCAGCCGGCGCTCGGGAGCCGCGCCGGAAGACGTCAGCGGTGCCGTGGACATGTTGCTGGCGGCCGAGCGGCCGGTGCTCTTCATCGGCCATGGCGTGACGCTATCGGAGGCCTCGGCAGAGCTGACGGCGCTGGCTGAGAAGCTCTCGATCCCGGTCATCAGCTCGCCCAACGGCATGGGCTGCCTGGACATGCGGCACGACTTGTCGCTCGGCTTCATCGGCCGCAACGGCGTCTATCCGGCCAACCAAGCCGGCCGCCACGCGGATCTGGTGCTGGCCGTCGGCGCCCGCTTCGACGACCGCTCGGCCTCGTCATGGTTGCCGGGCTATTCCTGGAACTTCCCCCACGCCAAGCTTATCCACGTCGATGTCGACCCGGCGGAGATCGGCCGCAACTATGCGCCTGACCTCGGCATCGTGGCGGATGCCCGCACGGTCCTGCGCCAGCTGCTCGGCGAGATCGAGCGCCGCGGCGAAGGCGGCGCCCCGCGTCTGGCGCCCTGGCGCGACGAGCTCGCCGCATGGCAGAAGGAGTGGCACGACTTCACCGCTCCCAACATGGACACGGCCACCAGCCCGCTCAGGCCCGAACAGGTCGTCACCAGCTTGCGCAAGCTGATGCCCGACGACGGCATCCTGTCGCTCGATTCCGGTGTCCACCACAACTGGTTCATGCAGTTCTGGGATGCGCGGATGCCGCAAACCATGCTCAACACCTGGGGCTTTTCGGCCATGGGCTTCGGGCCCTCGGGCATTCTCGGGGCGAAGCTCGCCGCGCCCGACCGGCCTTGCGTCTCGGTAGTCGGCGACGGCGGCTTCACCATGACCCCGCACGTGCTGTGTACGGCGGTGGAATACGACATTCCCGCCATCTGGGTGGTCTGGAACAATTTCGCCTGGTCGGCGATCCGCGACATCCAGTACGGCCTTTTCGAGGGCCGCGAGATCGGCACCGGCTTCTACCGCGGCGACAATCGTGAGCCCTACAACCCGGACTTCGCGGCGCTGGCGCGGTCCTGCGGCGTGGCCGGCATCACGGTCACGGACCCGGGCGACCTCGAAGGCGCGCTGGAACAGGCGCTGGCCTCCGGCAAGCCCGCCCTGCTCGACGTGCACGTGGACGCCGAAGTGCGCCCGCCCGCCACGGGCACCTGGGCACTGCCGCCGATCCCCCACAAGGAACCCGTCTACGGCGCCCCCTGGCTGCCCGGCGAATAAGAGGAGCGCAAGCAATGGCCGACGCCAAGATTCTCAACATCGCCGAGGTCGACTGGCAATTGATGCCCGCGCACTTTGACGGCGCCTATTCCAAGCTGCTGTTCGGCCCCGACACCGACCACGGCACGCTGATCGACTACCGCATCTCCTCCTACCAGCCCAAAGGCTATGTCGCGCGGCACACGCACAGCGTCCAGGAGCAGATCTACCACGTGCTCGACGGCGAAGGCGTCATGGAGCTCGACGGCAAACGCGAGGTCGTGCGCCGCCACGACGTCATATTCATCCCGCCCGGCATCGAGCACCTGATCAGCAACACCGGCCTCGAGGATCTCGTGTTCCTCGTGATCACGGTGCCGCCGCGGGACGAGTAGGCGGCCCGCGCAATTGGTGAGCGATATGGCGCCGGACCAGGTTGGCTTCGTCACACCCGATTTATGTCGGCTTTAAGGCGCACACCGGTCGTTGCAAGCGATCCGCAGGAACAGGTAGAATTAGCCAAAGACAGACATTCAAGCTTGCCGGTCCAGCATACTCTCAGCGCTGCTGATCTCGACACTATCCTACGGACTGTAATCGGTGTCAGGCGGGCATAGTTGAGCCCTTTCACCAAAGGACCTATCCTGCCAAGCAAAAGGCCCGTGGTTTGGAGTCACTTGGGCGGTGCACCATGGCTGAGAACGTGGTCAGGCAAAGGCTGGCGGCTATCCTCGCAGCCGACGTGGCGGGGTATTCGCGTCTTATGGGCGATGACGAACCGGCCACCATTGCCGCCATCAACCGTTGCCGCGCTGTGTTCCGCGAGCGAATCGAGGCCGAGGGCGGGCGCGTGGTGGACATGGCGGGTGACAGCGTGCTGGCCGTCTTCGACACCGCCATCGGCGCTTTCACGACGGCCATCGCGGCTCAGGAGCGGCTCAGCGATCTCAACAGTGATGTCGGCGAGGACCGTCGCATGCTCTGGCGCACCGGTGTCAACACGGGCGATATCCACGAGCAGGACGACGGCACGGTCTATGGCGACGGCGTCAATGTCGCCGCGCGTCTGGAAGCCCTCGCCGAGCCCGGCGGCATTTGTGTGTCCGGCAAGGTCCACGATGAGCTTCGCGGCAAGATCGACCAGGACTTTGCCGACATTGGCGAGCACACGGTCAAGAACATCGCCGAGCCAATACGCGCCTTTCGGGTGCTGGCGGAAGGCGAAGCGGCAAGACCCCCGGCCCGGACCCGCCGTCCGCTGATGACCGCAGCCGCCGTCGCCGTCGTCGCGATGGCCGGCATCGTCGCCTGGCAGATTTCGCGCGACGGCGGGTCTGAAGAGGTGACCGTGGCCGACCCGATCCTGGCGCTTCCCGAGGGCCCTACCATCGCCGTGCTGCCCTTCGAGAACGTCTCCGAGGATGCCGGCCAGGACTACTTCGCCACCGGCCTCACCGAAGACCTGATTACCCGCCTGTCGCAGTTCTCGCAATTGTTCGTGATCGCGCGCAACTCCACCGCTCAATACGCGGGACAGGCGGTGGACGTGCGTGATGTCGGCAGCGATCTGGGCGCCCGCTACGTGGTCGAGGGCAGCGTGCGCAAAGAGTCGAATGCCGTACGAATAACCGTCCAGCTACTCGATGCCGGGAACGGCAGCCATATGTGGGCCGAGACCTATAATCGCGATCTTACCGTTGCCAGCGTGTTCGAGATCCAGGACGAGATCACGGAAAAGATATCGGCAACGATTGGCGATGCCTGGGGCGTCCTCTATCGCGCCGATATCGACGCCATCAGGGACAAGCCTACGGAAAGCCTGGACGCATACGAGTGCACCCTTCGGACTTTAAGCTACTACGACCGTATCGGCCCCGCCGAGCACGCCGAGGTTCGGGATTGCCTGGAGCGCGCGGTTGCCAGCGATCCGGGCTACGCCGAAGCATGGGCATCTTTGGCCGAGGTCTATATCGACGAACATCGCTTCGGATTCAATCCGCGGCCGGATCCACTGGATCGTGCCCTTCACGCGGCGGAGACCGCGATCAGGCTGGACAGGCAGCTTCAAATCGCGCATTGGGCCACCGCCGATGTGCATTTCTATCGCCATGAGATGGCAGCCTTCTCAAGCGCGGCGGAAAGGACGATAGCCCGCAATCCGAACAACGCGACGGCCTTGGCGGTCATGGGAGACCGTTTCATATGGGCCGGCGACCTGGAGCGCGGCATGGCCATGTTGATGAAGGCGACGGCGCTCAATCCGTATCATCCGGGTTGGTATTATTACGGGCAATTCCTCTACCATTTCCAAGACGGCGACGATCAGGCGGCGCTCGATATGGCCCTTAAGGCCAACATGCCCGAGCATTTTGCCACCCATATGTTGCTGGCGGTGGGCCATGCCCGGCTGGGTCAATTGGATCAAGCACGGGCCGCCGCCGATCGTCTGCTCGAGGTCTTCCCCAGCTACCCCGAAATCGCACGCCAGCATCTTCGCGACTGGAACATGAGTGAGGACCACATCGTGCGGTTCATCGACGCCCTGCGCAAGGCTGGCCTGGACATCGCGGACGAAGCACCCCTGACGGATTAAGCGCGGTGCAACTAGCGGCGCCTGACACCATGTGTATCAGTTCCGGCGTCAATGCGAATGGCAACTCTGGGTCAAACCTTACCGTCAGAGCCCCAATCGAATCACGACCGAACCTGGAGGCACAACCGACGAAGACCGTGGCAACGCCGAATTTTTCCACCGATGGTCTGCACCGCAAATATGCGAAGATTGGCTGAGTGCAGGACTTGGAGGCACGTCCCATGCAGCACTTTGGACACACAATCGTTGCTCTAACGGCACTAATACTGGCCTGCGCGGCAGGAGCGCCAGCGTCAGCGCAATCCTACTCTCCGGGCGATACCTTTCGTGACTGTGCAAGCTGTCCGGAAATGGTGGTGGTACCGGCGGGAAGCTTCATGATGGGGACGGAGAACCCCGATACAGACGGCGAGATCGACGAAGACGTCCCGCGCCTGGTGACCATAGAGCGTCCTTTCGCGGTGGGGCGCCGCGAGGTGACATTTGCCGAGTGGGATGCGTGCGTGGCGGCGGGTGGCTGCTCGCACAGGCCGGAGGATATGGGCTGGGGCCGTGGCGACCGGCCGGTGATCAACATCTCGTGGGATGACGCGATTGTGTATCTGGACTGGCTGCGTCGGGAGACCGGGCAGGCCTATCGATTGCCGACGCGCCCGGAATGGGAATATGCGGCAAGGGCCGGCACGAACACGCGCTATTGGTGGGGCGACGCCATCGGCCACGGCAACGCTAACTGCAACGGTTGCGGTAGCCGCTGGGACGGTAATCAGACTGCACCGGCGGGCAACTTCGCCGCGAACCCTTTCGGCCTTCATGACGTTCACGGCAATGTCTGGGAACGGGTGGGGGCTTGTTGGGAGGATAGCTATTCGGCCATACCGAGCGAGGCTTCCCAGTCTGCGGGATCCTTGGAATGTTTCGCCAGCGTGTGCGGCGGTTCTTTGTTCGATGAGCCAAGCGTGCTGCGCGTCACAGCCTGCCTTTGGGATGACGGTGAAAACCGCTACACCGGCGTGGGCTTTCGCGTTGCCCGAAACCTAGATTGAACCCGCAGCCTGGTCTCTTCCCGACCGTAACCAATTGAAGCCTTATTGCCCCGTAATCTCCCAATGTGGCTCAGCTAGTCAACACGGCCCAACAAGTCACGTCGGCATTGACGCCAAGAAAAGGCCCGTAGCGGGTGGCGCCACGAGCCTCAAGGTGGAGGTTCCTGATATGACGAGGATCGACAAATGACTCGTCAGTTGAATGATGACACGAGCCGGACAACTGAGCTACGCGCCCAGGGGCTCCCTGATGCCGGCAGAGCGGGAGGCTCAGTTAGCTATACGCGACTTTTGGCGGACGACGGGCCGGCGACCATGGATGCGCTGGACGCGGCTCGCGCGGTCTTCGTCGAGCATATTGAGGCCAAACAGGGACGCATCGTCGATACGGCTGGCGATAGCGTCCTGGCGGTTTTCGAGACCACCGCAGGCGCCGTGCTGGCGTCAGTGGCCATTCAGGAGCGTCTGACGGAGATAAACGAGCCGGTACCCGACCGTCGCCGCATGCGCTTTCGCATCGGCC
This sequence comes from uncultured Rhodospirillaceae bacterium, assembly GCA_964408735.1. Taxonomy (GTDB): domain Bacteria; phylum Pseudomonadota; class Alphaproteobacteria; order UBA7887; family UBA7887; genus UBA7887. The sequence continues at coordinate 670 of CAYPAX010000100.1, read as the reverse complement.
TGCATCTCGGCGACATTCGCGAAAAGGCCGACGGCAGCGGCTATGGCGATGGCGTTGCGGCACGCTTGCAGGGCACCGCCGAGCCCGGTGCGAACCCAAACTACGCGGACGGCCTTGTTCGGCTGTCCCATCGACGCGGGCAAGCAATAAGCCGCAACAATTTGCTGCCGAACAGTATGCTTGTGCCGTACGGTGAAACGCCGAAGCGGCTGGTGGAAATAGGTCTGAAGATTGTCAGGTCGTCTCCGGATTAACAGCGGCTTGAGATGCGGTATCAAAATCTGGTCTATTCGGCGCGACAAGACGGCCGTCGTTGCTCGAAGCATCTCCTGCCCCGGAGAATGATCATCTCTCTTTCGCACGCCATAAACGATCGATACGACCGAACTCTTCTCACGGGTTGGAGCACGCCGATTAACCATGGCATATTGCCACATGGTGTCGCGATACGCGTCGGCGCGTAGGGAAATGCGCTCACAAGAGTGTGAGAAAAACCAAACTGGGAGATAACAATCATGAGTGACGAAGGACGAGATCTAGTCGTCAATCTATCGCAGGGGCTCGATAATGAGCGCTCCTCTGTCGCCTTTACCATCGCCAATGGCGGAATTACTGCCGGCCTTAGAGTTTCAATATTCTTAACCAGCTCTGGCGTTGATTTGGTGCGTAA
>CAYPAX010000099.1:652-17242 GCA_964408735.1 uncultured Rhodospirillaceae bacterium | reverse complement strand
ATTCATCGTCTGGGAGTGAGAATCAGCAAAGCCACTTAATCAACGGGCTGCTATGAGGCGGTGCACGAGATTCGCTCCTGGAGCGATCTCAAGAACCGCCTCGATTCCGATCGCCGCTGCTTCGCCTTTTTCCATCCGCGCATGCCCGACGAGCCGCTGATCTTCGTCGAGGTGGCGTTGACCACCGGCCTTGCCGGCGACATGGCGGCGCTCCTCGACGAAGCGGCGCCGGCGCTCGATCCCGCCGAAGCGAACACGGCCATCTTCTATTCCATCTCCAACGCGCAACAAGGGCTCGCCGGCATCAGTTTCGGCAATTTCCTCATCAAGCGGGTGGTCGACTTGCTACGGGGCGAGTTCCCTGGCTTGCGCACTTTCGCCACCCTGTCGCCGATTCCGGGTCTGCGCCGCTGGCTAGGTGAGCCGCCCGATGGCGAAACGGCATTGCTTAACGCTGCGGCGCGCTATCTGCTGGAGGAGAAGCGTCACGGACGCGCCGCCGATCCGGTGGCGCATTTCCACCTCACCAATGGCGCGCGGGTCGAGCGCCTGACGCCGGCTGCCGATACCTCTGAGGCGGGGCAGCAGCGCTCCCTGGGCATGATGGTGAACTACGTCTACAAGCTCGATGAGATCGACGCCAATCACGAGGCCTATGTGGGCAGCGGCACGATTGCCGCGTCGTCCCAGGTGCGCTCGCTTCTGAAAGGCAAGGAATGACCTTCGAAACCATAACCGTGAGCGATGCCGACGGCGTCGCGACCGTAACCATGAACCGGCCCGAAAAGCTCAATGCCCTGAGCAACGCCCTCAAGCGCGAGCTGCAGCAGGTCGCCGAAGCGCTCGACGAGCGCGACGACCTGTCCTGCGTGCTGGTCACCGGCGCCGGGCGCGCCTTCTCCGCCGGGGCCGATCTCTCCGAGCGCGAGGCCCTGGCCGATACCGTGCCGATGGCCGAGGCCCGCCGCCTGGTGCGCCTCGGTGCCGACATGTGCGCCGCCTGGGAGCGCCTGCGCCCGCTGACCATCGCCGTGGTCAACGGCCCGGCCATCGGCGGTGCCATGTCGCTCGCCGTTGCGTGCGATTTTCGCGTCATGGCCAGCGACGCCTGGTTCCAGGCGCCCGAGGTCGATATCGGCCTCAACTATTCCTGGAACAGCCTGCCGCGCATCGGCAATCTCGTGGGCCCGGCGCGAGCCAAGCTGATCGGTGCGTTGGCGCGCAAGGTCGATGCCGAGACGGCGCTCGCCTGGGGGCTTTGCGAGGCGGTGGCGGACGATGCCATGGCGGCGGCGCGTGAGCTGGCGGTGGAGATCGGCGAGCGGCCGCGCATCGCCCAGCAGATGGTCAAGGAATCGGTCAACCGCCATTTCGCCATGCCCAACAGCCTATATCTCGACCAGGACCAGATCCTGCTCATGACCCGCGATGCCGAAAACCGCAAGCATGTCGAGGCGCGGCGGGCGAAACTGGGGCTCAAGTCATGATCGATCCCATCGGCTTTTCGGACCTGCTGCTGAAAGGGCGCGTTGCGCATAAGGACGGCGATATGGAAGTGGCGGTTGCGGGCCTTGAGCGAGCGGGCGCGCAGGCGGTCACGCCGATGCAGTGGAACGCGCTGGCGCACGCCTGGTTCGAGATCGGCCATCCCGAGCGCGGTGTGGAATGGGCGGATCGCCTGCGCGCGGCCCGCCTCGATGGAGAGACGCCGGCAGTGGTGGCCGATCACGCAATGCTGGCCCGGCTATACGCGAATTGTTCTGCCGGAGAGGCTGCGCGCCCCATTGCCGAGCGCGCCGAGGCGCTTCTCGCCGAGGAGCCTGAATCGCGTCCGATGGTCGTCAATGCCTGGCTCGATGTGGGCGACGAAGCCCGCGCCAAGGCACTCCTCGAGAATGACGACACCGAAGACGACGGCGGTGCCCTGTTTGTCCAGGAGCGTGCCCTGGCCTGGACGCGATTGGCGGAGGCGGCCAAGTCTGCCGCGCTCTTCGAGGAAGTCGAGCTCCGCCTGATCGGCGAGATGCGCGAATACAATCAGATCGTTGCCGACGACCTGATCTCCATCGTCGAGGAATGGCACAAGCGCGGCGACCGCACAGCCGAAGAGCGCTGTCTCGCCGCCGCGCATGAGTCCTTGGATCATTCCGATGTCGGCTGCCATGAGATGCTCGCCTGCTTCGATGCCTGGCTTGCCTTCGGCGACCGCGACCGCGCGCGCCAAGTCCTCGACAAGGCCATCGCCTTTGCCCCGGCGGATCCCCTTGACGGCGGCCTGCGCGTTGCCGAGGCCTGCTACGCATTCGGCGATGGCGACACCGGTTTGCGCCTGATGGCCGTGGCGCAAACCCTGGCGGCGGATTTCAACCAGTGCATCGCCCTGGCCATTACCTGGGAGAGGCTCGGCGAGCCGGGACTGCAAGCCAAGGCGCTCGATAAGGCAGCAAGCCATGCCGATGACGCCCAGAGCTGGCTGTGGCTGGAGCTGAGCTGGTCCGATGTGGACAAGCGCTGCTACTGCCGCGAGCAAGCCGAAGCCTGTGCCGATACAGCCGGCGACAAGGCGGAAGTGGCGAAGACCTGGGCCTGGGAAGGAGACGTGGAGAGGGCCAAAGGAATCCTCGCCGCGGCGACGGACGGCGACGGCCTCGCGGCCCTCGGCAATGTCTGGATCACTCTTGGCGATCGCGCGGCGGCGGAAGATCTGCTGAGCCGCGCCGAGGCCTGCGCCAGGCTTGCCTATGAGTATGTCGAGATCGCCAAGAGCTGGGCGGAGCTTGGCGATCTCGCCGCTGCCTTGCGTTGTCTCGAGCTTGGCCAGGGTGTTGCTGCCGAGCCACCTGACTGGTTCACGCTTGCCGATGGCTGGCACCAGATCGCTGGAGACGAGGCGCGAGCCAACCAATGCATGGGCCAAGCGTTTCCGTTCGACCCGCTCTGAGCGATGGCGCCGCGTGGGTCGGCAAAGTAGACTGCCGCCATCCGAAATTTCGACAGGCTGGACGATCATGACCAACGGCGCTGCATCCGAGCTCGCACCCAACGGCGTTTTGCGGGCGGGTATCAATCTTTCCAATTTTCTGCTGGTCAGCGACCAGGCGCTCGATGGCGGGCCGATCGGCGTGTCGCCGGATATGGCACAGGCGGTTGCGGATCGCCTGGACGTGGACGTGCAATTCGTCACCTATCCCTCGCCGGGCGAGCTGGCGGACGCGGCCGGCACGGGTGCCTGGGATATCGGCCTCATCGCGCACGAGCCGGCGCGGGCGGAGAAGATCGCTTTTTCGCCGGCCTATGTGGAGATTGAGGCGACCTATCTGGTGCCCGGCGGCTCGCCCTTCGGCTCTATCGAGGACATCGACCGCGACGGCGTGCGCATCGCCATCTCAGCCCGCAGTGCCTACGACCTCTATCTCACCCGCCACCTCAAGCATGCGGAGCTGGTGCGCGCCAAGGGCCTGGCGGCGGCGCGCGAGCTGTTCGTGGCGGAAAAGCTCGATGTGCTGGCGGGCCTGCGCCCGGCACTGATGACAGATGTTGCGGACATGCCCGGCGCACGCGTGCTCGACGGCCGTTTCACCGCCGTGCAACAAGCCATAGGCACGGACAAGAAGAACACCGCCGCGATTGCCTTCCTGCGCGACTTCGTCGAGGAGATGAAGGCAAACGGCATGGTCGGCAATTTCATCACCCGCCATGAAGTCGACGGGCGGTTGCTGGTGGCGCCGCCTGCCTGAGATGAAATGGGTGGGGCTCGGCTGCGGTGGTGCCAGCCGGCTGGGCCAAGGGTCGGGTGCCAGCCGCGCCGATTCCGTGCGCCTGGTGCAGAGCGCGCTCGATCTCGGCATCACATTCTTCGACACCGCTGCCGCCTATGGCACCGAGAGCATCGTCGGCGAAGCCGTCGCCGGTTGCCGCGACCAGGTGACCCTGTCGACCAAGGCCCATTCCCTCGACAGCCCGGAGTCGCTGACGCGCAGCTTGGAAGCCAGCCTCAAGGCGCTGCGCACCGACCACGTCGACATCTTCCACCTGCACGGCGTGCGCCCGGAGCATTACCAAAGTTATCGTGAGCGCCACCTGCCTGGGCTCGAGCGTCTTCGTGAGGCGGGCAAGATCCGCGCTCTCGGCATAAGCGAGAATTTCCGCACCGATACGGGCCATGAGACATTGCAACGGGCTCTGGCCGACGGCGGCTTCGACGCGGTGATGACGGGCTTCAGCCTGCTCAACCCCTCGGCCGCCGGACGCGTTCTGGCACCGGCGCGCGACAGCGGCGTGGCGACAGTGATCATGTTCGCCGTGCGCCGCGCTCTGAGCGACCCGCTGGCGCTACGGAAGCTGCTGTCGGGACTGGTCGATATCGATGCAGACGGCCTGCTCGCTCTGGTGCGCGAAGGCGGCGCCCGCTCCCTGGTCGATGCGGGCTATCGCTATTGCCGCCAGCGCGCGACCGATAGCGTTATCCTCACCGGTACCGGCAATCCCGATCACTTGGCCGAAAACGTCGAGTCCCTGATGGCCCCACCCTTGGCGCCGGAGGCCATGGCCCGGCTCGACGCTCTGTTCGGGCATGTGGATAGCGTTTCCGGCAACTAAGCGCCCAGCCGGTCTGCCAGGTCCTCGATGCTGTCGACGATGAAATCGTGATGATCGGCGCAACTCGGCATCGGCGTGTCCGCACCCCATTCTGCCGGGCGGCGGATGAAAGCGCTGCGGAAGCCTTGGTCGCGTGCGGCATTCAGGTCCATGTCGTGGGCGGCGACCATGACGATCTCGCTCGGCTCAAGCTGCAACAGGCGCGCACCCGTCCGGTAGACCTTGGGATTGAGCTTGTAGACATCGAGCATTTCGCAGCTGATCACCGCGTCCCAGCGAAAGCCAGCGATGCGCGAGGCATCGACGATCAGGGCGATGCTGAGAATGGTCAGGGTCGATGTGATGTATTTGGCATTCAGCCGGGTGATGCCCGGGCTGGAATCCGGCCAGGGCGGGTTGCCGTGCCAAGCCATGGCCAACGCCTGCGCTTCGTCGTCCGTCGGTGCCGGGCCGCCATGCTTCTCGATGGCCGGCCCGACCAGCGCCTTGTGCACGCCGTCGATATTGAGGCCGGCGAGGGGGCCTGTGCGCACCCCCATCCTGTCGGCCCCAAGCATCTCGCCAAGCGTCTGCCGCCGCCATTCATTCGCCACCGCCGCCCAGTCGAGCGATACGCCCCGTGCCTCACCCCAGGCCGCGAGCGCGGCTCTGGTGCCCGTATGCCAATCCAGCACCGTGCCGCCAACATCGAATGTGAGCGCCTTGATTCCTGCTATATCTGTCACGCCACCTCTCCCCGTCATGCCAAGGTTTCACTGTAGCGCCGCCATGCCCGAAACGACACTGCACCTGCTCTGCGGCAAGATCGCTGCCGGAAAATCGACGTTGGCGCGCCGTCTCGCCGAGTCGGAAGGCTCGCTGCTGGTCAGCGAGGACGATTGGCTGGCGACACTCTATCCCGGCGAGATCGTGGCGCTGGAGGACTTTGTGCGCTGTTCAGGCCGGCTGAAAGCGGTGATGGGGCCGCATGTGGAGGCGCTGCTGCGCGAAGGGCTGTCGGTGGTGCTCGACTTTCCCGCGAACACCGTGAAGCAGCGCGCCTGGATGCGGCAGATCATCGACAACGCCGGCGTGCCCCATCGGCTGCATTTCCTCGACGTGGCGGACGAAATCTGCAAGGCCCGCCTGCGCGCCCGCAATGCACGCGGCAGTCACGACTTCCAGGCCGGAGATGCCGACTTTGATCTGATAACCAGCCACTTCGTGCCGCCGGCACCGGAAGAGAGGTTCGAAGTGGTCGTCTATTCGGAGCCATCGAGCGGCAGCGCCGTGCGATAGGCGATCTGTTTGAGGGCGAATGAGGATTGGATGCTGCTGACGCCTGGAATTCTAGTGAGATGTTCCTTTAGAAAACGCTCGTAAGCCTCCAGATCGGATACCACAATTCGCAGGAAATAATCCGCGGTTCCGGTCATCAGGTAGCATTCCATGACCTCGGGGCGGGCCTGCACGGTTTCTTCGAACTCCTCCAGGGCCGATTCGATCTGGCGCTCCAGGGACACGCTGACGAAGACGCTCACCGGCAGGCCGACGGCGGCCTGGTCGACCAGGGTGGCGTAGCGGCGGATCACGCCCTCATCTTCGAGGGCGCGCACGCGGCGCAGGCAGGGCGAGGGGGAAAGCCCGACGTCGCGGGCCAGCTCCACATTGGGCATGCGCGCGTTCTCTTGCAGCGCTGTGAGGATCTTGCGGTCGATGGCATCGAGATCCGCGCGGGACATGGTGCAGGCTCCTTTTGGCATGAACTGTCGGCATCGTGATGATTGTTGGCAGAATCTGCCATCATCATGCCCCGTCGCCACGCAGTTCGCAATTCTTGGTCGGGCCAAGAATGGTACCATTTCGGCACGCCGAAACGCCGGAGATTTGCCATGGTCCCGCCGCTTGCCGCCGTCGCTCCCCCCGATACCACCATCGAGATCACACCCGACATCGCGGCGCTGCGGGAGTTGGAGCGCAAGGTGGTCTGGCTGTCGTCGTGGATCATCCACAATGCCAACCACATCCGCGAGAGCAATGACGGCGTGAAGGTGGGCGGCCACCAGGCTTCCTCCGCTTCGCTGGCGACGCTGATGACGGCGCTCTATTTCCATGCGCTGAGGCCCCAGGACCGGGTGGCGGTGAAGCCCCATGCGAGCCCGGTCTTTCATGCCATTCAGTATCTCTTCGGCCGCCAGTCCCAGGAGCAGATGGCTCGTTTCCGCGGTTTCGGCGGCGCCCAGTCCTATCCCTCGCGCACCAAGGACAAGGCCGACGTCGATTTCTCCACCGGCTCGGTGGGCCTCGGCGGTGCCATGACCGTGTTCGCCTCGCTTACCCAGGATTATCTGCGCCTGCACGGCCTGGAGCGCGAGGACTGGTGCCACGACGGGCGCATGATCGCGCTGTTCGGCGATGCCGAGCTCGACGAAGGCGTGGTCTTCGAGACCCTGCTGGAGAGCTGGAAGCACGAGGTGCGGAACTGCTGGTGGATTATCGACTACAATCGCCAGAGCCTCGACAGCGTCGTCACGGACCGCCTGTTCAATCGCCTCGACGGCCTGTTCTCGTCGATGAACTGGGACGTGCAAACGATCAAATACGGCAAGCTGTTGCAGGCCCAGGCGCCACGCCCGGGCGGCGACGCGCTGCTCGACTGGATCGACAATTGCCCCAACCAGCTCTATTCGGCCCTGACCTTCAAGGGTGGCGCTGCCTGGCGCGAGCACTTGCAACGCGATCTCGGCGATACCAGCGGCATCAAGGCTCTCCTTGATGAGCACGACGACGATCGCCTACATGCCCTGATGACCAATCTCGCCGGCCACGACCTGGAGACCGTGCTTGAGGCCTATGAGAAAGCGGGCGAGAGCGACCGGCCGCAGGCCATCATCGCCTATACGGTCAAGGGCAAGGGCCTGCCGCTGGCCGGCCACAAGGACAACCATTCGGGCCTGATGACGCCCGAGCAGATGGCGACATTCAAGGACATGAACGCCATCGCGGACGGCGAGGAATGGGAGCGCTTCGCCGGCCTCGACATAGCGCCGGAGGCCTTGCAGGCGGTCATCGATGCCGCACCTTTTGCGGCGGATGTGAAGCGCCGTTTCGCCGCGCCGCGGGTGGCGATTCCCGACAGTCTGGCGGTTTCGGTCAAGGAGACGGCCTCGACCCAGGAGGCGTTCGGGCGCATTCTCAACGATATCGGCCGTGGCGACAGCGAACTGGCCAGCCGGCTGATTACGACCTCGCCGGACGTCACGGTGTCGACCAATCTCGGCGGCTGGGTCAATCAGCGGCAAATCTTCGACCGCCAGGAGCGCGCCGATACCTTTCGTGACGAGCACGTGGTCTCGGCCCAGCGCTGGCGGGCCTCGCCGAGCGGTCAGCACATCGAGCTCGGCATTGCCGAGAACAACCTCTTCCTGACCCTGGCGGCGCTGGGGCTGTCGGCGGAGATGTTCGGCACGCGACTGCTGCCCGTCGGTGCGCTCTACGATCCCTTCATCGCGCGTGGCCAGGATGCCATGATCTACGCCTGCTACCAGGATGCCCGCTTCATGCTGGTTGGCACGCCGTCGGGCATCACCCTGGCGCCCGAAGGCGGTGCGCATCAGTCCGTGAGCACACCGCCGATGGGTATCGCCCAGCCCAACCTGACCTATTTCGAACCTGCCTATGTGGATGAGCTTTCCACCATAATGCATTGGGGTTTCGAGCATATGCAGGATGAAGACGGCGGCTCGATCTATATGCGCCTCTCCACCCGACCGATCGGTCAGCCGGAGCGCGAACTGGACAAGGATGCGGTTCTCGACGGCGCCTACTGGCAAGTGGCGCCGACACCCGGCGCGGAGCTCGCCATCGTCTATTGCGGTGCCGTGGCACCGGAAGTGATCGAAGCTCACGCGGCGATCGCAGAGGATATCCCCGGCGTCGGCCTGCTCGCCATGCCTTCGGCCGACCGCGCCTATCGCGGCTGGTCGGAGGCAAGGGAGCGGCGCCGGGTCGGCGAGGCCGCCAACGCACCGATCGAGCGCCTGCTGGCCGATCTGGCACCCGACGCGGCCCTGGTGACGGTGCTCGACGGCCATCCCTCGACGCTTGCCTGGCTCGGCTCCGTGGCCGGCCACCGTCTGCAGCCGCTCGGCGTCTCGGCCTTCGGCCAGTCCGGCAATCTTGCCGATCTCTACCGCGCCCACGGCATAGATGCCGAGGCCATCATCGATGCGGCAGCGCAGGCCTGTCTGGCGCGCCTATAAGTTTTCCTTGGTCTTCGCCTGACGACGGGCTACATGTTGCGCGCCCTCCCGCGGCTGCGGGATTCGGCCCGGCTGCGGTGTCGGCGGGCGTGGCGGAACTGGTAGACGCGCCAGGTTTAGGTCCTGGTGGCCGCAAGGCCGTGGGGGTTCGAGTCCCTTCGCCCGCACCACACGCCAAAGGGTTGTCTTTTCGGTAATCACAACAGAGTTCGTCATGCAGGTAACGGAAACACTCTCGGAAGGTCTCAAGCGCGAATACAAGGTGGTCGTGCCCGCCGACGAGATCGAGACACAGATCGTCGAGAAGCTATCGTCGATTCAGGAAACCGCTGAAATCAAAGGCTTTCGGCCCGGCAAGGCGCCGCTCGCCCTGCTCCGCAAGCGCTTCGAGAAGGCGGTGATGGACGAGGTGCTGTCGGAGACGGTCAACAAGTCCTCGCAGCAGGCCATGATGGACCACGGCGTGCGCCCGGCGATGCAGCCCGAGATCGACATGGGCGACTTCGAGAACGGCTCTGATCTCGAATACACCCTGTCGCTGGAGACCCTGCCGGATATCGAGCCCGGCGACCTCAAGGGCATGGAATTCGCCCGGCTCAAGGTCGAGGTGGCCGATGACACCGTTGAAGAAGCGGTGCAGAAGATCGCCGAGGAGCAGAAGGACTTCGAGCCTGTCGAGGCGGAGCGCGAAGCGGCGGAAGGCGATGCTGTGCGCATAGATTTCACGGGCCGCATCGACGGCGAGGCCTTCGAGGGCGGCAGCGCCGAGGATTTCCAGCTCGAACTCGGCTCGAACTCACTGATTCCGGGCTTCGAAGAGCAGTTGATCGGTGCCAAGGCGGGCGACGATGTCGACGTCAAGGTGGGCTTTCCCGAGGACTATCCGGGCGAAGCCGTGGCCGGCAAGGACGCGGTCTTCGAGGTCAAGGTGCACCAGCTTCTCGAGCGCAAGGAGACCGCGATCGACGATGCCCTCGCCGAGCGCATGGGCCTCGGCGACCTGGCGGCCTTGCAGGCGGCGGTGCGCGACCAGATCGAGCGCGACTACACCACGGCATCGCGCACGCGCCTGAAACGCGAGATCCTTGACAAGCTTGCTGCGGAGCACGACTTCGAAGTGCCGCCGGGCATGCTGGAGCGGGAGTTCGAGTCGATCTGGCACCAGGTCACCCACGACATGGAGCACGAGAACAAGACCTGGGACGATATGGACGAGACGGAAGAGGAGTCGCGCAAGGATTATCGGCGCATTGCCGAGCGCCGCATCCGCTTGGGCCTGCTGCTCTCGGAGATCGGCCAGCAGAACGAGATCGTGGTGCCTCAAGAAGAGCTCAACCGCGCGGTCATGGACCAGGCGCGCCGCTATCCCGGCCAGGAACAGCAGATCTTCGACTACTTCCGCAACAATCCACAGGCCATGAATGAGTTGCAGGCGCCGCTCTACGAGGACAAGGTGATCGACTTCATCATCGAGATGGCCACGGTCGAGGACAAGACGGCGACTGCAGAAGAGCTGTTCGCCGAACCCGAAGACGCGGACGCGAAAGCGGAGTAGAGGCAAATGAGAGACCCGATAGAGACCACCATGAACGCCCTCGTGCCGATGGTGGTGGAGCAGACCAATCGCGGCGAGCGCGCCTACGACATCTATTCGCGATTGCTCAAGGAGCGCATCATCTTTCTCACTGGCCCGGTCGACGACATGGTCGCCTCCCTGGTCACGGCGCAGCTGCTCTATCTCGAATCGGAAAATCCGACCAAGGATATCGCGTTCTACATCAACTCGCCGGGCGGCATCGTCACCTCCGGCCTGGCGATATACGACACCATGCAATACATCCGCCCGGCCGTCTCGACTCTGTGTATCGGCCAGGCGGCCTCCATGGGCTCGCTGCTTTTGGCGGCGGGTACGGCGGGCATGCGCTACTCGCTGCCGAATGCCCGCATCATGATCCACCAGCCTTCGGGGGGCTTCCAAGGGCAGGCCACGGATATCGAGATCCACGCCAAGGAAATCCTGGCCTTGCGCAGCCGGCTGAACGAGATCTATGTCCAGCACACGGGCCAGAAGCTCTCGGACATCGAGGATTCGATGGAGCGCGACCGCTTCCTCATGCCGGAGGCTGCGAAGGAGTACGGGCTGATCGACGAGGTCGTCACCAGCCGTCCGGCACCGGCGGACGAGGATGCCGCAAGCTGAGGTGTGGCTTGGGCGCAACCGCGCTGAGACGATTTCGCATTTGCGCTCCGGCACACTAAGTCTATTGTTGTAGTCGCGAGGATGCGGTGTCTAACATTGACATTGCGCACACGCGACTAGCGTTGGGATAGAAATGAACAAGCCAACCGGCGCCGAATCGAAAAATACGCTGTACTGCTCTTTCTGCGGCAAGAGCCAGCATGAGGTGCGCAAGCTCATCGCCGGCCCGACCGTGTTCATCTGCGACGAATGCGTCGAGCTGTGCATGGACATCATCCGCGAGGAGCACAAGAACAATCTCGTCAAGACGCGCGACGGGGTGCCGACGCCAGTGGACATATGCACCATTCTGGACGATTACGTGATCGGCCAGGATCATGCCAAGCGCGTGCTTTCGGTGGCCGTGCATAACCACTACAAGCGGCTGGCCCACGGCGCCAAGAACAACGATGTCGAGCTGGCGAAGTCCAACATCCTGCTGATCGGCCCGACCGGTTGCGGCAAGACGCTGCTGGCTCAGACCCTGGCGCGCATCCTCGACGTGCCCTTCACCATGGCCGATGCGACGACGCTGACCGAGGCCGGCTATGTCGGCGAGGATGTCGAAAACATCATTCTCAAGCTGCTGCAGTCGGCCGACTACAATGTCGAGCGCGCGCAGCGCGGCATCGTCTATATCGACGAGATCGACAAGATCAGCCGCAAGTCGGACAATCCTTCGATCACCCGCGACGTCTCGGGCGAGGGGGTGCAGCAGGCCCTGCTCAAGATCATGGAGGGGACCGTCGCCAGCGTGCCGCCCCAGGGTGGGCGCAAGCATCCGCAGCAGGAGTTCCTGCAGGTCGACACCACCAATATCCTGTTTATCTGCGGTGGTGCGTTTTCGGGCCTCGACAAGATCATCTCGCAGCGCGGCCGCGGCACCTCGATAGGCTTCGGTGCCGATGTGCGCGCCTCCGAGGAGGCCAAGACCGGCGAGATCCTGCGCCGGATCGAGCCCGAGGATCTGCTCAGATTCGGCCTGATACCGGAGTTCGTCGGCCGGCTGCCGGTCATCGCCACCCTCGAGGATCTCGACGAGGACGCGCTGGTGAAGATCCTGACGCGGCCCAAGAACGCCCTGATCAAGCAATATCAGCGCCTGTTCGACATGGAGAGCGTGCAGCTCGCCTTCTCGGACGATGCACTCGGCGGCATCGCCAAAAAGGCCATCGCGCGCAAGACCGGCGCCAGGGGCCTGCGCTCCATCCTGGAGAGCATCCTGCTCGATACCATGTATGATTTGCCAAGCCTCGACGGAGTCGAGGAGGTGGTGATCAATCGAGAGGTGGTCGAGGGCCGCGCGAGCCCGCTGCAGATCTATGCCGATCGCACGGACGACGTAGAGTCCACGGCTTCATAGTCCGGGTTGCTGCGGACTTGACGAATCGGCTCGCGGCAGCCACCTAGAAGTATCTCCGTGCGGCCGTCCGGCCGGCGGTAATGCTCCCCGGCATCCGCCGGGGCCGGTGACAGTGCGAGAATCATGACCAAACCTTCCCCTGCGACCCTGTATCCCGTTCTTCCCCTGCGCGACATCGTGGTCTTTCCCCACATGATCGTGCCGCTCTTCGTTGGTCGCGACAAATCGGTGCGCGCCTTGGAAGAGGTAATGAAGAGCGACAAGCAGATCTTGCTCGTCACCCAACGTGATGCCGGCATGGACGACCCGGCGACGGACGATATTTTCACGGTCGGCACCGTCGGCACTGTGCTGCAGCTCTTGAAGCTGCCGGATGGCACGGTGAAGGTGCTGGTCGAGGGTGGCTCGCGCGCGAGCATCGAACGCTACACCCGCATCGACGACTATTTCGAGGCCCTGGCGATCCTCATGGACGAGCGCGAGGAGGACCCGGCTGAGATCGAGGCCCTGGCGCGCTCGGTCAGCTCCCAATTCGAGAATTACGTCAAGCTGAACAAGAAGGTGCCGCCGGAAGTCCTGGTCTCGCTGAACCAGATCGAGGAGCCGAGCCGGCTGATCGACACCATCGCCTCGCATCTCGCGATCAAGATCGCCGAGAAGCAGGAGCTGCTGGAGATCGAGTCGGTGCGCGAGCGCCTGGAACGGGTCTACGCCATGATCGAAGGCGAGATCGGCGTCATGCAGGTGGAGAAGCGCATCCGCTCGCGGGTCAAGCGACAGATGGAGAAGACCCAGCGCGAGTACTACCTCAACGAACAGATGAAGGCGATCCAGAAGGAGCTCGGCGAAGGCGAGGACGGCAAGGACGAGATCGCCGAGCTCGAAGAGGCAATCGAGAAGACCAAGCTGAGTGCGGAAGCGCGCGACAAGGCGCTGGCCGAGCTGAAGAAGTTGCGCAATATGAGCCCGATGTCGGCCGAGGCGACGGTGGTGCGCAATTATCTCGACTGGATGTTGGCCATCCCGTGGAAGAAGCGCACCCGCATCAAGAAGGATCTGGTACGCGCCCAGGAAATTCTCGACGAGGACCATTACGGTCTGCAGCGGGTCAAGGAGCGTATTGTCGAGTATCTGGCGGTGCAGCTCAGGGCCAAGAAGATGCGCGGGCCGATTCTCTGCCTCGTCGGGCCGCCCGGCGTCGGCAAAACGTCGCTCGGGAAATCGATCGCGCGGGCGACGGCGCGCAACTTCGTACGCATCAGCCTGGGCGGCGTGCGCGACGAGGCCGAGATCCGCGGTCATCGCCGCACCTATATCGGCTCGCTGCCCGGCAAGATCATCCAGGGCATGAAGAAGGCGAAGTCGTCGAATCCCCTGTTCCTGCTCGACGAGGTCGATAAGATGGGCGCGGATTTCCGCGGCGATCCTGCGGCGGCGCTGTTGGAAGTGCTCGATCCGGAGCAGAATCTCGCCTTTAACGACCATTATCTCGAGATCGACTACGACCTCAGCGAGGTCATGTTCATCACCACGGCGAATACGCTGCGCATCCCGCCGGCCCTGCTTGATCGCATGGAGACCATTCAACTCGGCGGCTATACCGAGGAAGAGAAGCTGGAAATCGCCAAGCGCCACCTGATCCCGAAGCAGGTCGAGCGGCACGGCCTCAAGGACGGCGAGTGGTCGATTTCGGACGATGCGCTGCGCGATCTGGTGCGTCTCTATACGCGCGAGGCCGGCGTGCGCAATCTCGAGCGCGAGATCGCCAATCTGACTCGCAAGGCGGTAAAGGAGATCCTGCTCGCCGTTGCCGACGGCAAGTCCGTGCAAAAGCGCGATGTAAGCGAGAAGCACCAGGTGAGAGTGACCCGGCGCAATCTTGCGAAATTTGCCGGGGTGCCGAAATTTCGGCACGAAGAGGCGGATAGCGAGCCGCTCACCGGTGTCGTGACGGGGCTGGCCTATACCGATACCGGCGGTGCTCTGCTATCGATCGAAACCGCGGTCATGCCGGGCAAGGGCCGGCGCACGATCACGGGCCAGCTTGGCGACGTGATGCAGGAATCGGTTCAAGCGGCGGTATCCTACGTGCGTTCGCGCTCCACGGAGTTCGGCATCGAACCGCCTCTGTTCGAAAAACGCGATTTGCATATCCACGTGCCGGAAGGCGCGATTCCGAAGGATGGACCGTCGGCGGGTATCGCAATCACCACGTCAATCGTCTCGGCGCTGACCGGAATCAGCGTTCGTCACGACGTCGCCATGACTGGCGAGGTGACCTTGCGTGGTCGCGTTCTGCCCATCGGCGGCTTGAAGGAGAAGCTGCTCGCGGCGCTGCGCGGCAGGATCAAGACGGTGTTGATTCCAAAGGATAATGAAAAGGATCTGGCGGATATACCCGACAACGTGAAGCGGAAGCTCACGATCATCCCCGTGTCGATGGTGGACGAAGTGCTCGAACAGGCCCTGACCGGATTGCCGGTTCCCATCGAGTGGGAGGAGGAGGACACCGCGTCAGTGGCGGTCGATAAGGGTGATGGTGAGGGCGACTCTGTCGTGACTCACTAAAAACCGCATTTCCCGGCGGTTTTTGGGGATGTTTGAATTGACGCATTGGTGGGGCCACCGTAGAGTGTGCCTTACCGGGTAGCGGCCCGTAGCGGCCAAGTTTCCGAGATTCCAGCACCACCAGAGGGGGGGCACGCTTGTGAACAAGAACGATCTCGTCGCGGCTGTTGCCGACGCGGCCGACCTGTCGAAAACCGATGCGACAGGCGCAGTTAACGCGGTGTTCGATATCATTACCGCTGCGTTGAAAAAAGGTGACGATGTCCGCTTGGTCGGTTTCGGCACTTTCAGTGTCACTCATCGCGCTGCGTCGAAAGGCAGAAATCCGCGCACCGGCGAGAAGATTCAGATCGCAGCATCTAACCAGCCAAAGTTTAAGGCCGGCAAAGGCCTGAAGGATTCCGTCAACTAGCCTAATCAGGCGACGGTAAAGACAAACATGCCGGCCTCTTCAGGGAGGCCGGCATCGTTTTTTCTGCCAGGCATCTGAGGGGCGATTAGCTCAGCTGGGAGAGCGCCTCGTTTACACCGAGGAGGTCGGCGGTTCGATCCCGTCATCGCCCACCATCTGCGAACGCCGTCGCGCCATTTTCTCGATCAAGCGCTGAGCCAAGCCGGGCCGCGTATAGGGGCAGACGGCAATGCATATCCCGCAGGCGAGATGTTCGCCGAAATAGGGGATGCATTTGTCGAAATCGACGTACCATTTCTTTGTGCCGCGAACCATTTGCTTCTCGTTGACAATAGCCCCGGGCGGACAGGCATCACGGCAGACCTGGCAGTTCAGGCAGAACGTCTCGGCGCCGAAGGAGTCGGCGGTATCCGATTCGAGCGGAAGGTCCGTCGCGACCGCTGAGAGGCGAAATCCCGACCCATAGGCTCGATTGATGAGAGAGCCATGCTTGCCAAGCTGTCCGAGTCCGGCTTCGATGGCAGCGGGAATCATGTTCAAAGCGCCTGCCATGGGTCCCGGGAAGGCCGTCGCCGCATAGCCCAGCGAGCGAATATGGTTTGTCAGCCGGGCCGCGACGCGGGCGGCGCGGTTGTACTGATCGTGGAGGTCGTAATAGGGCTCGGGGTTGTCTTCGCTGCCGGGCGCCTGGCTGAGCCGCGCATAGTCGTGCGCGACGCCGATCATCACCAGTCTCGGCTCTTCGACCACTTCGCCGTCATAGACGTAGTCGGGCCTGAGCTCGGTTATGCCGACGAGATCGGCTTCGTCGGCCAGCACGTAGGATTTGATCGCCGGGGTCCAGTGGGATGCATCGCCAGCCTGGCGCGCGCCGGCTTGGGGCTGTAGCGCCGGGCCGCGATCGACATTGGGATTGCGAAACGAACGATCTTCCATCGATCCCGGGCGAAACGCAGAGACGATGTATTGCTGCAGGGCCCCATGGGTCTGCCGGTCCGGCGGGTGCCAGAAAAAGCGGGAGGGTGGCCTTGGCTCGGTATCGCCGAGACCATTCACCGTGTTCCCCGAAATATCGGGGAACTTGTCGAGAATATCCTGCCGCGGCCGATAGGTATGGCTGCGCGCCCGGCGCGTCGTCGCCCGGGTCGAGGCGACACCGAAAGGTTCC
>CAYPAX010000099.1:0-642 GCA_964408735.1 uncultured Rhodospirillaceae bacterium | reverse complement strand
CCATAGTTTTCCGCCATTCTCAGATCAGGTCGCGTCGAGGCTGCCGACGATAGCACGTAGCCTGATGTGTTTTAATGCGGGGCCGCC
The DNA here is from genome assembly GCA_964408735.1 of uncultured Rhodospirillaceae bacterium. Lineage (GTDB taxonomy): Bacteria > Pseudomonadota > Alphaproteobacteria > UBA7887 > UBA7887 > UBA7887. The sequence continues at coordinate 555 of CAYPAX010000099.1, read as the reverse complement.
GCGGCCGCATAGGCTGAGCGGTGGCATCAGAGGCCAGCGGGCAGGCACTAACCTGAGGAGGCGATCGATATGGGATACCCAAGGCAAGGTTCCATTCTGGCCGGCATTGCGGCATTCGCGATGCTGGTCATCGTTGGCGGCGCGAAAGCGGAGGAGTTCGCCTTAGGCTCTCCCGACGCGCCTGTGACCTTGGTCGAATATGCCTCGATGAGCTGCCCGCATTGCGCACGCTTCTACAAGACCGTGCTGCCCTGGCTCAAGGAGACCTACATCGAGCCGGGCACGGTGCGCCTCGTCTATCGCGACTTTCCGCTCAATCGCTCTGCCTTGTACGGCGCTGTCGCCGTCCACTGCATCGAGCGCGACAAGGCGGTCGCGATGATAGACTTCCTCTTTCTCAAACAAGCCGAGTGGGCTTTCGTGGACGATGCTCGTGAGACCTTGGCCGGGATCGTGGAGCAGGCCGGCCTGGACGAGGAAGCCTTTCGGTCCTGCCTGGCGGACGATGCGCTTGTGAATGGGATTGTGAAGGCGAGGGCGGATGCGCAGCGCGAA
>CAYPAX010000098.1:0-17385 GCA_964408735.1 uncultured Rhodospirillaceae bacterium | reverse complement strand
TAGGCACGGGTGAACTTGTGACCTATGTCATCGGCCAAAGCCAGTGCCCGTTCCGAATAGGACAGCGACTTTGCGCGCTCCCCGGAAAGAGCATGGGCCGTTGCCAGGAAGGATAGCGTAGCGACGCCCGGGTCCTGGCCGTAACGAAGCGCCAGGTCACGGTCATTCTTCGGGTCATAAAGCGCTACCGCCTTTTCGAGATTGTCCTTCGCGCTCTCCAGGTCGATGGCCATGACATCGAGCACGCCGCTCAACCGGTGTCCCTGGAGGCGGCCGACCCGGTCGTCGTGACGTTCTGCCAGCTCCAGGAAGCGGTCGCTGATGGGGCGGGCCTCGGCATGGCGGGCGGTGGAGTGCAAATACACCCATTGTCCATACAGCGCCGGAAACAAGAGATCCGGATCGTCCACCTCGTCGAAAAGCTCAGTGGCGCGGGCAAAGTTCTCGCCAACCTCGCTCGAGCCGTGCGCGGTGGTAGCAATGAGTGGTGTGCCAATGAGCACTCTCAATTCAAGCGCCTTATGTGCCCTGTCCGATGTGTCCGGCAGGCTCTCGACCAGGCCAAGGCTTTGGCGAAATTGGCGCAATGCCTCGGTGTTCGCCGAGCGTGCCATGGCCTGCTGCCCGGCCTGCTGCCAATGTGCGATGGCGGATTCCAGCTGTCCGGCCTCTTCCTCGTGATGGGCCAGAAGTTCCGGTTGTTCCTCGGCAACATGTTGAAAGCGTGTTGCCAGCGCCTTGCTGATCCGCGCATGCAGCTCTCGGCGCCGGGTCTTTAGCAGGCTTTCATACGCCGCGTCCTGCACAAGAGCGTGCTTGAAAGTGTAGGTCGCCTGGGGTGGGGTGCCGTGGCGGAATATCAGTGCTGCCGCGAGCAGCTGGTCGAGGGCGTCGGATAGCGTCGCCTCATCGAGCGGCGAAATTGAGGCAAGCAGCTCATGGGAAAAGTCGCGGCCGATGCAGGCACCGATCTGTGCCACCTCCTTGACCGGGGCAAGATTGTCGAGACGCGCCATCAGGCTGTCATGCAGTGTGGCCGGAATGGCCAGCGGCTGCAGTGGCCCGTCAAGCACATAGGCATCCGCGGTCTCGGTCAGGAAGCCGGCCTCGACGACCATGCGGGTCAGCTCCTCGACGAACAGCGGCACGCCATCGGTCTTGGCGATGATCTCGTCCAACACCTCTGCCGGCAGCGCCTTGCCGCCGGCGGCCTTGGTCACAAGATCCCCACCCTGGCGGCGCCCCAGGCGGTTCAGGGAATGCAAGGTGACGTGCCCCTGACCGGCCCAGGGCGCTGCGAACTCGGGACGACAGGTGATGAGCAGAAAAACTGCCGAGTCCTGGATACGGGTGACCAGCGCGTCGAGTACCTCCAGGCTGGTGGGATCGATCCAATGCACATCCTCGAAAATCATCAGCACCGGCTCACGCGCTGCCAGGGCCAGCGTCGCCTCGACGAGCGCGGCGATGGTCTCCTCTTTCTGTCTCTGGGGGCTGAGGTCGAGCGCGGCATAGCGAGCCACCGGCAGCGACACCATCGCTGCGAACAGGGCATGTATCCGGTTGTCTCCGTCAAGCAGGCCTTCCAGCTTATCAAGCTGCGTTTCGCTCGTATCGCCGCGCTTGAAGCCCGCCGCTCGCTTGACTTGCTCGATGATGGGGTGGAACGCCGAGAACGTATGGTAAGGCGAGCATTGATAGCGCAGCCGGACATGGGGCACATCGGCCAGGCGCTCGCGAAGCACCTGGGTAATTCGCGATTTGCCGATGCCCGGCTCTCCGGACAGCACCACCGCCTGGCCTTCGCCGTCCTTGGCCTGGTCCCAGCGGTCGAGCAGCAGGGAGGTCTCGCTCTCGCGCCCGACCAACGGCGTCAGCGCCATGCCCTGCGACGCCTCGAAGCGGCTTTCCGTAGTCGCTTCGCCCAGCACGCGATGCACGGTAAGCCCACCCGAGACGCCTTTCGCGTCGTGAACGCCGAGATCTTCAAGCTCGAAGGCGCCGCCCAGCAAGCGCCTCGTGCCCTGTGCGATGGCCACGGTTCCGGGTTCGGCGAGGGACTGCACGCGGGCGGCTATATTCGGTGTCTCGCCAACCGCCAACTCGGACTGCGCGCCACTCTCACCAATAACGACCAGGCCGGTGGCAATGCCGATGCGCACTTGCAGCGCTGCCGCCGCATCGAGCGAGGCGACCGCATCGATGGTCTCCAGCGCCGCGCGCACCGAGCGCTGGGCATCGTCCTCATGCGCCGTCGGCCAGCCGAAATAGACCATCACCCCGTCGCCGAGATATTGCGCCACATGGCCGTCATAGGGGCCGATCACCTCTGCGCAGGCCTTGCGGTAGGCCTGCATGAGCGCACTGAGCTCCTCGGGATCGAGCGCTTCCGACAAGGCCGTCGAGCCCACGAGGTCGCAGAACATGACCGTGATCTGGCGGCGTTCGGCCTCGCGCTGAGGCGCTGGGGGAGGGCTGTCGCCAGCCGCCAACTGCTGCGCCGCCTCGAGGACAGCCTTGCGCGGCCCCATGGGCAGGCCAAGCTCCTTGAGGTCCGCTTCGGCCAGCTTGGCGACTTGGCCAAGCTGAATGCGCTCGGCCTCGAACGCCTCGGCAAACTCGCCGAGCCCCAACCTTTCAAGCCACGCGCGGATATCAGACATTCTTCCCTTCCCGCGCGTATCCTACCTGGATATGGCCCGCTTGCCGACCGTCAGACTTCCGTCTCGGTCTCGTCGTTTTCCTCCGGGGGCGGGACTTCGGCCGTTTCGACCGGCTTCTCTTCATCTTCCGCAAGCTTCTCCACCGTCTTGACGAAGCCTTTGCCGACCTCGTAGGCCGTGCGCACGATCTTGCCGACGCCGAGGGTGCGGAAGTCGTCGTCGTAGTCGTTGAGGCCGTCCAGATTGGCGAAGACGGGGTCGCTCTGCCACAGCTTGCGCAGCGCCGCGCGGCGCAGGGTGACGGGAACCCGGCGGTCGAGAAAGGCGGCGAAGTCGGACTCGGGCGTCAGCTCCTCTATGGCGGGGAGGGCGGCGATGAACTCCTCTTCGGATTGTTCCTCGACCTCGTCTTCGGGAAGCGCCTCTTCCGGCTCGTCAGCCATGGCGGGGCCCACCCTTGCGCGGATCGTATGGCTTGCGCTTGCGCTTGACGAAAGGCTGCTCGACGTGGTGCTCGTCGATGAAGTGCCCGACCATGGCAGCGACCTCGGGCGGCATGGCGACGGCCTCGACGCGGTCTTCGCTGTCGACCTCGTAGTCCTCGGCCTCGAAGGGACAGGCGGTGACCACAAAGGGTTGCGGCGGCGCCTCTTCGCCGTCTCCGGGACGCAGGCCGATGAAGACTTTCGGCGGCGACTGGGACAGGTTCACGCGATAGCCTTCGGTCTCCTTGCGGTGCAGGCCAAGGGGCAGGGTGGCAGCGTGGAACAGCACCGCCTCGCCGTCGCGGCGCAGCTCGCGCGGGCGAGCCAGCGGTGCGGCACCGGGAATGACCGTCACCGCCCGCCACGACCAGTCGGCCCAGTTGTGATAGATCGGCCGGCGCTCCAGCACCACGCCCAGCGCCATGGTTTCCTGCGGGTCGGACATGGTCGAAGTCTAACCGATGCGCGCCAGAATGTCCTCGGCGTGGGCCAGGTCGCCCGGCCTGTTGGCGTTGAAGAAGGGGTCGTGGCCGTCCGCCTCGAAGGCGACCTCTGCCAGGCGATAGCGTGCGGTCCAGACATCGACCTTGCGGATACCTTCATCCAGCATCGCCCGGCGCAGGTCCGCAGCCAACGCCACGGGCCACAGCGCAAACACCGGCTGCGCCCGCCCGCCCGAGCTGGCACAAGCGATCTCGGCGCCGTCATCAATTGCTGCGGCAAGCCGCGCTACCAGATCGGCGGGGAAGAACGGTGCATCGGTGGCGAAGCTCGCGACATGACTGGCTTGCCCCGCCGCCCAATCCATCCCTGCCAGGACGCCGGCCAACGGCCCGGCATGATCGGCGATGGAATCGGCTATCACGGGCAGGTCGAACCCCGCGAAGCGCGCCGCCTCGCCATTGGCATTGATCGCCAGGCCCGAGACCTGCGGCTCAGCCCGCGCGATGGCATGGCCGAGCAGGGGCCGGCCGGCCAACTCACGCAGACACTTGTCGCCACCCCCCATGCGCCGCGCCTTGCCCCCGGCCAGCAGCACGCCGACGATGTCGGAAAGGGAAGGGGAAAGGGTCACGGCGCGATCACACTCGAACGGGGAACGGCTGCCGCATTCTAGCGAATTTCGCCGCCGCTGAACTGTTTAAAGCTCGTCCGGGCCCGCGCCGATGGACGAAGTGCCGGGTCCGGGCTACGGTGCGGCCGCGCCACCGACAAAAGGAACCCACCGCCATGCCGCTTTACGAAAAACGCACCTATCAGATCATCACGGGCAAGATGCCGCAGGTGCTCGAGATCGAGGCGAAAATGTATGCCGTGATGGAGGCCGAGGGGTTTTCGGACCATCTGATCGGCTATTTCACCAGCGACACGGGGCCGTTGCACCAGCTGATCCACATCTGGCGCTTCGACGATGACGCCGAGCGGCGCGATTTCTGGAAGCGGCTGTTCGCCAGCGAGGCCTTCATCGCGCTTGCGGTCCAGGTCAGGCCGCTTTTCCAGGGCCAGGAGGTGCAGCTGATGATCAACGCGCCGTTCGGGCCGACGCCTTAGACTCTTAGTCCCCAAGCAGGCCAAGCTCGCGGCGCGCCGCCTCGGCGCTCAGCTCTTGTATGTCGAGTAGGCGGTAGGCCTCGGTCTCGTGTGTGTCGCGCCAGCGCTCTGCGGCCTGCCGGCTCAGGAACAGGTGCAGGCCGCTCTCGATGATCGAGGCCTGGTTCACCTCGCGCCATTCGATGGCGAACAGGCGCTCGATGCCGCCGGCCTCGATGCGGGCGCGCAATGCGGCGTCGATCCCGCCCGCAAGCTCCCAGCCGCCGCCGATGAAATAGGTTCTCAGCTCGGCCACGCCGCCGGACCGAATCCGCGCCGTGGCCGGTTCCGCGTCCACCTGCTCGGCGATTCGGCGCAGCAGCTCATCGAAAACCGTGGCCACCGCTACCAGTGCCGGCCAATCAGCTTGACGCCCATGATCAGGTTGGCGAAACGCATGATCTCGCAATCGAACGAGCGGCCGTCGTCGAGCCGCAGCGTGGCGTATTGCGGGCAGTCGAAATGGGACTTGAATTCCAGCCTGGCGCCATTGTCCGAGACATCGCGGACGATGCAATTCATTACCGATTGCTCGTCGTTGAACGATAGCCGGGCACCTTTATAGACCTTCTTGCGCTTCTCGATGCGCACTTCGTCCTTGCCGAGCTCGGAGGGCTCGCGCGGCTCGCCCTTGGCCACTGCGACATCCAGCTTGACCTCGCCATTGCCGGCAACTTGCTCATGGTCGGTTCCGAGAACGCCGAGCAGGGCTGCGTCCGGTGACATCAGGGAATCGATATAGGCGGTCAGCTGTTCGCGCTGGCGGAAAATGTCGGTGACGTCATTGGCGATGCCGGCGACACCGGAAATGTTGCCGTCGGCCGTCAAGGCGCGCAGGCTGAGGATGACGATGCGGCGGCTGCCGTCAGCACGCAAAAACTCGGTTTCGTGGTTGGTGACGAAAAAGCCTTCGTCGCCCACGCTCTTCAGCAGCGTTTCGACATCGTCTCGCTGATCGGGATGAACAACTTCGGCAAAGGCTGCGCCAATGAGATCGGCCACGGGCGTGCCGGTGATCTCCGCCGTCATCTGATTGGCGCTGGTGAAGGTCGTGTTGCGGTCGAGCGCGAATATGGAGATGGTGGCGCTATCCATGACCACGCGTAGGTGGTTTGTCTGCTGCTGCAGGGCATGGTTGCTGCGCTCGAGCTTTTGCCTGGCATCGAGCAGGGAGAGCTGCAGGCCTACCCGAGCCTCGACGACGGCAGCTTGCAAAGGCTTGCCCAGCACGTCGTCGGCACCGGCGGCCAAGGCTTCGGCGGCGGCATCGCGGCGGATGGGATCGATGATCGCCAGAATGGGCAGGTCCGCCGCAGCATGCTGGTCGCGGATGGCACGCAGCTGCGCATGATCGTCGGACTGCGCGTGCGTGGTGTCGAGCAACACCAGGTCGAAAGTTGCGCGGTCTAGCGTCGGCAGCACTTCGGCGGCATCCGTCTCGACCTTGACGACAATGCCTTCAGCGCCGAGACAGCGCCTGATCAGATTGGCATCCGAGACATCGTCGCTGGCGACAAGCACGGCTCGTGGGTCGTCCTTGCCATGTTCCCGGATATCTTGTGCCATGCTAAGTCCCCACTCAGCTTGTCATAGACACGCTCTAGGGCAGGCTCGAGCCCATCGAGCCCGGTGGCGCAGGCAGTGCCAGCGTGCGGCCCGTATTGGTGACCGTGGTGCCGTCCACTTGCAGGATCGAGACGCTGCTGTCGATGAAATTGCCGACATAGATGTAGCCGCCGTCGGGGCTGAAGACGACGCCCTCGGGCAGGCCCTCGACCTCGATCTCGGCCACCCGGGTCAGGGTCTTGCCGTCGATGGCGAGCACCACGACGCTGCCGTTGCGATTGTAGTACCAGCTGTCGGGCGGTACGCCGGCGCTGCCGCGCAGCAGCACAGCGACGGCGATCTCGCCGGTCGGGCTGATGGCAAGGCCTTCGGGCGCATCGCCTACCACCACGCGGTCGATAACCCGCGGTGGCGAGGCTTCGAGATCGATCACGCTGACCGTGTCGATATGGCCGTCGGACAGCCCGCCATTGCCGTTGTCAGCACTCAGCGCGAAGCTGCCGTCCGGGCTGATCTTGATATTGTAAGGCCACTGGCCGACCGGCATGTCGAGCGCCGGGTCGTGGCTGATGCGGCCGTCGGCGATATCGAGCACGGCGATCTTGTGGCCGGGGAACTTGGTCACGAGCGCGCGGCTGCCGTCCGGTGTGATGGCGACGCCGGCGACTTGCTCGCCCATCTCCAGGGTCTGCACAAGGCGCACGGACTTGCCGTCGATCTCGAGCACGGCGATGGCGTTGTCGGCGCGGTAGGCGACCAGGGCCAGGCTGCCGTCGCGGCTGATGGCGAGGCCCGAGGGCTGGCGGCCGACGGTGAGCGTATCGATGGCGCGCGGCGGATCGAGGGTCAGGTCGACCACGTGAATCTGGTTGTGCGGCGAGGGCTTCCAGCCATCCTCGCCCTCTGTCCAGTCCATGGCATTGGCGACCAGGGCCAGGCTTTCGTCGGGCGTGATGGCGAGATTGGTCGGCGGACCGAAGACCGAGTTCATCAAAGGCAGATTGGCGATGATGCGCGGATTGGCCGGGTCGCTGCCGATATCGATCACCGAGACCACGTCATTGCCCGGCGGGCCGAACACGGCGCCGCTCTCGCTGAAGCCGACCTTGGCGTCGCCACCGGCCAGCATGAGATCGGCGGCGGCGGGTTGGGACAGAGCCGCCATCGCGGCAATTACGGGAACGATCAAGCGGCCATGGGTCATTGCGGGCTCTCCGTGGATAAACGTCACCATGAAGCATGGCCGAGTCGCGCACGATGCGCAAAGATTCCCTTACGATATCGGCAGCCAAAGCGGTTCCATCCAACCTGATTAGGCTCTAGGTTGCGCCATGGCTGATATGGACGAGATTACCGCCAAGGCTTGGCGCCCGGCCTGGTCGATGCGCTATCGCGTCGGCTGTCTGGCACCTATCCTCGCTTGGTGGCGGCAAAGAAGGGGGAGGCGCTAATGGCAGCGCAGGTTCACACGGATGTGCCGGGCAATGTCTGGAAGGTGCTTGTGGCGCCGGGAGATGCGGTGAAAAGCGGCGATGTGTTGTTCATCCTTGAGGTGATGAAAACGGAGGTGCCGCACGAGGCGCCGGTCGACGGCACAGTCAGTGCCGTGCACCTGACCGAGGGTGCCGAGGGCGTCGAGGAAGGCGTCGTCGCGGTGGAGATTGCCTGAGCGCGCGCAAATGCGCTAAACCACGCCCTCCTGATCCCATGGAACCTGGCGGAGACATATGAGCGACATCGCTCCCATTCTTGTCGATGGCACCACCTATGCCTCGTACCTCTTTCTGGTCGCCGTCGGGCTCACCCTGATCTACGGGGTGATGAACATCCTCAATGTTGCCCATGGCAGCCTCTATTCCCTCGGCGCCTTCACATCGGCCTGGGCCGTCGGCGAATACGTGAACGCCGGCTATCCGGTCGTCGGCACCTATGTGCTGCTGCTGCTCGCCGCCATCGTCGTCGGCCTGGTCATGGGGCTGGTGCTGGAGCGCGGGCTGTTGCAATGGATGTACGGACGCGACGAGATCGTCATCGTGCTGGTCACATTCTCTGCCTTCCTGATTCTCGAGGACATCACCAAGCTGGTCTTCGGCGCACAGTCCTACATGCCCTGGCAGCCGCACGATCTCCCCGGCTTCGTCGATATCGGTGACATTTCCTTTTTCGTCTACGATTTCGGGCTCATGGGTTTGGCCGTGGTGGTCGGCATGGCTGTGTGGTTCGGGCTCAATCGCACGCGTCCCGGCAAGCTGCTGCATGCGGTCATCTTCGACCGCGAGATCGCGCGCGCGCTCGGCATCAATGTGACTCGCATATTCACCGTCACCTTCGTGGTTGGGGCCGTGCTCGGCGCCCTTGGCGGCGCGGTGGCGGCGCCAATGATTTCGGTGGTGCCGGGCATCGGCGTCGAAATCATCGTGCTTGCTTTCGCCGTGGTGGTAATCGGCGGCCTCGGCAGCATCGAGGGCGCGGCGCTGGGTGCGCTATTCGTCGGCTTCGGCCGCGTGCTCGCGGTCATGTACATGCCCGAGCTCGAGTTGTTCATCGTCTATGGCGTCATGGCGCTGGTTCTCATCCTGCGGCCGCAAGGCCTGTTCGGCCGCGTCGAGGCGCGCAAGATATGAAGCGCGATTTCACCATACCCGGCATGACCGTGGCGCTTTTGATGCTGCTGGCCGGCTATCTGGTGCTGCCCGGCTGGGCCATCAACATGGTCGCCTTGTCGTTGGCGACGGGCCTGGTGGTGTTGGGGCTGATGGTGCAGATGCGGGCCGGGCTGGTCTCGTTCGGCCAGGCGCTCTATTACGGCATCGGCGCCTATGCGGCGGCGATGTCCTATACATTCATGGGCATCAGCGATATTTTCCTGCTGGCCATCATCGGTGTTGCGGCCTCAGGCGCGATCGCGTTTGTGCTCGGCTTCCTGATGTCGCGCTACCGGGCTATTTTCTTCGCCATGCTCAGCATGGCCTTGTCGATGATCCTGTTCGGCCTTCTGGTCAACAGCGCGGAGCTCGGCAGCACCGACGGCTTCAGTGTCGGCCGGCCGAGCTATTTCACATATCAGCCGGGCAGCGGCAAGCGCTTGACCTTCGAGCTCTACGGCCTGATCTGCCTGTTCTCGTTCCTCTGCGCCTTTGCCGCGCACCGCTATCTGTCATCGACCATGGGCTATATCGGCGAGGCCATCCGCGAGAACGAGGTACGGGTGGAATATCTTGGCATCTCGGTGCGCCGCGCCATCCACATCAAATACATGCTGGCGGCGATGCTGTCAGGGCTCGGCGGTGTGCTGACGGCACTCCTCATCGGCCATGTGACGCCCGAGGACTTCGTCTACTGGACCAAATCGGGTGAGTTCGTCTTTGTCGCCATCCTCAGCGGCACGGGCAGCGTTGCGGCGCCTTTTGTCGGCGCGCTGATCTTCGAACTGGTGCGCACCTACGCGCTCCAATACGCGCCCGACTTCTGGCAGATGTTGCTCGGCGGCACCCTGTTGCTTGTCATCCTGTTCCTGCCCGGCGGCCTGTGGTCGATCTTCCGGCTGCGCAAGGAGCGCTCCTGACATGGCGGCGGTGCTGGCAACGGAGAATCTCAACAAGCGCTTCGGCGCGGTGGTCGCGGCCGATGATGTCTCGGTCACGGTCGAGGTTGGCGAGCGTCTCGGCGTGATCGGCGCCAACGGGGCCGGCAAGACCACCTTCGTCAACATGGTCACCGGCTATCTCAAACCCGACACCGGCACCATCCGCCATGACGGGCGCGACATCACAGGGCTCGAGCCCCGCCATGTGACGCGGCTCGGCATCCATCGCTCGTTCCAGATCCCGCAGATCTTCCCCGAGCTCAGCGTGCTCGACAATATGATGATCGCGCTCGGCATAGCGGTTTCGGCGAAACCCAATGGCTGGCGGCCGCTCTATCATGCCGGGATGGTCGCCTCCGCCGAGGAAGCCCTGACACGCTTCTCCATCGACGAATATCGCGACCAGATGGTGGGCAAGCTGCCCCAGGGCGTGCGCAAGCTGCTCGATATCGCCATGGCCATGGCGGGGGATACCAGCCTGTTGCTGCTCGACGAGCCGACCAGCGGCGTCAGCGCCGACGAGAAAGGCGCGATGATGGATACCATCATGGCGGCCCTGGAAGGTGAGGGTATGACGCTGTTCTTCGTCGAGCACGATATGGAGGTGGTGGAACGCTATGCCCAACGGGTACTGGCCTTCTACGACGGTCGGGTGATCGCCGACGGCCCGCCCGACACGGTACTGGCGGATGCCGATGTGCGCACCTATGTGGTCGGCCCCGAACTCCACAGGCGGCGATAGGTTAGGTCCATGTTGAGCGTTACCGACTTGCATGTCCGAATCGCCGCCGCGACCATTCTCGACGGTGTGTCGCTGGCTGTGGCGCCGGGCAGCCTGACCGCGCTGATGGGCCGCAACGGCGCCGGCAAGACCACCTTCATGCGCTCGGTCATGGGCCTTATCCCGCACCGCAGCGGCGACATCGCTTTCGATGGCGGCGATCTCGGCGCCATGCCGGCGCATGCGCGGGCAGGGCTCGGCATCGGCTACATGCCCGAGGACCGGCGCCTGGTGCCTGAGCTTACCGTTCGCGAAAACATCCTTGTGCCGGCCTGGGCGACGCGCATTGAGGATGCGGAAGAGCGCATCGCCCGCATCTATGCGCTGATGCCCGAGGTCGAGAGCTTCGCCACTCGTCGCGCCATGCAGTTGTCGGGCGGCCAGCAGAAACTGGTAGCGCTGGCCCGCGCCATCATGACGGGCACCAAGCTCGTGCTCCTCGACGAGCCTTTCGAGGGCGTCGCCCCGGCGCTCGCCGGCCGCCTGGTCGAGGTTCTCTCGGGCCTCAAGGACCAGGGTCTATCGGTGCTGGTGTCCGAATCCGACTCGACCCACTCCGAAGACCTCGTCGACGCGGTCTACATCATCGAGCGCGGCCGGGTAGAGGCCGGGGGCGATGCCTGACCACCGCTTTTGCGTGGCGCCGATGATGGCGCGGACGGATCGTCACGATCGCTATTTCCTGCGCCGCATCAGCCGCCATGCGCTGCTCTATAGCGAGATGATTACCGTCGATGCGCTGTTGCACGGCGACCGGGCGCGGCTGCTCGACTTCGATGCCAGCGAGCATCCGCTTGCCCTGCAGCTTGGCGGCAGCGACCCGGCCGGCCTGGCGCGATGCACCGCCATCGCCGAGGCTTGGGGCTATGACGAGGTCAACCTCAATGTCGGCTGCCCCAGCGATCGCGTGCAGCAGCGCAAGATCGGGGCCTGCCTGATGGCCGAGCCGGAACTGGTGGCGGATTGCATATCGGCTATGAGTGCAACCTGTGATATCCCGGTCACGGTCAAGACTCGTATTGGCATCGACGACCGCACCGAGGCCGCTTTCCTGGATGATTTCGTCGGCACCATGGCCGCAGCTGGTGTGCGCTGCTTCATCATCCATGCGCGACCCGCCATCCTCGGCGGTCTCAGCCCCAAGCAGAACCGTGAGGTGCCGCCGCTCGACTATGGCCGGGTCTACAAGCTCAAACGCGACTTCCCCGATCTCGAGATCATCATCAATGGCGGCATAGCTTCGCTCGATGAGGCCATGGCGCATCTCGCGCAGGTCGATGGCGTCATGCTGGGCCGTGCGGCTTACGAAACACCGTATTTGCTGGCCGAGGTCGACCGGCGCATCTATGGCGACGCGCGCCCGGTTGCCAGCCGTGACGCGGTGGTCGAGAGCATGCTGCCCTATATCGATCGCCAGCGTGCCGCAGGGGTGCCGCTCGCCACCATCACCCGGCACATGATGGGTCTCTTTCGAGGCTGTCCCGGTGGCCGCGCCTGGCGGCGCTGCCTGAGCGAGAATGGCCATCGCTGCGGCGCCGGTTCCGATGTCGTTCGCGCCGCCCTGGCTCCGGTCATGCGCGACGCCGCGTGATGCATATCCATCTGGATGCGGTGGGCGGTGCCGCCGGCGACATGTTCGCCGCCGCCATGGTCGATGCCCGGCCAGACCTCGAGGCGTTGGTCCAGCAAACCGTTGCAGCCCTACATTTGCTGGCCGTCGAGGCACGGGTCTTGCCGCATGATGACGGCAGGCTGGTCGGAAGCCGCTTCCGCGTCAGCTGTCCGGAGCCGCCGCATTCGACTGCTGCCAAGGAGGTGCGTGACGCCTTGACGGCGGCCGATCTGCCGGGACCGGTTGGCGCACGCGCTCTCGCCATGCTGGCGTTGCTGGCTGAAGCCGAAGCCGAAGTCCATGGCGTTGCCGCCGACGAAGTGAAGTTTCATGAGCTCGGCGGCCTCGATACCATCGTTGATCTTGCCGTTGCGGCGGCCTTGATCGAAGCGCTTGACGTGGAGACCTGGAGCTGCGGCGCTCTGCCGCGCGGGCGCGGCATGATCCGTATTGCTCATGGCACGTTTCCCGTTCCGGCGCCGGCCACGCTGATCTTGTTGCGCGACATGACGCTTGTGGACGACGGTATCGAAGGCGAGCGTATCACCCCGACCGGGGCCGCTATCCTCAAGCATCTGGCGCCAAGCCAGGCACCGGACCCGACGCCCCGCCGCCTGATGGCGGTGGGCCATGGCTTCGGCACGGCGACCCTGGAGGGGCGCAGCAACATGCTGCGGGTCCAGCTCTTCGACGCCGCCGCGCAACCGACCGCGGACCAGGTCGCGGTGATCACCTTCGAAGTCGACGATCAGAGCCCCGAGGACTTGGCACTCGGGCTTGATCGGGTGCGTGCCCACGACGGTGTGCTGGATGTCAGCCAGAGCGCCGTTGTCGGCAAGGCCGGCCGTCTTGCCAGCCAGATTCAGATCCTGGCCCGGCCCGAGGCCTGCGATGCGGTGGCCAACGCGTGCTTTGCCGAGACGACGACCATCGGCCTGCGCTGGACGATACAGAACCGGCAGGTGCTGGAGCGCCGCGAGGTCGCAGTGGATAGCGGAGACGGGGCCTTTCGCGCTAAGATCGTCGCAAGACCCGGCGGCGAGCTGACAGCCAAGGCGGAGATGGCCGACTTGGCGGGGATCGGCGACCGGGCGGAGCGCGTTCGTCGCCGACGCGAGGTCGAGCGCCGGGCGTTGGAGACGCGGGACGATGATGACGGGTGACAGGCTCGAGGCCGTTCTCGACGAGATCGGCGCGCTGGGCGTAGCGGTGAGCGGCGGGGTCGACAGCATGACCCTGGCGGCTTTCGCCCATCGCCGTGCGCCTGATGCGGTTGCGATGTATCACGCCGTTTCGCCCGCCGTGCCGCCACAGGCGACGCGGCGGGTGCGCGCCCGCGCCGCGCGCGACGGCTGGTCGCTTCATGTCTTGGATGCTGGCGAATTCGATGACGAGCGCTATCGCGCCAATCCGGTCGATCGTTGTTACTGGTGCAAGACCAATCTTTACGACAGCATCGCCAAGCACACCCAGTGCCTGGTCGTTTCCGGGGCAAATCTCGACGATCTCGGCGACTATCGTCCGGGCCTTACTGCTGCGGCCGAACGTAATGTGCGTCATCCCTTTGTCGAGGCAGGCATGGACAAGCAGGCGGTGCGCGCCCTGGCGGCAGAGCTCGGGCTCGACGATGTCGCGGAGCTGCCGGCATCGCCCTGCCTGTCGAGCCGAGTCGAAACGGGCATCCGCGTCGAGGCCGACATGCTGGCGGCGGTGGATGCCAGCGAGCGCTTCGTCAAACGGCAATTGCGACCGCTCACGGTACGCTGCCGCGTGCGCAACGATGCGGTGGTGATCGAGCTTGACGGCGACAGCCTGGCACGCCTTGGCGATGACGGTTCGCTCGGAGACGCCGTTGCCGGTATCATGGGCCCTGTGGCGCCTCACCTGCCGGTGCGCTTCGAGGCGTATCGCATGGGGAGTGCCTTCTTGCACCCGAAGGAAGCATGAGCGTCGGACACGAAGTCAATTTCGATAGGGACCGCCACGCGCGTATTGGCCTGGCGGAAGCGGTGTTCTGTGCCGGCAAGAGCGCGGCACAGATTGCCCATATTCTCGACGAGGCGGCGGAGGAGGGGCGCCCGCTGCTGCTGACGCGGCTCGACGAGGCGGCGCTGGCCGCCCTGCCGGGGCATCATCGGGGCGCGCTCGACTATCATGAGCTTTCTCGCACTGCTGTGTTTGGCGAGCCGGTGCCGGCAAGCGGTGCAAGCCGTGTCGCAGTCGTGACGGCGGGCACGTCGGATTCGGGTCCGGGCTATGAGGCCGCGCGCACTTTGTCCTTTTCCGGCGAGCCTTGCGAGCTTGTCTTCGATGTCGGCGTCGCTGGCCTGTGGCGTCTGCTCGATAAAGTGGACCGTTTGCGCGAGATGTCCGTGCTCATCGCCGTGGCCGGCATGGATGCGGCGCTGGTCAGCGTGCTCGGCGGGCTCGTGCCGGGTGTCGTGGTCGCCGTGCCGACGTCGACGGGCTATGGCGTGGCAAGCGAGGGCGAGACCGCCTTGCGCGCCTCGCTGACGAGCTGCAGCCCTGGCGTGGTTACGGTCAATATCGACAACGGCTACGGCGCTGCCTGTGCGGCCTTGCGGATATTGAGGGCCATCGATGGGCGTTGAGCTGCTGTATGGCGAGGGCACGCTGGCGGTCGAGACCGACCCTGCCTGGCACGTGGACCTATTGGAAAAGCCGCACATGCCGGTTCTTGCCGATGCTGCGGCGGCGGTCGGCCAAGCCTTGGCAGAGCCAGTAGGTGCGCCGCCGCTGCGCTTGCTGGCGGAAGAGGCGACCAGCGCCTGCATCCTGATTTGCGATGTCACGCGCCCGGTTCCCAACGGTGTCATCCTGCCGCTGCTGATCCGCACCTTGCTCGATGCCGGCATGGCGCCTGAGGCGATTACGGTGCTGGTGGCCACCGGCCTGCATCGTCCGAACGAGGGCGAGGAGCTGCGCCGCGTGATCGGTGACGACTGGGTGCTGGATACGGTCAGCGTGGTGAATCATTTCGCCCGCGACGATGCGGCGCATGGTCACGTCGGCACCACCAGCCGCGGCAATGTGGTGCGTCTCGACAAGCGTTTCGTCGAGGCCGACCTGCGCATCGCCACCGGTCTTGTCGAGCCGCACTTCATGGCCGGCTATTCGGGCGGCCGCAAGGTCATCGCGCCCGGCATCGCCCATGCCGAGACGATCACCACCTTCCATAGCGCGCGCTACATGGAAGACCCGATGGCCGACAACGGCATCCTCGACGGCAATCCGCTGCATCAGGACCAGCTGGAGATCGTCGCCATGGTTGGCGGCGCGCTCGCGGTCAATGCGGTGATCGACGACGCGCGCCGAGTATCCTTCGTCAATTTCGGCGAGATCGTCGAAAGCCACTTGCAGGCTGTCGCCTTTACCCGCCCGTTCGCCGAGCTCCAAGTGCCGCGCTGCTACCGGACAGTGGTAACGAGCTGTGCCGGCTATCCTTTGGACAGCACTTATTATCAGACCGTCAAAGGCATGGTCGGGCCACTTGGCGTTCTGGCACCGGGTGGTACCTTGATCGTGGCGTCCGAATGTGCCGAAGGCATGGGCTCGGCTGAATTCGTCGATGCCCAGCGCCGTCTGCTTGCGCTCGGGCCGGACGGCTTTCTCGACTCCCTGCTGGCAAAACGCCACGCGGCCGTGGACGAGTGGCAGACGGAAAAACAGCTCAAGCCCATGCGCGCAGGTCGCGTGCGCCTCTACGC
This sequence comes from uncultured Rhodospirillaceae bacterium, assembly GCA_964408735.1. Lineage (GTDB taxonomy): Bacteria > Pseudomonadota > Alphaproteobacteria > UBA7887 > UBA7887 > UBA7887. The sequence continues at coordinate 1,374 of CAYPAX010000098.1, read as the reverse complement.
CAGTGGCCTGACGGGGGAGGACCGCACGCTGACCGGCGTTGAGATGATCGATTCGGTCGTAGACGCCATTGCCGAAAGCGTTGCCGCCGCGGGTGACCCGCATGTCGCGATTGTTCCGGAAGGTCCTTACGTGGTGCCGCAGTTCGCGCCTGAAGGGTGACGCCTAAGACACCTTATGTCGCCACCAGCCCTCTTCGTTGAGGGAGTAGATCGGCTTGTAGTGGCGGATGCGCCGCGCCTCGACGACGATGGATAGCTGATTGTCGAGGATATAGACCTTGCGCCCGACATAGGCCGCGAGGATGGCGTGGCCGACGCGCAAATTGAGGTCGTCGACGATGAAGATGCGAAGCGCGTCGACCTTGGCGTCGATGGCGCGCAGGGAGAGGAACTTGGCGATGGCATAGTCCTCGCAATCGCCATTGCGTTGGAAGAACTCGCCCGGCGTCGCCCAATAGTCCTGAATGCCCCAGTTGATCGAATCGACGATGTATTTGTGCTCGTTCATGAACTTGTTGAGGGCGTTCAGCTGCTTCTTGGCCCGCGTGATCTGGGCCAGCCGCTCGAGTTCCGTGAACCATTCCTGGTAATGGCAGCGATTGAACGACAGGTCGGCGCAAGTGCCGGGATTGTCGGCACGCTCGACATAGAATTTTTCCAACGCCTCGCGCCATTTCGGGAAGGGCTTGAGGCCCTTTTTGGGCTTCTCGGTGCTGTTGAAGATGCTTGGCGAACTCGCGGCATCGGCCGAACCCGCTAGAAGCGGCGTCATGGCGACACCTCCAGCCAAGCATAGTCCGGATGACAAAAATCATCTTCTTCCAACGGTTTGTGCGTGGTTTCGTAACATTTTAGAGTAACTCTCGTGGAATCGATGCTCGGATTGCTACGACAAAGTAGGTTATCCTACATCAAATTGGGGCTCGGTGCGGTGCTGGAAAAGTAATACGGCGTCGCGTAACGGGCTTTTGATCCGTACTGCCGCCGGCATATCGGTGGGGCGGTTACGGCTGTGCACAGGGGGACAGGGTCGGGATGAGCGATCAAATCGCCGCCGAGACATCGGCCATCAGCAAAAAGGTCAAGCGAATCGTCATCACAGCGGGCGCAGCGCTAGCCGTGTTGGCTGCGATTGGTGTCTGGCAGGTCGTCGAGTATGTCGGTGCCCAAAAACAGCGCGATATCGATTCCTGGTACGAGCGCTCCGGTATCGTTGCCGACAGCCGTGGCGCTGATGTCGATGCCTGGGTAGATGCGCAATACGACGTGCTGCGCGGCCTGGCCGAAAACCAGTCGCTCCAGCTCTATATGACCGAGCTGGTCTATCAGCCCGTTGATTAAGTGGCTTTGCTGATTCTCACTCCCAGACGATGA